>JANLQX010000420.1:0-20053 GCA_031368095.1 Actinomycetes bacterium | reverse complement strand
CGCTCGACCTGCTGCGGCCCTTCACCTGGGCCAGTTTCGTGACCGCCGCCGTGTCGATCATCACCATCCCGGCCCACCTCAGCGGCCTGCTGCTCCTCTATATCGATCAACACTTCGGGGGAACGTTCGGGTCGACCGAGGGCTCCGAACTCGTCTGGTCCCATCTCGTTCGCTTCACCACCCGTCCCGATATGTATCTCCTCCTCATCCCGGTTCTCGGCATTGTCGGCGAAATAATCGTGAGCCGCACCGGCCGCTCGCTCCTCGGTGGTCCGGTCGCCGCCTACCTCGTGGGTGTTGCTGCCGCGCTCTCGCTGTTCGCCTGGCTCGGCGGCGGCACGGCCGGGGACTCGTTCCTGCAGCCGACCAATCGCTGGTTCACGTCGCTGATCGTGATTCCTGTCGCCCTGCTGGTGCTGGTCTGGCTCGGCTCGCTGGCCGGTGGGTTCAAACCCGACGTGTCGCTCCTCGGAGCGGTGGGCGTCCCTCTGCTGCTGGTGCTGGCCGCGGTGAACGTCCTTATCGCCGCCGCCCGCGGTCTCGACGGACTCAGCCAGGGACCGATCTGGACGATCAGTCAGATCTTCGTGCTGGCCATCGGGCTACCCGTTGTCGCTGGTGTGATCGGCATCGGCGAACTTGCTCCGATCGCCCTCGGACGGGCCATCCCGAAGCCCCTGGCCGGGCTCGCCGCCCTGGCCGCCCTGGGTGGCGCCGTGCTCGGCACTGTGGGCCTGGCCGCTCTCGCCAACCGTGACAACCCCACGTCATCGGCCCCCGCCCTCAGTGCGCTCGTTCTCCTCGGCGGGCTCCTCCTGGCGGCCGCCCTGGCGCTCACCCTGCTCGGACTGGTCGGCGCCGAGCGGCTGCCGGGCTCCAACGACGCATCGCATCTCGTCCCCTTCGATGAGGAGAACCTGTAATGGCTGCCACCCCGGCCCCTGTCTCTACAACTGGCCGGGCCACCACGCCCGCGCTGGTGGCGGCCCTTGCCGGAGTCGTCGCCGTGGTCATGAGTGCCGCTGCTCTCGGCGGGGCCTACGCCACCACCCGCTACTCCATCCGCCGGTCGAACCCCGGCGAGTCGTTCTTTCCGTCGTCGATGACGTTCAACAATTACGCCGCGTTCATCGTGTTCTTCACACTCATCCTGGCGTCGCTGGCCGTGGGCTGGGGCGTCACGTCGCTGCGGGTCGGCAACCGTCGATGGGCCGGGGCCGGTTTCGGGATCGCCGTACTTACCGATCTCGCGGCCCTCAACATCATGTGGTTCATCGGCAACGGCTGGGGGGCGGCGGCCAACGCACTGCCGTGGTGGCTCCACGCCTACGCCCTCCTGACCATCGCCATCGTTGCCGGAGTCGTGGCCCTCGTATCGGTCGGCCTCGGCCTGGCCCGGGTCGTCACCGCCCAGGCCACCGCCACGCAGCCCCATGCCGCCCTGGCCGCCGCCTGGCTCCAGCACGCCGCCCTGGCGGTCTGGATCATCGTCTATCTCCTCATTTTTCTCTACAAGTGACACTCGTCGAAGAGGCCGGAACAGAAGCATGATCAACCTTGGTTCACGCACCTTGTTCGTCACCAGCGCCCTGTCGCTGGTGGCCGCCCTGGTCTACGCATCGCAGTCAACGGATCGCCTCGGTCTGGCGGTGCTCTTCGGCGCCGCCGTACTCAGCGCGTTCCTCGGCGCCGCCGGCATCGTCGGTACCGGAGCCGCCGACCGGTTCGTCTTTACCGGTGACATCGATCCAGCCCGCTCCGTCGCCGTGCCGTCGTCATTCGCTCCCATCGGCGCCGCCCTCGGGGCCGGATGTGTGGTCGGTGGCGCCGCTCTTGGCGCTCCGTTCTTTGCCGCCGGCGTGGTGATCCTGGCCGCGTCCGGGGTCGCCGCTTTCGTCAGCTCCGGCCGCGAGGGTCCGGCCTACGTTCCCGCCGCCGCCCGTCGAGTGTCCGACGGGATCACCCTTCCATTCGGTCTCCCCGTGGCGGTGACCGGCCTGATCGCCGTCACCGCGGTGGCCATCTCGCGGACGCTGCTGGCGGTGAACAAGACCGCGTCGTGGATCATCGTGCTGATCTTTGCCGCCGCCGTGTTCTTCGGCGGCATCATCCTGGCGTCTCGTCCCAAGATCACTCGCCGCATGATGGTGGCCGCCATTGCCGTGACGGTTCTCGCCGTAGGCGCCATGGGAACAGCCGGTCTGGTCAGCGGCAAGCGAACGTTCGAGCATCACGAAAAGGGCGGCGAAGGCCACAGCACCACCGCCGGCTCCACCGAGGGCAGCACCGCCGGCACCACCGAGAAAGCGGTCGAATCCAAGTGAGCGGTTCCATGCCTCCCAACGCCACTTCGGATACGTCAGTATGTTTCATGGCCTTTCGACGTACGAGAAATTTGGTCAGTCGGTCAAACCTGGAGGACACTCGTCTTGTGCGTTCACGTTGGTCCCGCCTTCTCCCTGTTGCCGCCGTGCTGGCCGCCTCGGTGCTCAGCGCCTGCGAAAAGAACCCGCAAAGCACGCTGAACGTCGACGGTCCGCAGGCACGGTCCATCAACTCCTTGGCTATTCCGGTGTTCTGGATTGCCATCGCCATCGGCATCCTCGTCTACGGGTTGATCATGTTCTGCGTGGTTCGCTATCGCCGCAAGGGTGAGGACCACATTCCCAAGCAGGTGCACGGCAACACCGCCGGCGAGATCGCCTGGACCGCCGCCCCCGCCGCCCTCCTGGCCGTCGTCGGCATCCTCTCGGTCGGCAAGATCTTCGAGATCTCCGAAGAGCCGAAGAACGCGCTCGACATCACCGTCATTGGCCACCAGTGGTTCTGGGAGTACCAGTATCCCCAGACCGGCAAGTTCGACATGAACCCGCGCCTCGTTACCGGCGACGATCCGCTCGATGTCGACGACGCCAAGGCCGAAGGACGCGAACCCCGCCAGATCGCCAACCTCGTGGCCCAGGATGGGCCCGTCATTTCGACGGCCAACGAACTGCATATCCCCGCCGGTAAGAAGGTTCGGCTCCACATCACGTCGGGCGACGTGATGCACAACTACTGGGTGCCCAAGTTGGCCGGCAAGATTTATTCGATCCCGGGCCGTATCAACAAGTTGACCATCGAGGCTGATCCGGCCGACGCCGGGAAAATGATCTACGGCCAGTGCGCCGAGTTCTGCGGTACCTCGCACGCCAACATGCGGTTCAAGGTCAAGGTCGATTCGCCAGCCGATTTCGAAGCCTGGCGGGCCTCGATCTCGGCGCCGGCGGCCAAAATGACCAGCGAACTCGCCATTGCGGGGGAGAAATTGTTCGCCGGCGGCGGTGGCTGCACGGCGTGTCACTGGGTTGAACCGAACAAGGTCAACGACGCCGTCAAGATCGGCCCGAACCTCACCCACTTCGCCATCCGCAAGCATTTCGCGGGCGCCATCGCCGAGAACAACACCCGCAATCTCACGGCTTGGCTGCGCAACCCGCAGGAGTTCAAACCGGGCTCCCGCATGGTCATCCGCAAGCTCACCGACACCGAGATCGAAGAACTCGTTGCCTACCTCCAATCGTTGAAGGCCTAGCCTCCGGGCTTCGCCTCGTACTCACGAAAGTCACCACCAACATGGCGATCGTCCTCGAACCATCCCCCGGCTCACCGGCTCTTCCCGGAGGCTCCACCCTGCCCGCACTGTTGCGAGGCCCGAGCGCCGATCCCGGCGTTATCCGGCGCCCGGTCGAGTCGACCAAGGGCATCGTGTCGTGGTTGACCACCGTCGACCACAAGCGCATCGGCATTATGTACGGCGCCCTGTCGCTGATCTGGTTCGTGGTCGGTGGCATCGAAGCGCTGCTCATCCGTTTGCAGCTGGCCAAGCCCAACGGTGAAATCCTCAGTGCCGCCACCTACAACCAGATGTTCACCATGCACGGCACCACCATGGTGTTCCTCGTCGTGATGCCGCTGTCGAGCGCGTTCTTCAACTACTTCCTGCCGTTGCAGATCGGTGCTCGCGACGTCGCCTTCCCCCGGCTCAACGCCTTCTCGTGGTGGCTCTACGTGTTCGGCGGCTTCTTCATGTACTCGTCGTTCTTCCTGGGCGGCGCGCCCAACGGCGGGTGGTTCGGTTACGCCCCGAACACCTCCATTACCTTCTCGCCCGGCCACAACATCGACTTCTGGATCTTCGGCCTCCAGATCCTCGGCATCGGTTCCACCGTGTCGGCGGTGAACTTCATCGCCACCATCATCAACATGCGGGCGCCGGGCATGACCCTGTTCCGGATGCCGGTCTTCACCTGGATGACCTTTGTGGCCTCGTTCCTGATGCTCTTCGCCATGCCGATCATCACCGTGGCGCTGTTCCTCCTCATGATCGATCGAACCTTCGGCGGTAACTTCTTCAACGCCGCCCAGGGCGGTGACCCGGTGCTCTGGCAGCACCTGTTCTGGCTCTTCGGTCATCCGGAGGTGTACATCCTGATTCTGCCGGCCATGGGAATCGTGTCGGAGGTCCTACCGACGTTCGCCCGTAAGCCGCTGTTCGGCTACCCGGTGGTCGTGTTTTCCGGTATCGCTATTGGCTTCATGGGCTGGGGCGTATGGGCCCACCATATGTTCGCCGTGGGCCTCGGACCGGTGGCCACGGCGGCGTTCGGCGTGTCCACGATGTTCATCGCCGTGCCAACGGGGGTCAAGGTCTTCAACTGGACCGCCACGCTGTGGGGCGGGGCCATACGGTTCACCACGGCGATGTACTTCTCGGTGGGCTTCATCACCACGTTCGTGATCGGCGGACTCTCCGGCGTGACCCACTCCGTCGTCTCGGCCGACACCCAGCAGACCGACACGTATTACGTGGTCGCCCACTTCCACTACGTGCTGTTTGGCGGGGCGTTGATGGGCCTGTTCTCCGGTTTCTACTACTGGTGGCCGAAGATTTTCGGCAAGATGCTCAACGAGCGTCTCGGAAAAGTGCACTTCTGGCTCATGCTCATCGGCATGCACCTGACCTTCGGACCGATGCACATCGTTGGACTCCAGGGCCAGCCCCGCCGCATCTACCGCTACGACAAGGGCATGGGCGTCGACTTCTGGAACCTCGTCGAGACCATCGGCTCCTTCATCATCGCCGTGTCGCTCCTGGTGTTCTTTGCCAACGTGCTGAAGACGGCCAGGTCGAAGGTCATGGCCCCGGCCGACCCGTGGGACGCCCGGACTGTGGAGTGGATGACCGAAAGCCCACCCAAGCCGTGGAACTTCGACGTTGTTCCCACCGTTCATACTGTCGACGAGTTCTGGCACCGCAAGTACGCGGAAGACGAAGACGGCACCATGCGCCGGGCCGCCACCGCCGAGCAGGTCCTGGCCCACGATCCGGTCGACCCCGCCTCGATTCATATGCCCTCGCCGTCGTGGTGGCCGCTCATCACCACCGTCGGCTTCCCGGTGCTCGCTTACGGCATGCTCTACCGGGCATGGCCGGTGGCCGCCGTTGGTGCCGTGTGGATCCTCGCCGGCTTCTTCGGCTGGTCGCTCGAACCGTCGGCCGCTCCCCACGAGGATCACGACGACGCAGGCCACGGCCCTTCCGGCGACACGACCCGCGACTCCTTCGGCGAACTCGTCGCCGGTACCTCCCACTAACTGAGTCGACCGACATGACTGCTGCCACCGCCGACCACCTGCCGCTTGCTCCGTCGCACGACCTCAGCCCGGACCACCACGCCGACCACGGCCACCACGCCACGGCCACCGGGCTGTCCAACGAGAAGGTCGCCATGTGGGCCTTCCTCGGGTCGGAGTGCCTCCTCTTCGGCGCCCTGATCGCCACGTACCTCGTGTACAAGGGCCGGAGCATCAACGGCCCCTTCCCCAAAGACATCTACGACATTCCGTTCACGTCGGCGTCGTCGTTCATCCTGCTGATGAGCTCGCTCACCATGGTGCTGGCGGTCTCGTCGATCGAGCGCAACGATCAGCGGCGTCTGCGTCTCTGGCTCACCGTGACCGCCCTGCTCGGCATGTCGTTCATTGCCGGACAGATCTACGAGTTCACCGCGTTCGTGAACGAGGGTCTCAAGATCCGGACCAACTTGTTCGGTTCGAGCTTCTATGTCCTGACCGGATTCCACGGAGTTCACGTCACGCTCGGCATCTTGATGTTGCTGTCACTCGTCAATCTGTCGAGAAGAGGCAAGATCACCCAGGCCAAAGCCGAGACGGTGGAGATCATCGGTTTGTACTGGCACTTCGTCGACGTGGTGTGGATTGTCATCTTCACCGTCGTCTATCTGATCCCGTAGTCGCCCGTGATCAACCGTGATTCGTACTGAGGAACTCCAATGAGCGCAGAGAAACTTCCCGATCACTACTTCGATGCAGCCGGCGAATACATCGGGCCGGCGTTCACCGCCAAGGACAAGCAGAACTTCAAGATTTTCGTGATCTTGCTGATACTTACGGGCATTGAAGTTGGTCTCTCGTATACATCGCTGGAGAGCAAGAAGGCCCTCTTCGCGTTGCCGATGCTGTCGCTCGCCGGGATCAAGTTCGTGATCGTGGCCGGGTACTTCATGCACCTCAAATTCGACTCACCGCTCATGCGCCGCCTGTTCATCCTCGGCGCCGTGCTCGCCGGATTCTGCTACTCCGCCGTCCTTACCGCCGTTGGTCAATTCCGCGGGGCCGGCCACTGGCTGGTCTACGTGGCATTTGCGCTCGTCCTGCTCGTGGTGTGGGTCTTTCGCGGTGACGACGGTGTGGTCATGGGCGTCGACAAGGGTCCAGGCACCGCCTCGTCGCACTAGCGCCTGGCCAATGCGAGGCTGGAAGGTATGGGTACGTTGTTGAGCGCGGCGAGACCGTCGGTGCCGTTTCATTCGCATGCCGACGTCATCGTCGTCACGCTGCTGATCGCCACGTTCTACTGGTGGGCCTTTACCCGCCTCGGTCCACGCGTGGCGAAAGACGGCGAAACAGTGGTCACCTACCGCAACGTTCGATGGGCCGTTCTCGGGGTGACGCTCGTCTTCGTGTTTTCGTATTGGCCGATCCACGACATCGCCGAGGATTACCTCTTCCTGGCCCACATGATCCAGCACACGGTCTTCACCATGCTGGCCCCGGCGTGTCTGCTCATGGCGGCTCCCACATGGCTCTGGCGGTGGGCGATCGTGGACCGACCGTGGTCCCGCATGATCCGAGTTCTGACGAAACCGTTCATTGCGCTCCTCGTCTTCAACGCGGTAATTGCGGTAACGCACTTTCCGCAAATCGTGAACCTTTCGGTGCGCAATGAGCTGTTCCATTTCGGCGTCCACTCGCTGCTTTTCGTGACCGCAACCCTCATGTGGGTGCCCGTCATCAACCGGACCCCCTACCTGCCGTCACTACGCATGCCGACGCGCATGGTTTACCTGTTTGCGCAGTCGATCGTGCCGACGGTGCCCGCTTCCTTCCTCACGTTCTCCACCACCCCGCTCTACGAAAAGTACCAAGGCGCCGCGCGACTCATTCCCGGGCTCAGCGCGGTCGAGGATCAGCAACTGGCGGCGGCGATCATGAAGGTCGGAGCCGGCTCCTACCTGTGGATCATCATCGGGGTCCTGTTCGTCATGTGGTGGCGTGACTCGCAGGCCGGGCGCGCCGACGACAACGTTCGCCCAACGGCGGCTTCGGGGATCCGAATTGCCGGTATGAGCGTCGACGGACGCTCCATTGCGGCTGTCTCGCCCACGCCGGTCGACGACGTTCTGACCTGGGCCCAGGTCGAAGAAGAGTTCGCCAGATTGGACGCCGGAGTCGGTCCGGTCGCCTCTGGGGACGAGTTCGTCTAGTCTCTCCAGCAATGTCGCGGCAACGTCGACACCGTGGTCCGAAGCGTGGGACCGGCGGCACGGAACTGCTTTTTGGCGCAGTGGCAGTGTTTGCCGCCCTCGCATGCACTCCGGCCGTAGCGTCCGCCCAGTCGCCCGCTCGGGTCGAAGCGGCTGTCACTATTCCGCCGACCGACACGACTATCGCCATTGATGCCGGTCCGGTTGCTGAACCGAGCGGGCCATGGCGGTGTCCGGTGTCGGGTTCGGTCTTCACCAACGATTGGGGCCAGCCCCGCTCAGGCGGTCGTCGCCATGAAGGCAACGACATGCTGGCGCCACGAGGAACGCCGGTGATTGCACCGGTGGCCGGGGTGGTGAAGCGCTCCACCAGTTCGAGCGGTGGTCTTACCTTCAACCTGACCGGTGCCGACGGCTATACCTACGTCGGAATGCATCTCTCCGCCTACGGGACCGAGGGAGTGGTCGCCGCCGGTGAAATCATTGGCTACGTCGGCGACTCCGGGAACGCCCGGGGCACGAACCATCTCCACTTCGAGATTCACGCCGGTAAGGGCCGCAAACTCAACCCCTTTGCCACCCTTCGGCGCTCCTGCTGACTCGGGCGACGCTCACGTCAACAGGCCCGCGACGCCCTGGCGGAGAGCGGCTTCGCTGACGAGGTTGTCCCAACGCTGGGTGATCCGGCCCGTTCGGTCGATGAGAAAGATCCACGGCTCGTTCCCGGCCGCTCCACGGGCCGAGATCCACTCCACCGCCGACGGGTTCACCTGGTTCTTCTCGAACGAATGCCAGACCTCGATATGGACGAACCCCATGGAACGTTCGGCCGCTGAGCCGGTGGCGTACTCTCCGGCAACCTCACTGACGATGTCGGTGAGCGGGCCGCAGAACTTCGACACGCAGAACGCCGGAGTCGAGACGATCACCACACCGGGGCGCCCGTCGGCGATCAGGGCGGCGACGGACTCGCGGTGCAGGAGTGGGTCGGCCAACTCGGCCAGGCCGGCCGGTCCGGAACGACTGTCGATCGCTTCGATCG
The DNA here is from genome assembly GCA_031368095.1 of Actinomycetes bacterium. Lineage (GTDB taxonomy): Bacteria > Actinomycetota > Acidimicrobiia > Acidimicrobiales > JANYDT01 > JANLQX01. The sequence goes on along the minus strand of JANLQX010000420.1, from coordinate 11,182 downwards.
GAGTCTCGGCCGACGCCGCCACCGGGTTCCGCGTGCGAGGAGCCGCTTCGCCTGGCGCCGGAACGCGGAACGTGGGGAGGACCTCGACGGCGGTCTCCAGTCGTTGGCGACGGGGAAGTTCGACGTTCACGGTGATCGTCCAGAAACCCGGCGTCGAGAACGTGACTGCGTCGACGGCGTAGACCCCGATGCCATCGCCCGCCCCGCCAATCGACGCCACCTTGGGTGGGATGGCCGACCGCGGGACGGGCAGGAACGGGGCCACCATACGGAACGCCTTGGCCGGGCTCGAGGCGTCGACCGGAGTGAACGTGAAGCCGACCTGACCGCCGTGAAGGACCCGTCCGTCGCCGGTGGAAATGCCGACCATGACCCGTTGGGGAGTGCCGACCACGGTCTCGAACGATGCGGTCTCGGCGAAGAGTTCGTCGGGTCCACCGGTTCCGGCCGACGCGCCGTTCCCGGTGTTGGTCGACCGGGAGCAGGCGTTGGCCACCAACGCGGCGAAGGCGAGTGGGGCCGCGAGAACCTGCCGGCGGGTCATTCCCATCGGAAGACCCGGACGGCCAAAAGTGGCCCGACGATTGCCCACACCGCAAGAACGATCCACGCCCGAGCGGGGACGTCGACGGTCTTGGTGAGGCAGCCCCGCAGGACGTCGGCGAGGGCACTACTGGGGAGCAGGCGGGCGGCCGCGGCCAAGCCCGAAGGAAGTTTGGTGAGCGGGATCATCATGCCGCTCACCAGCAGCAACAGGAGGTACAGACCGTTGGCTCCGGCGAGGACGATTTCGGCTCGGAGCGAACCGGCCATGGCCAGGCCGAGTCCGGCGAATGCGCACGTTCCCAACAGGACGCCCACGAGCGCCGGTGCGAGCCCCGCCACCGGGGGCCGCCATCCGAGCGCGAGGCCGACCGGGAGCAGCACGGCGAACTGCACCAGCTCCACCACGACGATGGCGGTGATCTTGGCCACCAGCAGATTCGTCCGGCCGAGAGGCGTGGTGCCGATGCGTTTCAGGACCCCGTACTGGCGCTCGAAGGCGGTGGCGATGGCGAGGCCGACCATCGCCGCCGACATCACGGCCAGAGCGATGATGCCCGGCGCCAGGAAGTCGACCGGCTCGGCGGTGTTCGTCGGCAGCACGTCGACCAGGGAGAAGAACACGAGCAGGCCCACGGGGATCGCCAGGGTGAGCAGGAGTGACTCGCCGCGACGAAGCGTCATCAGGATCTCGGCGCGGGTCTGCGCCGCCCGAGGACTGCGTCGCCGACGGGCCGGGGTGGTGGTGGCCGTCATGACGCTGCTCGCTTTCGGCGACGGTCACGGCGACGCGCTTCATCGGCGCGCTGACGTTCGGTGTCGGCGGCCGACTGGGTGAGGCGCATGAACAGGTCCTCGAGGGGTCGTCGACCGGCCTGCAAGGCGTCAAGGGCTAGGTCGTGTTCGGCCAACCAACCGGCGATCACGGCAACGCGTTGCGACGTGGGTTCCACCGCGGCCATATAGGCGCCCGGCTCACGCTCGGTCACCGGGGCGTTCAGTAGTGCGGCAAGGCTGGCCACATCGATGCCCTCGGGGGCGGAGAAGCGCACGCCGTCGGTGGCGTCGGCGCGGGTCAGTTGGGCAGGGGTACCCGCGGCCACGATACGGCCCTGGTCGAGAATGACGACGTGGTCGGCGAGGGATTCGGCCTCGTCGAGATCGTGGGTGGTGAGAACGATCGCCACGCCTCCATCGCGCTGCTCTCGCAGGAGTGACCGGACATTCTGGCGGGCGGTGGCATCGATAGCGGCGGTGGGTTCGTCGAGAAAGGCGACCTCGGGCCGGCCGACGAGGGCGAGAGCGAGGGAGAGGCGCTGCTGTTCGCCGCCGGAGAGCCGTCGCCAGGGCGTGGTGGCCACGGAGGAAAGGCCGACGCGGTCCAACAATTCGTCGGGGTCGTCGGCCCGGTCGCCGTAGTAGTCGGCAAAGAGCCGGACCACATCTCGCGGTCCCATGGTGAGATACACGCCGTTGCGCTGCAGCATCACGCCGATGCGCGACCGCAACGCAACGGCGTCGGCAATCGGGTCAAAACCCAGGACCGACACCATGCCGCTAGTGGCGCGTCGATACCCTTCCAGCGTCTCGACGATCGACGTTTTCCCGGCACCGTTAGGACCGAGAAGGGCCAGGATCTCGCCGGGCTCAACGCGAAAACTGACACCTTCGACGGCGGACCGGTCCATCGTCGGGTAGCGGATGGTGAGGTCGCGGACCAGGATTGCGGGCGAGGTCATGGGGTGCGGAGGCGCATGAGGCCTTCTTGGACGACCGACACCACGAGGCGTCCGTCGGCGGTGTACATCTCGCCGCGCGAGAGGCCGCGGGCGCCGCCCGACACGGTGGACTCCTGGTCGTAGAGGAGCCATTCGTCGGAGCGGAAGGGGCCGTGGAACCACATGGCGTGATCGAGACTGGCGCCCATGAAGCCGGGATCGTCCCACGAAATGCCATGGGGAATGAGCGCCGTGTCGAGCACGCTCATATCCGACGCATACGCCGCGATGCAGGCGTGGAGGAGCGGATCATCCGGTAGCGCGGCGATCGTTCGGAACCAAAGTTGTTGGCGTGGTTCGCGCACGATGCGCTCGCGTGACGGCGCGTCGACATGGCGTTGGTCGATCGGCCGCGGCCAGTGGTACCAATCCGGATCAGTCTCGGCCAGGTGCTTCCACCGCTCCTGAAAGGTAGGGAGCGACTCGGGCGACGGCGCGTCGGGCATGGCCTTCTGATGCGACACGCCGGCTTCGGTCACATGGAACGAGGCCGAGAGGTTGAAGATGGCTTCGCCATGTTGGATCGCAATCACCCGACGAGTGGCGAAACTCCGCCCGTCGCGGATGCGGTCGACTTCGTAGACGATCGGTCGAGTCGGATCTCCCGGCCGAAGAAAGTATGCGTGCAGAGAATGCACGTGCAGATCGGCAGCGACGGTTCGCCCGGCCGCCACCAACGCTTGGCCGGCCACGAGTCCCCCGAATGTCCGCAACCGTTTGGCGTCGGTCTGGTGGCCGCGAAAGATCGTGGTTTCGATCGCTTCGAGGTCAAGGACGAAGAGGAGATCGGCGAGGGCGTCGGTGCCAGGAGGAGCTGGCCTCTCGCGTGGTGCTGTCACCATTCGATCCTGCCATGAGTGCCCGGACCTCACCGTCGCTGTTCGAGCGCTCCGACGCGGGTCAACTCGGAGCGCGCCGGTGTCGATGAGGACGGGATGAGCGCAACGGTGCCCGTAGAATCGTCCCCCTTGGAACTCTCGCCGGCGCGGCTGCTCGCTTTCTTCCGCACCGAACAGGGACGAAAAACGCTTCGGTATGCCGCCGTTTCAGCGATCGCCATCGTGGTGTCGCAGATCACCATCGCCGTTACCTACGGCGGGTTCCACATGTCGAAGTCCATGGCGCAAACGGCCGCCGCGATTCTCAGCACGATCCCGTCGTATGAACTGAACCGACGCTGGGTGTGGGGCCGAAACGGCAAGTCCAGTGCGACGCGCGAAATTGCGCCGTTCTGGATCATTTCGCTCGTGCAGTTCGCCATCTCGCTGCTGGCTATCAACTGGCTGGGCAGCTGGATGGAACGGCACGTCGAGTCGCACCTGCTTCGCACGTTGTGGTTGCAAGCCATCGTGCTGTGCATCTACGGCGTGATGTGGATCGCCAAGTTCATTTTCTTCAACCGGGTGCTCTTTGCCGACCGGACGAAGGCACACGCCACCGGCGTGTAATCGGCTGTTTTCGCGTTAGCGCCCGACCCGGAAGAGTTCGACCTCGCACGGCATTCGTTTTCGTCGCGCAGAGCCGACGCAGGGCAGAAGCCACCTCGAGATCAATGGCCTCGGGCGCGACAAGGCGCTCACCAAGAAGGCGAGTCCGAACCTCCGCGCCGTCTCGACCGTCGTCGGGGAGGGCACAGATGAGCACGCTCGAATCGACGACGATCAACGGGCATCGCGATCCGCTCGCACGGCGCGGACTGCCGCTTTCAGCGGGACGGTGCCCCCGGACCGGTAGCTCACCCGCTCAAACAATTCCTCAATCGTTGTTAACTTCCAGCGCAGTAGTTCGTTAGCGGGCACCTCTAACCTCAACGTCCGTGACTGGTCTGGGCGATTCGCTACGTCGGTTGAGCGACGACGAACTTGCCGCCCTGCTGGTGGCTCGCCCGGAGCTTGCCGACCCGGCACCGGCGTCGATCAATGACCTTGCCAGTCGGGCCAGTGCCCCGTATTCCGTGGTCGCCGCGCTCGCCGCACTCGACGGCGTGCAGCGCCAAGTTCTCGACGCGCTGTCGCTGCTCGGCGAGCCGTCGTCGGCCATCGACATCGCCGCACTGGCCTTCGAGCAACCTCCCGTCAGCGTCATTGCTTCGGCCCTCGACCGGGCCCGAGTTCTCGGACTGTGCGTGGCCACCCAGATCGTCGACGGCGGATCGGTCCTGTATTCGTTGACACCGTCCATGCGACGGGTCATCACCAGCCCGTTCGATCTTCGCGGCACGCTGTCGCACCTGCTCGATCGCTACAGCGTCGCCGATCTTCGGGTGCTGGTGACCAACCTTGGCCTCGAACCGCAGGTGTTGGCCAAGGTCGGACAGATCGGCGACATCGTGGCCCACATCACGTCGCCGGAGTGGTTCAGCACCCTCCTCGAACGAGCGCCCGGCGGCGCGGTATCGGCCCTCGTCGCCATTCACGACGCCGGATGCGTGATCGACGTGGACCTTCGCCCGTGGTCACGACGTGCGGTCGACGACGACATCGGTTGGCTCCTCTCGCACGCGCTTCTGATCCCGTTCGGGTCGGAGGCGGCGGTGATTCCACGCGAGATCGCCGTCGCCCTCCGCGGGGGTTCGGTGCTGCGGGCTTTTTCGACGACGGCACCGGCGGTCGGAGTGCGCGAGGGCGTCGACCTGTCCACTCGTCGGGCCGGGATCGTCGAACTCAATCCCCTCGCGGTGATCGACACGATCCGTCGGATCGGTTCCACCTGGGCGCAGGAGACGGTGGCGTCGCTCAAGTCGGGTGGTGTGCCGGTCAAGGATCTGCGGTCCGCGGCCAAGACGCTTGGCTTCGACGAGGCCTCGACCGCCCGGTTGCTGGAGGTCGCCGGGCTCGCTGGCCTCTTGCTGGCTGACCCGTTCACCGAACGCGTTGGTCCAACACCGGCGTTCGACGAATGGTTGGCCTCGCCGCCGCTGGAGCGATGGCTGTTGGTGGTGCGGTCCTGGCAGTTCAGTGCCGTGCCCGTCTCCCGAGTGGTGCTCGGATTGCGTTCGTCGAAGGTCGACGCGCCGCTGTCGCCGTCGTACTACTCCGATATCGACGAGGTGTGGCGCCGGGTACGCGTGGTTGAGGCGTTGTCGTCGGTCGAGGTCGACGGGATACCCATCGCCGACGATGTGGCCAGGCGAGCGCACTGGCATGGCCCGGGACGGTGGGCGAGCGTCGGCGACCCGGTCGAATACACCGCCGAGTTGCTGGCCGAGATGACGATCCTCGGGCTGCTTCGTAACGGCTCGCTGTCGGCGTTGGGACGGGCCGCACTGCTCGGTGACGACGACGAAATCATGTCCGCCGCGGAATCGGTGTTCCCGACGGTCGTGTCGACGTTCACGATCCAAGGCGATGCCACCGCCATCGCCCCGCCGGAACTCGACGGCGCAGTGGCCTCGGAGTTGGCGCTGATCGGCGAACTTTCGTCGTCGGGAGCCGCCACGGTGTATCGGATCACCGAAACGTCGCTGCGGCGGGCCTTCGACCTGGGCCGGACCACGGCCGAGATCGTGGGATTCCTGACCGATCACGCCCGGCCGTCCGTCCCCCAGTCGCTCGGGTACCTGATCGAAGACGTGGCGCGTCGGCACGGAACGTTGCGGGTGGGACCTGCGGCATCGTTCGTGCGGTGTGACGATCCTGCGCTCCTGCAGCAGGTGGTTCGCACGAAGAAGGCGGCCAAGGCGAAGTTGCGGGTGATCGCCCCGACGGTGGCGGTGTCCACGCTCACGCCGGTCAAGCTCATCGTGGCTCTGCGAGACGCCGGGTTTCTGCCGGTGCAGGAGGACGGTCAGGGTGAGGTCGTGATCCGCCAACCCGCCACCGTCCGCTCCCCGTTCGCCCTTGGACGGCCCCGTGCCCGGGAGGACGCGGCGGCCCGAGCGATCTGGTCGGGCGCCGGGTCGTCAGGCCCAAACTCGGGTCCGGCCGCGTCGGAGGTCCCGGACCGAGTAGCTGCGCTCGTACGCCGCCTCCGCGCTGCGGGTTAGCCGCTCCGCCAGGAATCGGCTCGATGACGGCACGGGCGGCTCGCCCGCGATGCGAGAGAGGTTGCCCCCGTATACGTGGGCGCGTTACCTCGAAGCGTCGCTTCGAGGTAACCGACCCACATTTGTGGGGGCAACCTCTCTCGCGGCGGCGGTGGTTCGGCGCTGGGGGTTAGCGGGAGATGACGGTGAGGGTGCCCTCGGCGTGTTGGGCGCGGAGGACTTTCTTGTCGAACTTGCCGACGCTGGTCTTGGGCACCGCGTCGATGAAGGTCCAGCGCTCCGGTGTCCACCACTTGGCCACACGCTCGCCGAGGAAGCGTTTCACGTCGTCGATGAGAGCGTCGTCGGCGGTGTGGCCGGCCCGAATCACCAGACATGCCATGGGACGCTCGTCCCACTTGAGGTCGGGCACCCCAATGACGGCCGCTTCGGCGATCGCCGGGTGGGCCATGATCACGTTCTCGAGGTCGATCGACGACACCCATTCGCCGCCGGACTTGATCACGTCCTTGGTCCGGTCGGTGATGCGGAGATAGGCGCGGTCGTCGAGGGTGCCCATGTCGCCGGTCCGCAACCAGCCGTCGCGGAACTTCTCCGGCGTAGCGTCGAGGTGATAGGCCCCGGTCACCCACGGGCCACGAATCTCGATCTCGCCAATGGTGGTGCCGTCGGTCGGCGCAACGGACGCCGTGCCGTCGTCGGTCTCGGTGACGATGCGAATCTCGACGCCGGGCAGGACCCGTCCGGCCATGTCGTGAAAGTCCATGGCCTCGCTCCTGTCGGCATTCTTGTGCGGCCTGGCCAACGTGCCGAGCGGCGACGTCTCCGTCATGCCCCAGCCCTGCATGATCTGCAGGCCGTACTTGTCCAAGAAGCGCTGCATGAGCACCCGGGGCACGGCTGATCCACCGGCGGTCACACTTCGCAGTGACGAAAGGTCGATCTCCGTGGTCTCGCCGTGATTCCAGATGTCGTTCCAGATGGTCGGAACGGCCATGGTGACGGTGGGCTTCTCGGCGGCGATGAGCCGAGTCAGTGGGGCCGCCTGGAGAAACTGGGTGGGGAAGACGAAGTCGGCGCCGCCGAGGAAGCCGGCGTAGGGCGCGCCCCATGCGTTGGCGTGGAACATGGGGACGATGACGAGCAGCTTGTCGTGTTCGTTGATACCGAGCATCGGCGCCCCGAGCGAGGCGAGCGAATGAAGGTATGTGGACCTATGACTGTAGGCAACGCCCTTCGGATTGCCGGTGGTGCCGGACGTGTAACACATGGCGGCGGCGCTGCGCTCGTCGGGATCGACGAATTCGAACGTCGGCTCTTCGGCGGCCAACGCCTCGTGGTAGTCGGCGGCGATGGTGCCGGGGAAGGCCTCGGTGAGCATCGAGTGGTCACCCTCGCCGACGACGAGGAAGTGGGTCACGTTGGGGAGCGTGCCCGCCACTTTGCACAGCAAACCAATAAGCGACGCGTCGATGATGATGACCCGGTCGTCGGCGTGGTTGACCACGTAGGTGAGTTGCTCGGGAAACAACCGGATGTTGAGCGTGTGGAGCACGGCGCCCATCGACGGAATGGCGAGGTAGGCCTCGAGGTGCTCGCCGTGGTTCCAGCAAAACGTGCCGACCCGTTCATCACCGACCACCCCAAGGCGGCGAAGGGCGTTGGCCAGCCGGGCGGCGTTCTCCCCGATGTCTCGGTACGTCTTGCGGGCAGTCGTGAGCGCACCGGTCGTCGGGTCGAAGCCGGTAAGGGTATCGATGGTCGAGTCGCCGTAGACATTGACGCCCCGGCGAAGGATCGACGTGACGGTCAACGGAAAGTCCTGCATCGTGCTCTTCATGGCGAGCACTCTACGAGCCCGCCCCGGTCCACGCCGAGAAGCCAAAACGCGACCTCCGGCTGGCTATTTCTCGACTTACCTCTGGCTATTTCTCGACTTTGATCTGGCCAAATCACGATTTGCATCTAATGTCCTTCCTATGGACCATCGCGTAATTCCGCGAAACAGCCTCGAACTCGTGACCCGGGCGATGGAATCGTTTCGTGTCGTCGTGGTGAACGGACCCCGTCAATCGGGTAAATCCACCCTGATTGAGCTGCTCCATGAGCGCATCGGGGGGACCCGAATCACCTTGGACGACCGTGACGTGCTGCGTGCCGCTCGCACCGATCCGGGGGGTCTTGTCGCTGAGTCGTCGTTTCCGCTGATGATCGATGAGGTGCAACGAGGAGGAGATCCCCTCCTCCTCGCCGTGAAGGCCGACGTGGATCGGCACGGATTCGACAATGGTCGTTACGTTCTTGCCGGGTCGTCGAGGTTCCTCACCGTGCCGTCGCTCACCGAGTCCCTCGCTGGAAGAGCTCGAATTATTGAGCTCTGGCCCCTGACCCAGGCCGAGATCACCTCGGCTAACTCAACGTTCATCGACGCACTGTTCGGTCCCACGCCGGACCTCCGCTCGCTCGTCTGCCCGCCGATCGATCGACGGTCGTTGTTCGAACGAGTCGCGATCGGTGGGTTCCCGGCGGTGCTTCGGATCGGATCATCGCGAGATCGAGAGGACTGGTTTCGCGACTACCTCACAACGTTGGTCCAGCGTGACCTCGCACAACTTCGGACACCCCGCCGAGTGGTTGACCTGCCCCGCCTCTTGCGCCTTCTTGGTCAGCGAACGGCCAACGAACTTGTGGTGGCCCCGCTGTCATCAGATCTTGGGCTCACCGCTGACACCGTTCGTGACTACATCGGACTGTTCGAGTCGATTTTTTTTCACTACACCATCCCGGCCTGGACCCCTGGCGGGACCGGACGCGTCGTTCACCGTCCGAAACTACACGTCGTCGATTCCGGAGTTGCGTGTCACGTCCACGGTCTCGACGTGGATGCATTGGGCCGGGTGGGGAGCGTTGCCGCTGGAGCGATCCTCGAGTCCTTTGTTGCGGGCGAGGTCCATCGTCACATCCCGTGGAGCGATGAACGACCTGTGCTTCACCACTACCGCGACAAGGCCAAGCGAGAGATCGATCTCGTGCTCGAGTCGCGCGACGGCCGTGTCGTGGCCATCGAGGTGAAAGCCGCTCGTGACGTCGACGATGATGATTTCCGTTACCTCAGATGGTTTCGAGACACGTTGGGAGACCGGTTCGTTCAGGGGGTTGTGCTGCATCTCGGCGAACGGACTCTTCCGGCGGGGGATCGCCTTACGAGCATGCCGGTTTCGGCGCTCTGGACGGCAATGTGACCTCAAGTCCTGGAGAACCGCTGCGCGTTCACTCGGGGGCACCTAGCGTTGGCGGCCGTGAGTGGTGGCCCGTTGATCGTGCAGAGTGACCGGACGCTGCTGCTCGAAGTGGGCCACGAGATGGCGTCGGAGTGCCGGCAGGCCATTGCGCCGTTCGCCGAGCTGGAGAAAGCGCCGGAACACGTCCACACGTATCGGGTCACGCCCCTTGCGTTGTGGAACGCGCGAGCCGCCGGTCACGACGCCGAGCAATGCATCGACGCATTCCTCTCCTACTCCCGCTACGACGTGCCCCAGGCATTGCTTATCGACGTTGTCGACACCATGGGACGCTACGGGCGCTTAGTGATCGAGAATGATCCGCTCTTCGGGCTGGTCCTGCATTCCTACGACGACGCGGTGCTGGCTGAGGTCCGACGCAACAAGACCGTTGCCCCCTTGCTCGGTGAGACCGTGGGACCCGGCCTGGTGGCGCTGCAACCGGCCGACCGCGGGCGCCTCAAAGTGGCCCTCATCAAAGTCGGATGGCCCGCCGACGATCAGGCGGGATACGTCGACGGTACCGCCTTCGCGATGACCTTGAAGACCGACGACGAGGTCGAAGACGGGTTCACTATGCGCGCCTATCAACAGGACGCAGCCGATGCATTCTGGGCTGGTGGCTCCGGTGTGATCGTGTTGCCGTGTGGGGCGGGCAAAACCATCGTCGGAATGGCAGCGATGATGAAGGCGCAGGCGACCACGCTCATCCTCGTAACCAACACGGTGTCGGTGCACCAGTGGAAGCGCGAGTTGTTGGCCCGCACGTCGCTTCGCCCTGAGGACATTGGTGAGTACTCGGGCGAGAAGAAGGAGATCCGTCCCGTCACGATCGCCACCTATCAAGTGCTCATTTCCAAGGTCAACGGCGTGGAGAAACACATGGCGGTCTTCGATTCCCAGGACTGGGGGCTCATCGTGTATGACGAAGTGCACCTGCTTCCCGCTCCCGTGTTCCGCGCCACCGCCGACATCCAGAGCCGGCGCCGCCTTGGCCTCACGGCCACGCTGCTCCGAGAGGACGGTCGTGAGCGCGACGTCTTCTCCCTGATCGGTCCGAAGCGGTACGACGCTCCGTGGCGGGACATCGAGGCGCAGGGATGGATCGCGCCTGCGCGCTGCGTCGAAGTGCGCGTCACCCTGTCCGACGACGAGCGAATGCGCTATGCCACGGCCGAACCCGACGAGACCTATCGGGTGGGGTCGACCACGCCGCAGAAGCTGTCGGTCGTGGCCGCACTTATCGCCAACCATCCGGACGATCACATTTTGGTGATCGGACAGTTCCTCGATCAACTCGACTCCATCGCCGCCTTTCTCGACGCCCCGCTGATCACCGGCAAGACGCCGACCAAGGAACGCGAGCGTCTCTACGACGCCTTCCGTTCCGGCGAGATCCGGGTGCTTGTCGTCTCGAAGGTCGCGAACTTCTCGATCGACCTGCCCGATGCGTCCGTGGCTATCCAGGTGTCGGGCACGTTTGGCTCCCGCCAGGAGGAGGCCCAGCGCCTTGGCCGTATCCTGCGGCCGAAGTCCGATGGTCGTATGGCCACGTTCTATTCGATCGTGTCGCGAGACACCAACGATCAGACCTT
>JANLQX010000399.1:0-7176 GCA_031368095.1 Actinomycetes bacterium | reverse complement strand
GGCGATCCCGTCGATGGCCCTGATCAACTACACGGTCTACCGCGAGACATACCGCAAGCTGGCCCTGGACGCAAGGCTGCTGTCGCCCGGTGCGGCTCAATCGCTCAGCGACGACGCATCCGGCGGTGCCGGCCCCGACGACAATCACGTCCCATGGACCGGCGAAGGTTGTTCCCACCGGGCCAGTGTCGCACCCGGCGAGCCGCGCCTCGAACTACCACGCGTGCTTCATGGAGTCCGCCGCAGCGCTGGTGCGGTGTCCGAAGGACGGCGGGCGATCGACAACTTGGCGGCGGCAGCCACCACTAAGTTCGGGTCGCGATGATCATCACGTCTCGGCGCGTCGAACTCACCAAACGTCACGCGCTCACGATCAGTCGGGGCACGATTCGTTCGTCGACGAACGTGATTGTCACGGTCGTGCACAACGGAGTGTCGGGGCAGGGCGAGATGGCGCCGTCGGACGTTACCGCCGATAGTGCCGAGTCGGCCGAGCTTGATCTCGGCGAGTGGGCGGTGGCACTGCACGACGTGGCGCCCGACGAGTTCGAGGTGATCGACGCGACACTCGCGGCAATTGGCGCATCGGACCGTGGTGCGGTCCGCGCCGCGCTGGACATGGCGTGTCACGACTGGTGGGGACGCACGTTGCAGCGGCCGGTGTGGCGGCTTCTCGGTGGTGACGTGCGCCGGGTGCCACCGACGTCGCTCACGATCGGGATCAATCCGCCCGATGTGATTCGCACCGTCGTTCCGGAGATTCTGCATCGTACGCGCGCGTTGTATCTCAAGGTCAAGCTTGGCCATCCGGCGGGCGTCGAGGCGGATCAGGAAATGTTCGCTGCCGTCCAAGAATCGGCCGCGCTCGCTGGCTTTGCGCCATTGTGGCGGGTCGATGCCAATGGTGGTTGGGATGTCGTAGGCGCGCAGATGATGTGTCGGTGGCTGGCCGACTGCGGCGCACTCGAAGTTGAGCAGCCCCTGTCGGCGCACGACGAAGATGGGTTTGCCGCAGTGTTTTCGTCGTCGCCGATTCCGGTCTTCCTCGATGAGTCCATTCGTGTTGCGGCCGATGTGGCCCGACTCGCTCCGGTGACGCACGGCGTGAACCTGAAGCTGATGAAGTGCGGTGGAATTCGCGGGGGGCTCCGCGTCATCCACACCGCTCGGGCTCATGGACTGCGGATCATGATTGGCTGCATGGGCGAGTCGTCACTCGCCATCTCGGCCGGAGCGCAGCTGGCCCCGTTCGTCGATGCCATCGACCTCGATAGCCATCTCAATCTGCTTAACGACCCCTTCGTCGGGGCGATGTATGTCGACGGGCGCGTCGTTCCCAACGATGCTCCCGGCTTGGGTGTCCGCGACCGCGGCCGGGAGGGTGTTGCGTGATCGCCCCGTCGTCACGCCTGGCGCTGTTGATGCATGGCCATCTGCGCGACCGTCACGGTAAGATGGGGTTTGGCCTACTCCGCTACAGCCAGGCCGAAATTGCCTGCGTGATCGATGCTTCGCATGTCGGTGAGTCGCTCGAGAAGATCACCGGAATTCCCTCGCCGGCGCCGATCGTGGCGAACGCGGCGGCGGCGCGCGCTCTTGGTGCGGATGTGCTTGTGGTGGCGGTGGCGACCAGTGGCGGCATCCTTCCGGCCGGCTACCGCGAAGAGATCATCAGTGCACTTGTTCGTGGCATGTCGCTGGTCAACGGTCTGCACGGCCGGTATGCAGATGACCGCGAGTTTGCCGCCGCTCTGCGACCCGACGCGTGGATCTGGGACATTCGCCAGGAACCGGCCGGACTGGGAAGTGGGCGAGGAAGAGCGGCGGAACTGGAGTGTCGTCGCGTGCTCACCGTCGGCACCGACATGGCGATCGGCAAGATGACCGCCTCGCTAGAAATGGACCGGGAGGCTCGCTCTCGTGGTCTTCGCTCACGCATGATCGCCACCGGCCAGATCGGGATCTGCATCACCGGCGATGGGGTGCCGCTCGACGCCGTGCGGGTCGACTTTGCGTCGGGTTCCGTCGAAGCGCAGTGCCTCGTGCACGGTCCAACGCACGACATCTTGCATATCGAAGGGCAGGGTTCGGCGCTTCATCCGGGATCGACGGCGTGGATCGCGCTGATGCGGGGTTCGATGCCGACCGACCTGATCCTCGTGCACCGCGCCGGGCAGACCCACTTGGAAAATGGCCTCGATGCGTTTGCGTTGCCGCCGCTCCGTGAGGTCGTTTCGCTTTACGAAACGGTTGCATCTGCCGGCCTGGGGTATCCGCCGGCCAAGGTGCGAGGCATCGCGTTGAACGGCGCCCGGCTGGCGTCGTTGGCCGAGGTCGATGCTGCCTGCGCCGAGGTCACCGCCGAGACCGGCCTCGTGTGCGTCGACGTGGTCCGTCACGGCGCGGCGCAACTGCTTAACGCAGTGCTTGCCTCGAGCTAGCCCGCCGGAAGAACCATCGCCAGTTGGCGCGACTGGGCCACCAGCCGACCGGTCGAGTCCCAGATCTCGCCGTCTTCTTCGAAGAATCCGTTGATGAGGTAGCGACTGACAAACCTCGCCCGGAGCCAACCGGCAGCGGGAACACCGCGGAAATGAACCGTGAGTTCGATGGTCGGGACCCACTGCGCGCTGGGCAGCACCTCGAAGACCGTGGGCGGGAAGGCGTCGGCGAACAGTGCCATCGACAGCACGTCGGCCGGGCGACCATCGGTGAAACGCACCCAGCCGGTCAACTCCGCTTTGCCGCTCGGCACGCCGCGCACCCAACCGGTGTCGGGATGCAGGGCAACGTCGACGGCGTCACTGAAGCGCGATGGCACGTAGTGGGCTTGAACGCCGCCTCGCCGCGAGAGGCACTCTTCGGGGCTGGGCAGTTCGGGCATCTCGGCGCCAATCACGGTGGGCCCGCTTGCTCGGTCGAGTCGCCCGAAGGTTCCGACGACCCGCAGCTTCTCCCTACCCGCCTGCGTCATAGTGGCCGTTGCGGTGGAGAGGGTTCGACCGGTGCGGACCAGGTCCACGTCGACGCTCACCTCGCCGGGTTCGCCGGGCCGGAGGTAGTGGGCGGTCACCGAGAACGGATCGATGTGCTCGGCGGCCGTAGTTCCGGTCACGCCCGTCATGGCCCGCACGGCGAGGGCCAGCATGTACCCACCGTTGGGTTTGTCGCCGATGTCCCAACGATTGCTCATGATGCCGGTCCAGCATCCGGGCCCCGGGCCGTCGGCGGGAGTCTGCATGACTGTGTCGGTATCAAAGGAGAACTGGTCAGACATTCGGCACTGACCCTAGGAGGCGTGCGCGGTGATGGACCACTCCTACAGTGGTCGGCTCATGGTTGGTGACTTGGCCCGGTTCGAGCGCGTGTCGGTGTCCTATGACGGGGTGACTGATGTGCTCAGCGATGTCGACTTCGCTGTGTCGTCGGGGGAGCGGTGGGTGATCATCGGCCCCAACGGCTGCGGCAAGTCGACGATGGTGCAACTCCTCACCGGGTATCTCCATCCGTCGCGCGGTGAGTATTCGTTGTTGGGTGCTCGCCTCGGGTCGGGCGTCGATTGGCGCAAACACCGCACCCAGATCGGCTTCGTAAGCGCGGCGTTGGCCAAGCAAATGCGTCCGCAACTTCCGGCGGCCGACGTGGTCATGACGGCGCTGCACGGTGCCCTCGAGCCGTGGTGGCACGAGTACTCCGAAGGTGACCGTATGCGCGCTGTGCATCTGCTGGAGGTGGCCGGCTACGGCTACGTCGCGTCGCGTGAGTTCGGCCTGTTGTCCGACGGGGAGCGCCAGCAGGTCATGCTCGCTCGGTCGCTGATGCGTCCGCCCCGCCTGCTGGTGCTCGACGAGCCAGCCGCGGGTCTCGATCTCGGCAATCGTGAACGACTGATCGCTCGTCTCTCGGCCGTCGCGCTCGCCGACGGCACCGATGGGGTCGAAGGCATGGTGCTCGTTACCCATCACGTTGAAGAGATCGCGCCGGGGTTTACCCACGCGTTGCTACTCCGCGAGGGTCGGGTGGTGGCGTCGGGGCCGATCGACGACGCGCTGACCGACGACAACGTGAGTGCCGCGATCGGGCTCTCGGTGAAGCTCCGTCGAGATGAAGGCCGGTGGACAGCCAAGGTGGCTCTGTAACGTCGGTTGGGACTGGGGCTCTGAGGCGTCCTAACGTTGACGCCTCATGGAACTCAACGGATTTTCTGCAATTGTCACCGGTGGCGCGTCGGGTATCGGCGAGGCGTCGGCCCGGATCTTGGCCGCGCGCGGTATGAAGGTCGTGGTCGCTGACCTCGACCGTCAGTCGGAGAAGGGCGAGGCGCTGGCCAAGGAGATCGGCGGGGCGTTCGTGCCGTGCGACGTGGCCAACACCGATCAGGTCGCCGCTGCTGTCGCTACGGCCGTGGAGATGGGCTCGCTGCGTGCGCTCGTGAATGCCGCTGGTATCGGCTGGGCGTCACGCACGATCGGTCGTGACGGTTCGCCGCACGACCTCGACGTGTACCGCAAAGTCATCGAGATCAACCTCATCGGTACGTTCAACTGCATCCGCCTGGCCGCCTCGGCGATGAACTCCAACGAACCTGATGCTGACGGAGGCCGTGGCGCCATCGTGAACATCGCATCGGTCGCGGCGTTCGACGGACAGATCGGCCAGGCGGCCTACGCATCGTCGAAGGGTGGCGTAGTGGCTCTCACGCTGGTCGTCGCTCGTGATCTTTCGGCGTCGGGGATTCGGTGCAACTGCATCGCCCCGGGGCTCATCGACACGCCCATCTACGGCACCGGTGAGGCGTCGGATGCCTTCAAGGCTGCGCTCGGCAAGGACGTGCTGTTCCCGTCACGCCTCGGCCACGCCAGCGAGCTCGGTTCGATGGTGGGCGAACTCATCTCGAACTCGTATATGAACGCCGAGACCATTCGCGTCGACGGTGGCATTCGTATGCCACCGAAGTCCAAGTAAGCGCGCTTCACTTGCGAGGAATCGACGTCGGTCCTGTCACGGCGTGGCTTGAAGCCAATGTCGACGGGGCGCTTGGGCCGTTCACCTTCGACCTTATTGCGGGTGGTCGTTCCAACCTCACGTTCAAGGTCACGGGCGCCGACGGCACCGTGTTTGTGCTGCGGCGTCCGCCCCTCGGCAACGTGTTGGCGACGGCACACGACATGGGCCGCGAGCATCGGCTTATCTCGGCCGTGGCCCAGGCGGGTGTTCCGGTTGCTCCTGCGCTTGGTATGTGCACAGATGTTTCGGTGAACGATGCGCCGTTCTATGTGATGGGTTTCGTCGACGGTGTCGTGCTCGACTCACCCGACCGTGGCGCTTCGCTTTCCGTGGAGGCGCGTCGAGCGGCGTCGATCTCGTTGGCCGACACGTTGGCCTCGTTGCATGCCGTGGACATCGACGCGGTCGGGCTCGGTGACCTGGCCAAGCGGACCGGCTACGTGGAACGTCAGCTGAAGCGGTGGTCGGCCCAGTGGGACGCGTCGAAGACGCGTGAACTTCCGGCGATGGAGTCGCTTCGGGCCTTGTTGGCCTTGCGCCAGCCGGAACAGATCTACACCGGTATCGTCCACGGCGACTACCGCTTCGGCAACGTGCTCGTCGATCCGTCGTCGGGGCTGTTGACGGGGGTCCTCGATTGGGAGCTGTGCACGCTCGGCGATGTGTTGGCCGACGTTGGTTACGTGGTGTCGTACTGGACCGATCCTGGTGAGCCGTTCCGACGGGAGAACGATCCGAGCGGCCATCCCGGCTTCTTCACCCGGGCCGAGTTCGTGGCCCGGTATGCGTCGGTCACTGGGCGATCGGTCGGGGATATCGCGTGGTACGAGGCGTTTGCCTGTTGGCGCCTGGCCTGTATCGCCGAGGGAGTCCTCGCCCGCTACCTGGCCGGCGTCATGGGTGACAACACCGGCGTGGAGACCGACGGCATGGCCGGGCGCGTCGACGCCCTCGCCGTCCACGCCCTGGCGTTACTGGAGGGCTGACCGGGCCTTCCGGGGCCGGCTTTCGGGTCCGGCTGGGTTTGTCGGGTCGCCTGGCGTTCTGGGCCAGCTGGTGTTCTGGGTCAGCTGAGCTTGTTGGGTCAGCTGAGTCCCGTGGGGGGTCCCGTGGGTGCGACTGTGCCGACCCAGCACGCTGTGCCGACCCAAGAACGTTGCGCCGGCTGCGTCCGAATCGGCTCCTCCGCCCCGTGGCGGGTGTGTCAAACTGTCCAACGTCGGCTTCGGTCGGCACGGAGAAGTGCGAGAGCGGCCGAATCGGACTCACTGCTAATGAGTTGACCTGGGAAACTGGGTCCGAGGGTTCAAATCCCTCCTTCTCCGCAACGCGAATCTTTGCCGGGGCGGATGCTTGGCTCCGGTAAGGTTGGTGTCGCAGTTCACGCGTTCGTAGCTCAACGGATAGAGCATCTGACTACGGATCAGAAGGTTGGGGGTTCGAATCCCTCCGAACGCGCAAAACAAATCATCCCGCTGAGCAGCGGTGATACGATCCGGAGGCCCTCGCACAAGCGGGGGCTTCTGCCGTTTCCAAAGCCAATGTATCGGGAATGTATCGGAACCCGTGCACCGGTATCGGATGCGTATCGGCGGAATTCAGCGGTAGTCAGCGGAGGTGTCTGATGGGGTGGAAGCCAACCGGCGAGCCCACGGTGCGCAAGCAGCGCGACAAGTGGACGGTGCGTGTCGAGGGCATCGACACCGAGACCGGCAAGGTCCGACCACGCCAGATCGGGACGTTTCCGTCGCAGCGCGCCGCCCGACCCGCGGCCTCGAAGGCGACGGCTTCAGGAGACCTCCCTTTGGCTCGGGGGACGCTGGCATGGTTGCTCGACCGGTGGGTGGCGTCCGCGGACCGACGTGTCGTCCAAGTCGAAGCTCCAATACGAGTGGGCGGCCGGTCACATCAAGGCCGGGCTCGGTCAGCTCAGCCTGGACAAGCTCGACCGCGACGACGTCGCCCGCTGGCTCGACTCGGCTGCAGCGGCCGGGAAGCTCTCGAAGCGTTCGTTGCAGATTTGTCGGATGGTGCTTCGGGCGGCGTTGGCCGATGCCGTCGAGGACGGTTTACTTCGACGGTCGCCTGCGGCGCGGGTGGCGTTGCCGAAGGTCGTGGTCCGTGAGCCGGCGGCGAAGGAAGTCGAGGCGTGGGACGAGACCCAGGTGA
>JANLQX010000382.1:0-13886 GCA_031368095.1 Actinomycetes bacterium | reverse complement strand
ACCGTGCGCCTCCGTCTCGTCGTGGGCAAGGGCGGGGTCGGCAAGACCAGTGTGGCCGCAACGCTGGCGATAGCGGCTGCTCGCACCGGCCGGTCCGTCCTGATCGCCGATGTCGACGGCCGCCATGGCGCCGCCGCGGCGTTCGGCGTCCACAACCTGTCCTACGACGAACGGGTCCTGGTGGCCGCCAGCCCCGGGCATGGGACCATCGCCGCCCGAACGATTACCGCTGACGACGCCCTCGTCGAATACCTCGCCGACCACGGCATGGGTCGCCTCGCCCGCAAACTGGCCTCGAACGGCGTCGTCGACGTGATCGCCACGGCCACCCCCGGCATCAAGGACCTGCTCGTGCTGGGAAAGGTGAAACAGCTGGTCACTGAGGGAAAACATGACCTGGTGATCCTTGACACCCCCGCCTCGGGGCACGCCGTCACGTTTCTGCGGAGCGCCGGGGCACTAGCCCGGTCGGTCTCCTCGGGCCGAATCCGGCGTCAGGCCGACGAGGTCCTGGAGCTTCTTAGTGACCACGTCCGATGCCGGGTTGTGCTCGTCACCATTGCCGAAGAAACGCCCGTCAACGAAACCATCGAGACCGCGTTCACCCTCGAGGACGAGATCCGCGTGGCGCTCACGCCGGTGATCGTGAACGCCGTGCTCGACGTCCCGGCGCCGGTTCCGGCGGGCGCCTTAGCTCGTCTCGATCCGGCCGAACGAGCAGCGATCACGGGGGCCCTGGCGGTGGAACGATCCCGGGCCGAGGCCCAGGATTCCCAGCGCCAACGCCTGGCCGACGCCCTCCCCCTGGCCCAGGTGATCCTCCCCGAACGGGCCGGCACCCGCCTCGTCGCCGCCGATTTCGAAGCCCTTTGTGACGCGTTCAGCAAATCCCTGGCCGAACTATGACCGACACCATCGCCGAGTTGGTAGCCACCCGGCGGGTCATCGTCACGTGCGGGGCGGGGGGCGTCGGCAAGACGACCATGGCGGCCGCCCTCGGTCTGGCCGCCGCCCAGCAGGGCCGCCGGGTGGCCGTAGTTACCATCGACCCGGCCCGACGCCTGGCCGACGCCTTCGGCCTCGCCGAACTGGCCAATGCCCCTCAGCGAGTGATTCTTCCGTCCGTCGATGGTCCTGGACGAGCGAAATGGTGGTCGCCCCTCACCGGTTCGGGGGCCACCGGCTCCGGGGAGCTGTGGGCGATGATGCTCGATGCTTCGGCCACCTTCGACGATCTCGTCCGCCATCATGCGCCGTCGGCGCAGCAGGCCGAGCGAATCCTGGACAATCGTCTCTACCGAAACATCTCCAGCGCGCTTTCAGGCACCCAGGAATACATGGCGGTCGAGAAGCTCCACGAGCTCGTCACTTCCCCTCGGGGCCTCGACGGCACAATGCTGGCGCCCTTCGACTGCGTGATCGTCGACACCCCACCTACTCGCAACGCGCTCGACGTGCTCGCCGCCCCCGAGCGACTCACCCGCTTCCTCGACAATCGGGTCTTCCGGGCCATGATGGCGCCGGCCCGGCGCGGGCTCCGCGTCGTCGGGGTCGCCGCCCAAGCGGCGCTGGCCGGCCTTGGCAAGGTGGTCGGCACCGAGGTGATTGGCGACGCGGTGGCGTTCTTCCGGGCCTTCGACGGTATGGAGGAAGGGTTTCGCGAACGGGCGCAGGCGTCGCTCGCCCTCCTCCGCAACGAAGCCACGGCGTGGGTCCTCGTCACCAGTCCTCGGGGGGAGACCGTGGAGGAGGCGGTGTTCTTTGCTGGGGCGCTGGCCGAGTTGGGTCTGCACGTCGACGCCGTGATCGCCAACCGGATGCAGGCCAAGATCGACCCGATGCCGGCCCTTCCGGCCACCGCCGGACCGTTGCGGACGGCGATCATGCGGGCTCGGGCCATCGACGCCCGCGCCGACGCCCACCGAGAGGTGCTTGCTCCCCTCCGTTCCGCCGTCGGCCCGAACACTCCGATCGGCGAAGTGGCTCTCTCCGACGGCGACGTCCACGATCTCGAGGCCCTCGGCCTCATCGCCGCCGAGCTGTGCGGCCGGTAGCCTGATCAACGTGCCGCATGTGCTGATTACCGCCGACGCTCCGTGGGTCCACGAGGAGGTCATGGCGGCGCTCCCCGCCGAGGTCACGGTGCGGAGCCTCATCAACGGTGCCGCCGTTTGCGCCGCCGTATCGGAGCAGACGCCCGACTTGGTCGTCCTCGACTCACAGATCTCCAACATGGGCGCCTTCGCCGTCACCTATGACCTGCACAACGAAGAGTCCGGTGGACGGCTCCCTCACGTGCCGGTGCTCATCTTGCTGGACCGTCCGTCCGACGCCTTTATGGCCCGCCAGTGTCAGGCCGAGGGCTACCTGCTCAAGCCGCTCGACCCGTTGCGAACCCGTCGGGCCGTCAACGCCCTGCTGGCCGGGGGCACCTTCCAGGACAAGCTCGTGCAGTCCGACGCGTCCACGAATTACCGAGCCACGCCCGACTCCACCGCCCGCTAGGCTTTCCGACCGCTACGGGATGTAGCGCAGCTTGGTAGCGCGCCACGTTCGGGACGTGGAGGCCGGGGGTTCAAGTCCCCCCATCCCGACAAATCTCGCCATGCGAGAGAGGTTGCCCCCATAAACGTGACCGATTTACCTCGAAGCGTCGTGTCGAGGTGTTCCGACGGCGAACTCGGGTGTCTGCGGGTCGGGTCTGCCAGCATGAGCGCGTGCATTTCGACGAGTTCCAGGGCCTGATCGAACGCACCTATGGAGCGCGAGACCGGGCGCGTGGCCAGGCGGCGACCGTGGCGTGGCTGGCCGAAGAGGTCGGCGAGTTGGCCAAGGCGGCCCGCAAAGGAACCCGCGCCGAACAGGTGCACGAACTCGGCGACGTCATTGCGTGGGTGGCGTCGCTGGCCAATCAACTCGGCCTGTCCTTTGACGAAGCCATCGCCAGGTACGCCGACGGATGCCCACGGTGCGGGGCGCAACCGTGTGCATGCCCGTGACCGCGGCGCATCCGATACCGCCCGCCAGCCATTTCGGGCCCCGGCCGGTCTCCCGAGCAATCCTCGCCACTCGCGGCATGCGGGCAGTCGGGGACGGGCTTCTGTCAGCGAGCCTGAGCCCACTTCTGATCGCTCGAGGGTTCAATGGCCGGACCATCGGCCTCATCACTACCGCGACTCTCCTCGGCTCAGCGTTGAACCTCATCCTGGTGACGCGTTTCGCGGCGGTTCTGCGTCCCCGCCGGGTGCTGCTGGCCATGTCGGTCCTCATGGCTGTCACCGGGTTCGTGTTCGCCAGTAGCGGGGTTCTCCTGGTCCTCCTCCTCATTGCCGTGATCGGTCCACTCAACCCTTCGAGCGGCGACGTCTCGCCATTCCTCCCGGCTGAGCAAACCATCGTGAGTTCGGCCTACGAAGGGACCGCTCGCACGCGCGCACTGGCTCGGTTCGCGCTCGTCGCCTCCGCCGGAGCTTCGGCCGGGGCGTTCTTGGCTGGACCGGTTGCAAGCCTTGGTCGGCGACTGGGTTTCACCGCCACCAACGGCATCGCCTTTGCCCCGCTGGTCTACGGCTCAATCGGCGTGGCGGTCATCCCGATCTACCTGGTGACGATGCAGCGCACTGCCTCGCTGTCCGTCACCAAACCCGGTCGCCTTGGACCATCGAAACGAATCATCGTCGGCCTGACCGCAGTGTTCGCCCTCGACTCAGCCGGCGGCGGCATGGTCGTCAACACCATCATCGCCCTGTGGCTGAAGCGTCGGTTCGACTTCAGCCTTGGCCGAATCGGGCTCGTACTCGGACTCATGTCGTTGGCGTCCGCGGCGTCCGCGCTGCTCGCCCCGAAGCTGTCGGCCCGCTTTGGTCTCGTCGAAACCATGGCGCTGACCCATGCACCCGCCAACATGCTGGTCATCGCCGCGGCGTTTGCGCCGAGTCCGCAGTTGGCGGTGGCCTGTCTCGGTGTCCGGGCGTTGCTCTCCCAGCTCGACGTGCCGCCGCGGGTGGCCTTCGTGATGTCGCTGGTGACGCCCGAGGAACGCAGCGCAGCGTCGGCGTTTACCAACCTGCCGCGCAGTATTGCCACCGCCAGCACGCCACTCCTCGGCGGATGGCTCCTCACCAAAAGCACCTTCGGCTGGCCGCTGGTCATTGGCGGGGCGATGAAACTGGCCTACGACGCCCTACTGTGGACCAAATTCCGCCGTCATAGCCTGAAGCTGTAAGCGCGCCTACTTTCGCATACGCTCAGCCACCAGCTCCGCCGTGCTTTTGGCCGGAGCTCGCCCTACGACAAACGCTCAGCCACCAGCTCCGCGATTTGTACCGCGTTGAGCGCCGAACCCTTGCGCAGGTTGTCGTTCGAGACGAACAGCACGAGGCCGTGATCAGCAGTGGGGTCCTTGCGGATACGCCCGACGTAGGTCGGGTCGTTACCGGCGGCGTCGAGCGGCGTGGGCACGTCCATGAGCTCAACGCCGGGCGCCGTACCGAGCAACTCGACCGCACGGGCCACCGAAATCGGACGTGCGAATTCGGCGTGGATCGACAGCGAGTGCCCCGTGTACACCGGGACCCGCACGCAGGTGCCGGCCACTTTGAGATCCGGAATCTCCAAGATTTTGCGGGTCTCGTTACGGAGCTTGAGTTCCTCGTCGGTCCAACCCTCGTCACCCTCGTAGGTGTCGGTGACGTAAGCGCCGGCATAGGGCAACACGTTGAAGGCGATGGGCTTCACGAACTTGGACGGAGCTGGAATGTCGAGCGCGTCGCCGCGCACGGCAAGACGAGCGGACTCGTCAGCGAGCTTGCGTACTTGGTTCTCCAACTCGCTCACTCCAGCAACACCGCCGCCAGATACCGCCTGATAGGTGGCGGTGATCAACTTGACCAGCCCGGCCTCGACATGGAGCGGCTTGAGGACCGGCATCGCCGCCATCGTCGTGCAATTGGGGTTGGCAATGATCCGCCGACCCGAGAGGGCCCGATCAATCGCGTGCGGATTCACTTCACTGACGACAAGCGGCACTTCGGGGTCCATGCGCCACGCGCTGGAATTGTCGATAACGACGGCACCCTGGGCGGCAACCTTGGGGGCCAGCGCCTTCGAGGTGGTCGCGCCGGCGGAGAAGATGGCGATGTCAACGCCGGTGTAGTCGGCGGTCTCGGCATCTTCAACGACGATCTCGCCGCCCTTCCAGGGCAGCTTCTTGCCGGCCGAGCGGGACGACGCGAAGAATCGCACGTCGTCGGCGGGAAAGTTGCGCTGCGCCAAGATCTCGCGCACGGCCTCGCCGACCATGCCCGTTGCTCCAACTATTCCGATTCGCATGGTCTTCGCTCCTTCGCCCCGACCTCGTTCCGGGGACCGTCAAGTGTCCCACGGTGCCGGGGCGGGGCCGCCGCCTTTTCATCGCCCAGTTCGGCTGCGGCAATCGCCCAGATGAGCAAGGAATTGGCCGAAACAACCTCCAAATCGGCGATCTGGGCGATCGTGGAGCCCCATCTGGGCGATCGGGGCAGCCGAACGGCCGGCGGTCTAGCCGAGGCGGGTGGCGTAGCTGGGCACGTGGAGGTGGCCCTCCGGCTCGACCCGCGCTTTGATGCCATGGGCGGTGAGGACCGTTGACACCTGGGTGGCGTCGAGACTCCCCGCTTGGCGGAGCGCGCCGGAAAGCGAGATCAAGGCCCCACGGTGCTCCTTCAGGAGTTCCTGGGTTTCGGCACAGAGACGGGTAACTAGTTTTTCAATGTCGTCGTCGGTGACGCGGCGATTCATGTCGTTCGGTCCGTCGAGGTGATAGGTCGCTTGGAACTCGCGATCGAAGCCGTAGCGACGGACAAAGTCGGTCGCCAGGATCGTCGCCTCCTGTCGATCGCTACTGCGTCCAATCGTGGCGTTTTCCCGACCGAAGATGATTTCCTCGGCCAGGCCACCAGCCACGAGCACCTTGATGCGGTCGATGAGCGCACCACTCGTCTCATGAATCTGATGCGGAAAGGTGAAGCCGGCGGCATACGACGACGCCACTTTGGCCTTGAGTTGTAGCGGGGCGAGTCCGAAGAGCGCGGCGTAGACGACGGCGTGACCGCTCTCATGCACGGCCACGTTGGCGACGACATCTTCGACGTTACGTTCGCGTACCTTTTGAATTCGACCTTCGAACGGGAAGGTGAGGCGAACGGCGTTCGCTCCACTCCCGATGTCACCGACGATCTCGTGGCGCCCGGGATCGTGACTCAGCCGCAGCTTTTTCTGACCGGAGATGATGGCATCGAAGACCACCTTGGTGAGATGCGTCTCGATGATGTCGGCGATGCTCGAGAACACCGGGCGAACACCCTGTACGGGAAAGACGCCGTTGGCGTAGACAACGACCTTCATCGAGTCGTCGATGGTGCAGGTTATGCCGGTCGTGGCCTTGGTCCGGACTTCGATCCGCTTGAATTCGCGAGCAATGAGTTGCTCGAAGTGCATCCGCTTCAGCGACCGATAGATGAGGTGCACGTTTCCGAAACGGGCAACCTGTTCGGGACGGAAGCGGCGGGAAAGCGCGTTCTTGATGTCCACCACGTTGATCTTCTCGGTGAACGAGTAGAAGATGTCGGCTTCGATATCGGCCTCCGACGTCATCGACGCCATCGTGAAAGCCTCGTCGAGATTCCCGGAAATGATGATCAGTGTGCGGGAGTGATCAACGGGTTCATAGACGGTCTTCGCGTCTTTGACCTTGACGAGCCGCTCGACCAGTTGCTTGCGATTGAGCTTGCCGATCTCTTCGGCCGACTCGAGCATGGCGAAACGCCGTTTGAGATTCTTGCCTTCCCAGATCCCGATCTCATCGGTGTCGCCGGTGTTATCGAGGCCAAGCTTGCGCTGCGATTCGGCGTAGCGGACGTAGTACCGGTACTCCGAAATAAGGTCGTCGATGTCGTCTCTCGATCGCTTCGCCAAGCGACCGTCCGAGAGAAGTTCCCAGAAGTCGGAACACTTCGTGACCGGCATCGGCTTTCCCTCAGTGTCGAGGGTATTGAAGCGCTGAATCTCGTCGAACAAGACCACTGCTGGTTTCCCGTCAGACAAACCATTGGAGTCCATGAGTGCAGCCACGCTCGGCTGATACGACGATGAGTCCGTCGTGTTCAGCTCGATTTCGAGGAAGCGATCGGAAAACCCAATGGCCTTGACCAGACGGCGGACGAGGTCGGTCTTGCCGACCCCCGTCATGCCCCACAGATTGACGATGACCGGTCTGGTGAGCAGCTCGGGGAGCAAGAACCAGATCCGCAATCCATCGACCAGCTCGTCAATGACGGAATCGATCCCGATGAATTGGGCTTTCAACTCAATCGATGCAGTAGCCAGCAGCGCGTTGCGTCGAGCAAGTTCAGTTCGGTCAAGGGAGATCGCCATGACCGAACGTTCTAGTCGGCCAAACCGCCTCTGCTCACGACTCCACGTCCAACCCGAATGCTGTGTGCAACACCTGCACCGCATCCTCCACCCGATCGGCGTCGATCACGCACGACAGACGGATGGTGGACGTGGCGATCATCTGAATATTGATGCCGTTCGCCGAGAGCGTTTCGAACATCGTTGCCGACACGCCCGGATTGGTTTTCATGCCCGCTCCGACGATGGAGACCCGAGCGATTGACGAATCGTTGGTGACTTCGCGTGCCCCGATATCATGAGCAATAGGCGCGCTTACTTCCATGGCGGCGGCAAGATCGGCCTTCGGAACGGTGAAGGAAATATCGGTGGTTCCGTCGTGCGAGGTGTTCTGCACGATCATGTCGACGTTGACACCACGATCGGCAAGAGATCGGAACAATCGGGCGGCGATACCGGGCCGGTCGGGCACGGCGACAACGGTGACCTTGGCCTCCGACGTGTCGTGCGTGACGGCTGAGACAACGGCTTGCTCCATGGACGAATCCTCCTGGGTGATGATCGTTCCCGGTTCCCACGTGAAGCTGGAGCGGACCTGCAGCCGGACGCCGTGGGTGGCGGCGAATTCGACGGCGCGAAGGGCCAACACTCCCGATCCGCTGGCCGCCATTTCCAGCATCTCTTCGTGCGAGATGGTCTTGAGTCGACGTGCTTTCGGGCAAACGCGCGGGTCGGCCGAGAACACCCCGGTCACGTCGGTATAGATCTCGCACTCGTCCGCACCAAGGGCTGCGGCCAACGCCACGGCGGTGGTGTCAGACCCGCCGCGGCCGAGCGTGGTGATGTCTCGTTCCGTCGACATACCCTGGAATCCAGCGACGACCGCCACCGTTCCGGCGTCAAGCGCCGCCTGCAAACGCTCGGCACGAATCTCGAGGATCTTGGCTCGGCCGTGGCGGGTGTCGGTGATGATGCCGGCCTGGCTTCCGGTGAAGCTCGCCGCCCGAACCCCGAGGTCGTCGATGGCCATGGCGAGCAGAGCGGCCGAAATGCGTTCGCCGGCGGTGAGAAGCATGTCCATCTCGCGGGTATCGCCCTTGAGCGGTACGTCGCCCTTCTTGGTGGCCTTCTCGACCGGACCAGCCTGATTGGTGAGCACAGCGTTGGCCAGGCGGATCAGATCATCAGTCGTCTTGCCCATCGCCGAGACGGCCACGACGACCTGATTGCCACGCCGGACGGTGCGGGCCACGTGATCGGCGACGGTGCGAATGCGCTCGGGATCAGCGACCGAAGAGCCGCCGAACTTCTGGACGATGAGGGCCACGGGGCGAAAACGCTACCGCGCCACGCCCGGAGCGGTCGCCCGTTTACGTCGCCTTGACCACTTTGGTGGAGGTCGCCGCAATGACGGTCGTCGTGGGCTTCGCACCGGCCGCCGAGGCGTCGACCGGCTCGATGGCCAGTTCCAAGAAAACACCAATCCCGGCGTTGCCGGACCCCGGCACCAGCGTGGTCGTGGTGGTCACCGCCAGTGCCCGGGCAGCGGCGGCGAGTCGAGTGGAATCGGAACGCCGGACGGCGTCGAGGATCGGGAAGGGATCTATGGCCGGGCCACCACCCGGATGGATCTCAAAGTGGAGGTGGGGCGGAGTGCCTTTGGCGTTGCCGGTGTCGCCGACGTAGCCGAGGACCTGACCGGCCTCGACGATGGAACCGTCCTCGATCCCTTCCCCGTAAGAAGATAGGTGTGCGTAGTAATACTGCGTTCCGTCGGCCCCCACGAGCCACAGTTTGTTGCCGCCGAGGACAGCGACCGCCTTTTTCGCGATGACCCCGCGACTGGTGGCGTACAGAGGTGTTCCAGAGGTGGCAAAGATGTCGTTGCCCTGATGGGTGTGCTCGTACTTGGTTCCCGTCATACGGGGCGCGCCGAACGTGGAAGCGAAATTGAACGGCGCGCCGACCGGGAACACGAACCCCCCGAGCGCAATGGCTTGGCCGCTCAGGACGAAGCTCAGTTGCTCCTGCAACGTGGCCAGCGATTCGCTGAGCACTTCTTGTTCGACCACCAATGATTCGATCTCCGCCTGCTTCTTCTCGGTGAGCGTTTCCAGCGCCGCTCGGTTGGCCGCCAATTTGTCCTCGGCGTCGCGAAACTCATCGAGTAAAGCAGCGTCGTGGCGTTGCGCCACGCCAATGATGTCGACATTTCGAGCGAACTCGTTGGCGTCTTCGGACCGCAGGAGCAGATCGAGATCAGCGACGCTTTCGCCCGTGTAGATCCGCAACGCCCTCGCTCGGATCTTGATGGCGATTGCTTCTTTTCGTTGTTCGAGAAGAAGTTTCTCGGCGTTGAGTTCGTCTTCTCGTAGGCGAAGGTCATCGAACTCCCGCTGCGCAACGGCGATTCGATTCGTCGCCGCATCGGCCTGCTTCTGGGCTTCGTCGACGATGCGCTTCTGTTGGGCGGTGAGCTTGGCAAGCGCCTTTTCCAGTTCGATGTTGCGGGGAAGCACGATCGGCGATGGCGGGAGAATCGGCTTGAACGGTGGCGGCTGGTCATCGATGCTCACCTCTTCTTCAAAATCGCCGATCGCCGACAGATCGATCGTGGTGGTGGTGGTCGACGACTCGGCCACCGTCGTCGAGGTCGTCGTCGATGCCTCGGCGGCGATCGTGGTGGTCGACGACGTGGTGGTCTCCGTCGGGGGAACGATCAACGGTGCCACGATCGCCGGTGCGCGGCCGGGAGGTGGCGGGCTTGTGGGGGCCGGCACGACAGCAGGCGGCACCGTCGGCGCGGTGGTCGTGACCGGTTCCGGGGCCGGAGGCGACGTCGTCTTGGGGGCGGTGTCCGGCGGCGGATCGCTCTGGGCGGTGACCACGCTCGGAACGCCAAGCGCGACAACAATGATCGCTGGCAAAAGCCAACGATGGCATGGCCGTCGAAGGAGAGGGGAAGCTCGTCGCTGAACCATCAGGAAAAGGTGGCGCTCCACTGCCTCGGAGCAGGACGAACGCAGCTCGGCAATGCTACCGGGCTGAGCACCCGGCGCCGAGGAGTCGGTGTTTTCCGGCCGAGACATGGCGGAGAAGCACCGGAACGTGAGGCTCGACCAGTAACGTCGTCCGCCGTGGAGACCGGGCGCGAGGACATCGACGGACGGCGAAGCGGAATCGCCGGACGCCTAGCGGCCGGTGCGGTCGTCGGCGTGCTCGCCCTTGGTGTGGCCAGCGCGTTCTCGGTTCGACGCGATGCGCCGACGACGGCCGATATTGTCGCGCCCAGCACGTCAGCTCTGGCCCTCGACACGGTCATCGACACGTCGCCCGGAACGCCCGTCTCGAGCACTGCGGTGTCCGCCTCCACGATTGTGCCGGTGGCGGCGATAGCCACGGTCTGTCCACTCCCCGACGAGGCGCCCGGAATCGCCCGCGTTTTCCTCACGGCGCCCGTCGATTGCCTCGACCCGAAGGCCACCTACCGCGCCGTGGTCACCACGTCGGAGGGCGAGTTCACCATCGAACTCGATCAGAAGCGGGCCCCCCTCACCGCCAACAACTTCGTGTTTCTGGCCCGGAAGGGCTTCTACAACGGGCTCACCTTCCACCGCGTGATTCCGAACTTCATTGTGCAGGGCGGCGATCCGAAGGCCGACGGCACGGGTGGGCCCGGTTACACGATCCCCGACGAACTAAGCACGAGCGTCTCGTTCCAGGTCGGCACGGTGGCCATGGCCAATTCCGGTCCGAACCAGAACGGCAGCCAGTTCTTCGTGGTGACCGGCAAGAGCGGCGAGAACATCCCGAATACGTCCACGATCTTCGGGCGGGTCGTCAAAGGAACGAAAACGCTCGAGGCCATCAATGCGCTCGGCGTGGCACCAACCCCGGACGGCCAGGAACTCGCACCCCAGCGAGCGATCAAGATCACGTCGGTGGTCATCTCGGCCAAGGGCGAAAGCATCAAACGCATTCCCGGTCTGGTCGGCTCCGTGCCGACCACCGACGCCGGCTGACCCGCTCCAGCTCCAAGAACCGTTCCAACCCAACCACGAGGTATCCCGATGTCCACTCCTGCCTGCCCCGCCGCTGACGGCTCGAGCCCAAAGACCCAGAAGTTCTCGTCCCAGCCCCCGATGTGTATCGATCCCGCCAAGACCTACGGCGCCATCATGGATACCTCGATGGGGGAAATGAAGATTGCGCTCGATCCCATCGGCGCCCCGCTCACCGTCAACAACTTCGTGTTCCTGGCTCGGTACCACTACTACGAAGGCATCATCTTCCACCGGGTAATCAAGGATTTCGTCCTCCAGGGCGGCGATCCCGAAGGGTCCGGTCGCGGCGGTCCGGGCTACAAGTTCGCCGACGAACTGCCCAAAGCCGGGCGCTACGAGCTTGGGTCGTTGGCGATGGCCAACGCCGGACCGAACACCAACGGCAGCCAGTTCTTCGTCATCAGCGGGCCGAGCGGGATCCGCCTGCCTCCGTCGTACGCACTGTTCGGCAAGGTCGTGAAAGGCCTCGAAGTGGTCGAAGCCATCCAGGCCGTAGCCACCGACCGCAGCGACCGTCCCACCACCGACGTCGTCATCAACTCCGTGACGATCACCGAGTCCGACTAGCCCACCCGGGCGCGTCGGAGAGAACGCTCGTTGCGAGAGAGGTTGCCCCCGTCAACGTGACCTCGTTACCTCGGTACTTCGTATCGAGGTAAATCGCCCGGACTAGCCCGCACTGGGTCGGGCCCAAGGCCATTTCGATGGAGGAATCGGTCGACCAAACGGTTGGCACGGGCCCGTGCGGCCGGGAGTTCGGTGTCGAACCGGGCCGCGATGGCCTGGCCGTCGTTGCCCGCCGACGGCGGTCCGCCCGGGTCGCCAATGACCCACCGGGAGACTTCGGCGGCAGTGACCTCGGGGTGGAACTGCACGCCCAGGTGGGGACCGACGACGTACGCCTGCACGCACACGGGCGAGGTGGCAAGGACCGTGGCACCCGGCGGCGGGGTGAGCGCGTCGACGTGCCACTGCAGCCACGGGCCCGGCTCGATCAGGTCAGCATCGACCTGGTTGAGTCCGTCGACCGCCTCGACTGTGTCGACGCGGTACCAGCCCACCTCCGGTTGCGACGCCCGGTTGACCGCTCCCCCGAGGGCGGCCGCCAGCGCCTGCGCCCCGAAGCACACCCCGAACACCGGCACCCCTCGACGGTCGGCGTCGCGCAGCAGTTCGAGCTGCGGACCTAGCCACGACTGAGCGTCGGGATCGTTCACGCCCGACGACGCGCCAAGCGACAGAACCATGTCGTACCCGGCGGCCGTGCTCGGAAGGGCCGACGTGACCGGCACCCGTACGTCGAGGGTGAACCGATGATGAACGAGGCGATCACCGAGCATGGCGGCGCCGGAATCGGCTTCGTGTTCGATGACCAGGACGCGTCCACCCACCTGACCAGTGTGGCCGAAATGCTGCTTCCTCCCGCCGACGGGTTCGTCTACGGTTAGAGGCGGGTCGCTAGCTCATCCGGAAGAGCAACAGACTTTTAATCTGTTGGTGCGGGGATCGAGACCCCGGCGGCCTACCCACGACCCTCGGGTCCAACGCCTTCCGATCGCCGACGCGACCGGGAGGCGTTCGTGTTTTCGACGCCGCCTACTTCTTCTTCGGCGCAGCCTTCAGCGCAGCGGCGAGGTCCTTGTACTGCTCGCACGACGTGCCGCACAGCTTCTTGAGGGTGGCCATGTTGGCCTTGGCCTTGGGCAGCTGGCCGAGCATCACGTAGGCCTCGCCCTGGTATTCCAAGGCGCCGAGGTGCTTCGGGTTCAACGTCAGGGCGGCGTTGTAGAACGCCAGCGAACCGGCCGCATCACCGTTCTTGCGGGTCGAGAAGCCGAGAAGGTTCTGGATATCGGCGTCCTTCGGATCGAGGGTGGCGGCCTTCTTCAGGAAGACCAACGCCTCGGGCCATTTTTTGGCGGCGATCGCCGTCCGACCCTCCGCCAGCAACCCGGCCGCCGTGGGTGCGACGGCTGCGGCTGCGCCAGCGACGGGCGCAATGGTGGTGACGCCACCCAGGGTCAGCGGAGCGGCGACCGACGACGGCGGGGTGACGGCCCCGCCACCGGTATCGGCGGCAAAGGCGGTGATGGGCACCATGACGAGGGCGGCGGTGGCAACGAAGAAGCGGAAAGAACGGGACATCGGGTCTCCTTAATCGAGGGCGATGCAATGAGATACGACAGCGAGCCAGGGACTGTTCAACGAGTTCGGCAAGTTTTTCTCGCAGCGCTCGCAAACGCCGCCGCTACACTCGCCGCGGCATCTTGCGGATGTAGTTCAATGGTAGGACATCAGCTTCCCAAGCTGAGAATGCGGGTTCGATCCCCGTCTTCCGCTCCAGCCAAGGTTGGTTAGGCCCCGCCCCGAAGGCCCTTGGCCATTTCGGCGCAGGTGGGGCACACCGGGAAGTTCTCCGGATTGCGGCTC
>JANLQX010000379.1:0-4983 GCA_031368095.1 Actinomycetes bacterium | reverse complement strand
CGGCCAGCAAAAACGTGACGAGGTGTCCGTCTTCGTGGGCGTCTTGGATGAACTCGCGCGAGGCAGCCGACGGCCGAGACCAGTTGAGCTGAAGCCACGACTCATCGAACGTCCGAACGGCGGGCACCGAAGAGCCGACGCCGACTGACGAGGCCAGCGACGCCAGCACGTCGGCGGCGTACACGTCGAGCACGGCCTGTGCCTCACGACAAGCGTGGCGGAGTGGGTGCTCGGGAACGGCATCGATGGCGTCGTCGCGGTGGCGATAGCAGAAGGTCTCGTTGAGATCCGGTCGGTCCGGCGTCTGGCTGTACTCGACTCCGACCTTGCGCCAGCCCGTCATGGTCCCGGTCGCGGCGGCGGCGAAGCGCTCCTTCTGGGCGACGGAAGACTCGAAGAAGCGGCGCCCTTCAGCAAGGAGCGCGTCGAGCACAAGGGTTGCGGAGGCACCGACGGCAACGGTGTCGGATCCGTCTCGGCAGAGGGCCGAGCCGAGGGAAGGGCTCACTCCAGCAGTCTCCCACCCCGCAGTGACCGTCGGAGGGAACTCCTGGGTCCAGGTTCAGCGAACTGTCAATTGCTCTCGGGAACACCGCCCAGAACTGCTGAACTAAAGCCGTGAGCGTTCCGCACGTTGTCATCATCGGGGCCGGATTCGGCGGCTTGCGCGTCGCCCGGGGATTGCGGGACAACGCCGTGTCGGTGACCCTCATCGACGCCAACAACTTCCATACGTTCCAGCCGTTGCTCTACCAAGTGGCAACGGCCGGACTTGACGCCGGTGACGTCGGCTTTCCGATCCGGGCGGTGGTTCGCCGGCAGAACAACACGGCGTTCCGACTCGGCACGGTCTCCGCAGTGAACCTCGATGAACGAACGGTGAGGCTCGACGATGGCGGGCTCGTTGCCTACGACTACCTCGTTGTCGCCGCCGGTTCGGTGAGCGCGTCGTTTGGTATCGCTGGCGTTGACGAATACACCTATCCGCTCAAGTCATTGCCCGATGCGCTCGCCATCCGAGATCACCTGCTCGGCCTGGTGGAATCGTCGAGTGCGACGGATTCGGTCGGCGCGTTGAGCATCGTGGTCGTCGGGGGAGGTCCGACCGGCGTTGAGATGGCGGGTGGCTTGCGCGAGCTGCTCGACCGAGTTCTGCAAAAGGACTTTCCCCACCGCGACCTGGCGAATGTGCCGATCACGGTGGTCGAATCGGCGGACCGAGTTCTCGGCATGTTTCATCCGTCGTTGTCGGCCCGGGCCCAAAAGACCCTCGTCCGTCGGGGCGTGCAGGTCCAGGTCGGCGTGGGAGTGGACCACGTTGAGTCGGGCGTGGTGGTCTTGCGAGATGGTCGACGTATCGGCGCCAGCACGATCGTGTGGGCCGCTGGGGTATCGGCCAGTCCAGTTTCGTCGATGCTTGGCGTGGAATTGGGACGCGGTGGACGAATTCCGGTCGGCGCTGATTTGTCGCTGTTGTCGTATCCGGAAGTTTTTGCGATCGGTGACATTGCCCTCTCGCCGACCGAGGGTGGACTTCCATTGCCGCAGGTTGCGCAGCCAGCCATTCAGGGCGGAATCCACGTGGCAGCCGAGATCCGTCGGCGAATCACTGGTGTGGGATCGGAGAGTTTCCAATATCACGACAAAGGATCGATGGCCACGATCGGCAGGAATCATGCGGTTGCCGAGTTCGCCAACGGATGGAGATTGCACTCGTTTCCTGGCTGGCTGGCGTGGCTCGGTCTTCACCTCGTCTACCTGATGGGTTTTCGTAATCGTCTGAGTGTGGTCGTGAACTGGGCATGGAACTATCTCACCTACGACCGGGCCGCCCGCCTCATCCTCCCGGCAAAGCAGCCTCACCGCCGCCCGTGACTTGCCACCGCTCGGCGACGGGCCGATTCGGGAGGTGTCTCGTACGCTGAAGAGATGGCTTCAGTCCTCGATCTGTTTCGCTTAGACGGCCATGTTGGCGTCGTTACGGGTGGCGGCACCGGCATCGGACGGGCGATGGCGATCCGATGGGAACGGTCGCCGAGGTCGCCGAGGAGGTCTGGCACTCGATTCTCGATCGGAATCTGAAGCGGCGCCCCCTAACGTCAGCCGAGAGTTGGTTCGACGGTGGAAGGGCCGACGATGTAGGTTGCGCTCAACAACCAGGTTTGTTCCTTGGAGGAACGTTGACCGACATCAAAGTACGTCCGCCGACCGAGCATCTTCGCGATCTCGTGATTCGATTCGCTGGCGACTCCGGAGATGGCATGCAGCTCACCGGCGACCGATTCACGTCGGCGAGCGCGCTCTTTGGAAACGACCTCTCAACGTTTCCGGAATTTCCCGCCGAGATCAGAGCCCCCGCCGGAACGTTGGCGGGGGTTTCTTCATTCCAGGTCCGCATTTCTGATCATGAGATCTCGACGCCGGGAGACTCGCCGACCGTCCTCGTCGCCATGAATCCAGCCGCCCTGAAAGCCGACCTCCGCTATTTGGTGGCCGGAGGGATTGTGATCGTGAATACCGACAGCTTCGACGAGCGAAACCTCACCAAGGCGGGCTACGCCACCAACCCGTTGACCGACGACAGCCTCGAAAAGTATCGCCTCGTCGAGGTACCGATGACGACGTTGACGATGACGGCGGTGAGCTCGTTGGGAGTGAAAGCGCGTGACGCCGAGCGCTCGAAGAACTTCTTTGCGCTCGGTCTTATTTCGTGGTGCTACTCCCGGCCGGTGGAGGCAACGTTTGCCTGGATTGACGAAAAGTTCGCCAAGAACGCGCTCGTGCGCGATGCCAACAGGGCGGCGTTCACGGCCGGGTTTCACTTCGGCGAGACGACCGAACTCTTTGACCATCCCTATCAAGTGGATCCGGCCCGACAATCGCCCGGCGAGTACACCTACATCACCGGGAATACGGCCCTTGCGTGGGGACTGGTGTCAGCCGTTCAATGTGCTCGACTGCCGGTGTTCCTCGGTTCGTATCCGATCACCCCGGCATCGGACATCCTCCACGAGTTGTCGAAGCACAAGAACTTCGGAGTTCGTACGTTCCAGGCTGAAGATGAAATCGCTGCCATCGGCAGCGCACTCGGCGCCGCGTTCGCCGGTCATCTTGGCGTCACCACCACGAGCGGGCCGGGTGTGGCGCTGAAGGGTGAGACGATCAGTCTCGCCGTGAGCCTTGAGCTTCCACTGCTGATCGTGGACATTCAGCGGGGCGGTCCGTCGACCGGTCTGCCGACGAAAACGGAGGCCGCTGACTTGTTGATGGCGCTCTACGGCCGTCACGGTGAAGCTCCGCTCCCGGTGGTCGCCGCCTACAGCGCGCCACACTGTTTTGACGCCGCCATTGAAGCCGCTCGCATTGCGTTGAAGTACCGAACTCCGGTCATCCTGCTATCCGATGGTTATCTCGCCAACGGGGCCCATCCATGGAAGCTCCCTGATATTGCCGACCTACCGGATATTTCGGTGCCCTTCACCACCGAGATGAACCATCAGCGTGCCGATGGTGAGATGGAGTTCTGGCCATACCTTCGCGACCCGGAGACCCTGGCCCGTCCATGGGCGATCCCGGGCACGCCCGGTCTCATGCATCGCGTCGGCGGGATCGAGAAAGAGGACGGATCCGGCAACATCAGCTACACCGCTGAGAACCACGAGAAGATGGTTCATCTGCGCGCTGACAAAATCGCCGGGATCGCCAACGACATCCCGTTGGCCGAAGTGGTCGGTGACGCCGACGCCGATCTCCTCGTACTCGGTTGGGGCTCCACGTGGGGCGCCATCAAAGCGGCGGTGGCGGAAGTGCGCGACACCGGGAAGAAGGTGGCGTGGGTTCATGTCATGCACCTCAACCCGTTTCCGGCGAACCTTGGTGAGGTGTTGCGTCGCTATCCAAAGGTCATCGTGCCCGAGATGAACCTCGGCCAGTTGTGTCGGGTCGTCCGCTCGGAGTTCCTTGTCCCCGCCCAAGCGATCACCAAAGTTCAGGGCATGCCGTTCACGTCCGCCGAGTTGCGGACCGCTATCGAGAAGGAGCTGTTATGAGCGAAGCTGTGGCCCTCACCACCAAGAAGGACTGGACGAGCGATCAGGAAGTTCGGTGGTGCCCGGGGTGCGGCGACTACGGGATCCTCACCGCCGTCCAGATGCTCATGCCGGAGTTGGGTGTGGCGGCGGAGAACGTGGTGTTCGTGTCGGGCATCGGCTGCTCAAGTCGCTTCCCGTATTATATGAACACCTATGGAATCCATTCCATCCATGGACGGGCACCGGCGGTGGCGACGGGAATAGCAGTCGCCCGTCCCGATCTCGATGTGTGGGTGGTTACCGGTGACGGTGACGGGCTATCCATCGGAGGGAACCACCTGATCCATGCGTTGCGACGCAATGTGAACCTCACGATCTTGATGTTCAACAATCAGATCTATGGCCTCACCAAGGGTCAGTATTCGCCCACGTCCGAGATGGGCAAGGTCACGAAGTCAACCCCGTTCGGGTCCATCGATCAGCCGTTCAATCCGCTTTCCGTGGCCCTCGGAGCCGAAGCGAGCTTCGTCGCCCGTACTCATGATCTCGACCGCAAACACATGACGGAAGTATTTCGCGCTGCTCACGCCCACCGTGGAGCGGCGTTCGTCGAGATCCTGCAGAACTGCAACGTGTTCAATGACGGCGCGTTCGAGGACATCACCTCACGCGACAAACGCTCCGAGATGATCATCGATCTGCATCACGGTGAACCGATTCGCTTCGGCGCTGATCGCCAACGCGGGGTGGTGATGGGGTCCGACGGCCAGTTACGCATCGTTGAGGTCGCCGACGTCGGAGAGGACGCGCTGCTGGTCCACGATGCGCAGCGCAACGATCCGTCGTTGGCGTTCGCCCTGGCGCGGCTGTCGTCCGATGTTCACTCGCCAACGCCCATGGGGGTCTTCCGGTCGGTCGTTCGACCGGACTACGGCTCCGGCGTCTCCGCTCA
>JANLQX010000358.1:0-5186 GCA_031368095.1 Actinomycetes bacterium | reverse complement strand
GCTGCCGTCCCGGTCGTCGGGGGCGCCGGCCGGGGGGGCGGGGGTGGGGGGGGCGGCCGCGGCGGCCGTGGTGTCGGCAGCAGCAGCCGCCGCAGTGGTCTCGGCCGCCGCCGCGGTGGTGTCGGTGGCGGCGGCTTCGGTGACAGCTGTCGTGTCCTTGCTGTCGCTGGAGCACGACGCCAAGACGGCAGCGCCAGCAAGGCCGGCCGCGCCGACGAGGAGTTGGCGACGGTTCAGTGCAAAACCATCTTCGCGAGCGTCAGGCGACTGCTCAACGTTTTGTGACATGTGTTTCCCCTTGTGTGTTGGACATACGTTCGGCTGAGACGCTACCGCACCCACACGAGGTGTGTCCGGAGTCTCATCTGCGGCTGTTCGTGCTGGTCAGATCCATGGAGCTCTCGGGTGAGTTTGGTCGTGGCAGCGCTCCGTGCGAGCACTGGTGACCAAACTCGCCGTCACTCCAACGACGAACGCGCTCTAGGCGTATTTCGCCAGGCCCTTGGGAGTGGGCACGAAGCCGGCCGCCCGCAGCAGCGGGAGAAGTTCGTCCGGAACGGTCTCCAGCACCAGCCGACGAAAGCGGACCACGCGGTCTCGCGACTCTTCCGGGCCGACCATGGCGCCAAGCGCTCGAACGACCGGTTCCTCCCAGTCCCCGTCGAACTGACGGAGCGCCACGATGGACCGGCCACCCTTCTCCAGATAGAGCGACGGGAGTCCGTCGACGAGCAACACGTAGGCACCCGCCGCACGCTGCGGACCTTTCACCGGCCAGGCGAGGGCGGCGCCGTAGGCATTGGCCGGGTCGACGGCGGCCAGAACCGTGACCTCCGGGACGGGCGGTGGTTCCCGGAAGGCTCGGAGACGATCGACGGCACCCGGCACGGCGAACTGCGCACCACCGAGACCGGTCACGAAGTACCCACGCCGCACCCGGCCGCCATCTTCGAGAAGTTTGAGCACGGGATACAGCCCGGAGAACCCGCC
The DNA here is from genome assembly GCA_031368095.1 of Actinomycetes bacterium. GTDB lineage: Bacteria > Actinomycetota > Acidimicrobiia > Acidimicrobiales > JANYDT01 > JANLQX01. The sequence continues at coordinate 4,196 of JANLQX010000358.1, read as the reverse complement.
CGGCACTCCCTCGGCCTTGATGGCCTCTCGGGTCAGGACGCCGTGGCGTTCGAGCAACGTGATTGCCAGCGCATGGGCTCGCTCGGTGGCAATCGCTCGCGCCGACGCAATTTGCTGCTTCTTCGGCGCGGCATCGTTGTTGTCGTTGAGTATGTCGATACCGAGCTCCCGCGTGACGAGCGACCAGCGACCCTGTGCCTTGGGCGGACCGAGGGCGCTGAGCGACGAGAGTCGAGGCCGACCGGTTCGCCTGGTGGCGGCGCCGGCCGACGACGACTTTTTGGATCCCGCCAGCGCCCGGACGGCGGCGAACGAATCGTTGGTCACTTCGCCGGCCCAGACGAGGTCCCAGATCGAATCGATGGTGCGCAGATCGTTGGTGCCCTGCAACTCGCGGAAGAAGCACGCTCCTCGGGCTAAAAGCAAGGAGCGCAGACGATCATGCTCGTCGTCCGACGGCGCATCCGGGTTGCCTACTTTTCCGGCCGGGGCGAGAAGCGCGGCCTGAGCGCGGAGGTACAGAGCGACCTTGCCGTCGTCGCGGCCAAGCGGACCGGCGCCGACCCACACCACCTCACCGGCGCCGAGCAATTCGTCGAGGAGCCTCGGCGTGTAGCGGGGAAGGCGGGCGGGGAGGATGTCTCGTTCCAGCACACTCGCGGGCAGAGCCACACCCTGAAGTTGGCCGACGATCTCGTAGAGACGGTCAAGGCCTCCCGAGACCACGGCCGAGCCGACGCCGTGCCAGTCGGGGAGGAACCTTGCCAACGCGTCGGTCGAGGTCGGCTCGATCTCCTTGCGCAGCACCGCCAGCGACCGTTGACGAAGTTGACGGAGCACGTCGGGGTCGCACCACTCGCGCCCGGCGCCGTCGGGACGGAACTCACCGGAGAGCAACGAACCGTCGTCTCCTCGGCGCAGCAAACACGCCTCGATAGTCTCGGTCGACACGCCGAACCGTGCGGCTGCGTCGGCCGTGGTGAACGGACCGTGGGTACGGGCGTAACGAACGAGCAGACTCCCGAGCGGAGCGGCCGGATCGGTCGGATCGACCGGTCCGGACCACGTGAGGAACGCCGCCGGGAGACCGGGCGGAACTCGACAGCCAAGGGCCTCGGTGTAGCGGCCGGCGTCTTCGGCGGCGATAAAGCGATCCTCCGACGCCACCCGCACCAAGACGGCCCGGCGCTCTTTCGTAAGTGTGCTGATCTTCTCGGCGACGGACTCCGCCCCGCCTTCGACCCGCACGGCGAGTTCCTCGACACTCAAGTCACCGAGTCGACGCAGCAGGTCGTGAACGGCATCGACGGTGCGAGCATGGCGACGCGGATCGAGGCACTGCAACTCGTCTTCCACGGCGGCGAGGGCGCGCGGTTCGAGTAACTCGCGCAACTCCTCGGAGCCGAGCAGGTCGGCGAGCATGTCGCGATCCAGGGCCAGCGCCGCCGCTCGACGCTCGGCGAGGGGCGCGTCGCCGTCGTACATGAAATTGGCGATGTAGCCGAAGGCGAGTGACGACGCGAACGGTGATGGCTGGGCCATATCGAGACTGACGACCCGAACTTTGCGGGCCCGAATCTCGTGCAGCAGACCCATCAGCGACGGCACGTCGAAGGAGTCGCGCAGACATTCGCGATAGGTCTCCAACATCACCGGGAAACTGGCATAACGAGAGGCCACCTTGAGCAGGTCGGCGCTGCGCTGACGCTGACGCCACAGCGGCGTGCGCGATCCCGGCCTTCGGCGGGGCAGCAGGAGCGAGCGGGCGGCGTTCTCCCGGAACCGAGCGGCGAACAACGCCGAGTTCCCGAGTTCGTTCATGAGGAGATCGTCGAGCTCGTCGGGATCGATCATGGCGTAGTCGGCCGGCGGTGCTTCGTCGGCTTCCGGGAGACGGACCATGATCCCGTCATCGCTCCAGATGGCCCGGGCTTCCATGCCGAGACGATCTCGTATGCGCGCTTCGATGGCCATCGCCCACGGAGCATGGACCTGAGCCCCGAAAGGCGAGAGGAGGCAGAGCATCCAGTCACCCAACTCGTCGCGGAATCGCTGCACCACGATCTGCCGGTCGGTCGGCAGCACTCCCCCGGTGGCCTCCCGCTCCTCAGCAACGTAGGCGCGCATATTTTGGGTGGCGAGCGCGTCGAGGTTGAACTCCGACGACAGCGTGGCGTCGTCCATCTGCTCCACCGTGCGGACGAACTCGCCGATGGCCCGACCCAACTCGTAGGGCCGGCCCAACTTGTCGCCGTGCCAGAACGGCATCTTGCCGGGCACGCCCGGAGCCGGCGTCACCACCACACGGTCGGGCGTGATGTCCTCGATCCGCCACGTGGTCGACCCGAGCAGGAACGCCTCGCCGACGCGCGATTCGTAGACCATCTCTTCGTCGAGCTCACCGACCTTGGTGCCCTCGGGGGTGACGACGGAATACAGCCCACGGTCAGGGATGGTGCCGCCGCTGGTGACGGCCAGCATCCGCGCGCCTGGACGCGGCGTGAGGTGGCCGGTGAGCCGGTCCCAGGTAATACGTGGACGTAGTTCTGCGAATTCATCCGACGGGTAGCGACCGGCGAGCAGATCGAGCAGCCCGTTGAGCACATCGTCGGAGATATCGGCGAACGGATAGGCGCCGCGGGCCATTCGGGCCACGTCGTCGACCGTGCAGCCCGTGTCGTTGGTGGCGACGAGGGCGACGATCTGCTGACACAGGACGTCGATCGGATTGCGAGGGACACGGGTCTCTTCGACGAGCCCTTCGACCATGCGCTTGGAGACCACCGCGGCCGAGATCAGATCGCCGCGGAACTTCGGGAACATCCGCCCCTTCGACGGCATACCGACCTGGTGCCCGGCGCGGCCGATGCGTTGCAGACCACTCGCCACCGACGAAGGCGCCTCGACCTGGATCACGAGATCGATCGCACCCATGTCGATGCCCAGCTCCAACGAGCTGGTCGCCACGAGCGCCGGAAGACGGCCAGCCTTGAGGAGTTCTTCGATCTCGAGACGTTGTTCACGGGCGATCGAGCCGTGATGCGATCGGACCAGCTCCTCCCCGGCCAACTCGTTGAGCTTGCTGGCGAGGCGCTCGGCCAGCCGACGAGAGTTGACGAAGATCAGTGTGGAAGTATGTGTACGTATTAAGTCGAGAATCTGCGGATAAATCGCCGGCCAGATGCTCGACCGAGTCTCAGGGTCACCGGCCGCGGCGCCGAGCAGCACCGGCTCTCCGTCGGCCCCCACGATCGGCTTGCCCAACTCGCCCATGTCTTCGACCGGCACAACGATCTGGATATCCAGCGTTTTGCGGATACCTGTGTCGACGATGCGCACGGGGCGGGGCTGCCACTGCTGGGTGGCATCGTCGAACCGACGACCGGCCAGGAACCTCGCCACCTCTTCCAACGGACGCTGCGTGGCCGACAGACCGATGCGCTGCGGAGACGGCGCACCACCGGCTTCCACCACCGCTTCGAGCCGTTCGAGCGACAGCGCCATATGCGCACCGCGCTTGGTCGCCGCCACGGCGTGGATCTCGTCGATGATCACCGTCTCGACCGTGGTGAGAATCGAGCGGGCCTGGCTGGTGAGGAGGAGGTACAGCGACTCGGGGGTGGTGACCAAGATGTCGGGCGGATGCTTGGCGATGACGCGGCGCTCCTTGGCCCCGGTATCGCCGGTGCGGGTGGCGACGCTGATGTCGGGCGGCGGCAGGCCCATTTTCTGGGCTTCCCGGGCGATGCCGACGAGAGGCGAACGAAGGTTGCGCTCCACGTCGTAGATCAGCGCCTTGAGGGGCGAGATGTAGAGCACCCGCACACCGACCTTGGCCCGGGTCTCGCGGGGACGCGTGGCGAGTTGGTCGAGGGCCCACAGGAACGCCGCAAGGGTCTTACCGGAACCGGTCGGGGCCAGGACCAGCGTGTGTTGGCCCTCGGAGATTGCCTCCCAACCCTGCGTCTGGGCACTCGTGGGGGCGTCGAACGTGGCCTCGAACCACGCCCGTGTCGGCGGTGAGAACCGGGCCAACACTGACGACGCCGCCGGGGTCGTCAGGGCGTTCGTCGAGGTGGCCATCGGTCCAGGGTAAACCGGCCCGTGTGACAGTTCTCCGTGGGCCAGCTCACTCGCTCGGGCCAGCTCACTTCGATTTTTCCCGGGTTTGCTGGCCCAAGCGAGCCTGCTGGCCC
>JANLQX010000352.1:0-2533 GCA_031368095.1 Actinomycetes bacterium | reverse complement strand
CCCTGCTGGGCGAGTCGCACTAGGTTCCTGACAGAACTCGTTGACGCGTGGGCAGCGGACTGCGACGTTTCCGGGGCCACCCTGAGCGGCATGTTGATCGGCGCGGGCGCAGTGGCCGATCTCCTCCGTGCCACACAGTCGACCGAGATTGTTTGGACCGGCCCGTCGACATCCGAGATCCCGGTGCGCATGTCGCGCGAGGTCCTGTTGCAGGTGATCGCGTCGGCGTCGTCGAAACTTACGCTCGTGAGCTTCGCCGCCTACAAGGTGCCGGAACTGACTGAGGCGTTGCTCGTTGCGGTCGGCCGGGGCGTGTCTGTGCGCCTGGTGCTCGAGACCGCCGAGTCCGGGAAGCTCACGTTCGATGCCGCGACGGCGTTCAAGGAACTTCGCGGGAAGGCAGCCTTCCTTTCATGGCCGTCAACAGAACGAGCAGGCGACCGCTCCACGATGCACGCCAAGGCGGCGATCGCCGACGATCACACTGCGCTCGTCACGTCCGCCAACCTCACCGGCGCAGCCATCGACACCAACATTGAACTCGGCCTTCTCCTCCGAGGAGGACCCGTCCCCGCCGCACTCCAACGCCACTTCGACCTACTTATCGAGCAAGGTGTGCTTGAGGAGTAACTCATCGACGGTACAGCTACCTATGCGTGTAAGCGGTTTGCTTGCCGACGCCCGTCGTGTTCCATCGAAATCGTGCCATTTCGACCGTAACGTTGAACTCAGACGCGATCTGTTCGAACGTCATTCCTCGCTTTGCAGCGACAGCGGGTTCGCATACAAATCGGTTGTCAGGGCAGGCAAACTGGAAAGTCGAGATATTGCACGATTACCCCGCGTCCGCCGGAAAGGGCGCACATCCCTGGAGTGAGTGGCGTGAGTTGCGCGCCAACTTCGGCGAACCATCCCTTCCGATTTCGAATGATGGACCCGATAGGTGGTTGGTTGGGCGTAGCGTCGGGCGCGATGGCTGGGTCGAGGTGGTGTTGGTAGAGAGGTCGGTCTGGCCAGCCAACCATCACTGCACCAGGTGCCGCCCGTCCCCGCCCGTCGCCGAATTGCAGGATTGGAAGCGACGCGCCACGGCGTGATCGATGGCCGCAGGATGGGCACGCGTTGAGTCCGGGTTGAACGGGGAATCCTCGCCAGAAGCAGTCAACATTTGGGCAAGGAACAATGCGGTCACCGAGAAACGTGAGTGAGCGTGCCCATTCCCCCAACGGTGGACGTAGAGCGGGGCCGACCAATGATCCATCGCCATGTTCGGTCAAATCGATACCGTCAACAAAAGCTGCACGGAACAAGTCAAAGATGTGGACTCCGAGTGCCGATGCGGGGATGATGCCACCTAAGGGCCGGTTGCGGTCGTCGTCGGGATGATCTGCCCACAGAGCATGGGTTCCGTATTGCATGGTTTCGTTGGTGGTTGGGTTGGGGTCGAAGATTGCACGGCCAACGAGTGGGTGGCGAAACAGCATCAACCAGTGCGCCATCACGGCGAAGGAATGGAGATGTGCGCGCGGTCCACCAAACGCGTGACCTGTAACAATTTCGGGCGCTTGGTATCGAAGCGTGCCGTCGACAATTCGTCGCCGCCCTTTGAGAAGCGCCGAATCTAAATCGATAAGTGCACATTGTAATTTCGACGGACGGGATAGTACGTTCGGACCGGTGAGATCGATGAGTTCCATGCCTGTGGCCAATTCGAGCATCGACGCGGCTTGGCTGATCTGGGCGAGAACCTGAGCGCGTTGCGCTAACGATCCGGCTTCGCTAGGTTGATGGAGTTTCTGTTGCTTGGGGAGCATCCAGCGAATGAGTGGTTGTAGGTTTCCCGGCACGGCGGGCATGACATAGCCGAGCATGCGGCCGCCATCGATTATCACGTCGGTTGGAAGGCAGAGCGGTTCGAGTTGGGGCCTCCACAGTCGAGGCGTCGATCGAAGCGATACAAGCCTTGCCACATTTTCGCTTCGTTCTTCGTTGGCATGATCGATGGCGGTGTAGAGCTTGATGACGAGGTCCTCGCCGCGAATTCGAAAGACTGACGCTTCACCACCGCCGCTCATTGGTTCGTCCTCAATGTCATAGCTTCGCCCGGAGCGGCCGAGCAATGATCTCATGATGTTTCCGGTGACGGGCGAATCACAATGACGCTGCGATCATCGAGAGATCCCCGCCAGCGATAACCAAGACCGGCCAGAAGTTCCACTGAGCCGGTTACTTCATCGAGTCGGGCGATTGCCTGTGGAAAAACGCGTTGGGCGTCATTGCTGTAACCGTCAGATGCCAGGACGATTCGTGAGGTAGCGGGTAGGTCCCAGGCGTACACACGTGCGCGGATTGAATCGGCAGAGTGAAGGTGGAGTGGTCGTACGACGTCGGCTCTGTTGGATTCGGGGTTCCCGATTGGGGAGGTCCGGAAGGGTGCGTTTGGGGACCATGCGCCGAGTAGTCCGTCGCCGAGCATGGCGGTGATTGCGACGCATCGGCTTGGGTCGGCTGCTGATCTTCGTACTGCGGCGAT
>JANLQX010000316.1:0-1924 GCA_031368095.1 Actinomycetes bacterium | reverse complement strand
AGTCGGCCCAGGTGAGCTCGGGGTTCAGGTCGTCGGCGAACTGCGTGAGGTTGTCGTTGGCCGAACACTTGGGGAAGGGCACGCCGTCGGTGATGAACACCACCACGTACCGCGTGCGCGGCAACACCTCGGGGGTGCTGGCTTCGGTCGAGACGATGTCACTGGCGATGAGGGCGTACGCGTAGGCGAGCGCGCCCTGGTAGTCGGTGCCCTTGCCGAGCTCGGCCTGCAGCGTGTTGATTCGGGTGCGGAGCGTCGCGTCGGGGCGGCCAAAACGCTGCGGGTTGGGGCCCGTGGGCACCGGCCACACACCCTTCACGTTCGTCTCGAACGGAATGAGCGCGACCTGCACGTTGGGCTGCGTGGAGAACTGGTCGACCAGGCGATTGACCGCGCGCACCCGGGCCGGCTGCGTCACGCCCGGAGGCACCGAGCCGTACATCTCGCAGAACCCGGGCGAGCCCTGGCTGCCGGGGGGATCGGAAATGCACATCGACCCGGACTGGTCGACGATCATCACGACCTTCACGGGAAAGCCCGTGGGGTCCGGAGGCGAAGTGCAGACCCGCCCGCCGATGGCGAGCCGGTTGTCGACGTTGATGTCCTGCACCTGGCGTTTCTCCAGGAGCCCATCGCTACAGCCGACGGCCACCAATGCTGCCAACAACGAAGCGGGAAGAGCCTTCAAGACGACCTCCGGGTTTCGGCCGAGAAACAAATCCTACAACGGGCGAGCCCCCCGGCAGCGATTGCTGACGAGGGGCTCTGCTGCGGAGTCGAACTGCGGACCCTTAGCGCTGCGACTTAGCTGCGGCGGCGGCGAGCCATGGCGAGCAGACCCAGGCCGAGCGCGGCGAGCGAAGCGTCCATCGGGATGGAGCTGCAGGCCATCGCGCCATTCTTGCCATCAGGCGACGCGTTGAGCTTGAGCGACGAGGTCGACTCGCGGTTCTCAGGGTAGGCGCGGTCAGCGAAGGCCAGGCGGGCCTGCAGCTGGATGTCGTACGCGCCGTCGACGTCAGCGGTGAACGAGGGCACCGCACCGTCCTGGTACGCGTATTCCCAGTGGCGCGACATGGTGACGACGCCTTCCGGGTTGAGGACGGCGGCCTTGCTGGCCGACGGGCGGGTCTTCACGGTCCACACGTATTCGATGGCGGCGCCGTTGCGGTTGGCGAACAGCGGGAGGCGGAACTTCTCGCCGGCCTTGAGCATCACCAGGCCACCCGCGTGCACGCGGAAGGCGCCGTTGGGGTCGAGGCAGTCGTCCTTGTTCGAGGGGTCGACCACGACGCAGTAGCGGGCGTCGCACGCATCACCGAGCGCGTCACCGTCGTCGTCCAGCTGGGTGCGGTTGCGAACGGTGGCGCAGTTGTCGAGGGTGTTGAGCACGCCGTCGTTGTCCATGTCGGGGTCGCACACGTCGCCGAGCCCGTCGAGGTCGGTGTCGAGCTGCGTGGGGTTCTGCGCGCCGATGCAGTTGTCGAAGGTGTCCGAGATGTTGTCCGCGTCGACGTCGGCGTTGCAGCGCGAGTCGGTCAGCGGCACGTTGCCGGGGTTCGAGAGCAGCGGGCACACGTCGATGGTGTCGGGGATGCCGTCGCCGTCGTCGTCGCTGTCACACACGTTGCCGGCCTGGTTGCCGTTGGTGTCGAGCTGGTCGCGGTTCGGAATCGCCGGGCAGTTGTCGAGCGCGTTGGGAATCGAGTCGCCGTCGATGTCGCCATCGCAGCTGTCGCCCTGGCCGTCGCCGTCGGCGTCGAGCTGGGTGAAGTTCGAGGCTCCCGAGCAGTTGTCGCACGCGTCGCCCACGCCGTCGCCGTCGACGTCCAGCTGGTCGCGGTTCGACGAGAACGCGCAGTTGTCCTTGTCGTCAGACTTGCCGTCGCCGTCAGCGTCGTCCGTATACGCCAGCGTGGTGCCG
>JANLQX010000289.1:0-1756 GCA_031368095.1 Actinomycetes bacterium | reverse complement strand
GCCGACGTGAAGACGGCCACGAGCCGCCGCACGATCGACCTCGACGCCCGGACCGTGGCGACCCTACGAGCGTGGCGTCGGCGCCAGCTCGAGGAGCGCCTGTCGACCGGCCGCCGCGACGACGAGTTCGTCTTCGCCCGCCCGGATGGGCGCCCGGTCCACCCCGACTACTTCAGCCAGTGCTGGGACCGGCTGGTGGCCAGCAGCCCGCTCCCCCGCATCCGGCTGCACGACCTCCGCCACACGCACGCCTCGATCCTGCTGAAGGCCGGCGTACCTGTGAAGGTCGTCAGCGAACGCCTCGGCCACTCCAGCCCGGCGTTCACGATGACCGTGTACCAGCACGTGCTCCCCGGCATGCAGGCCGACGCCGCCGCTGCCTTCGGGGTCGCTGTGTTCGGTAGCCCTTGAGGCGCTAGTCCGTAGCTCCGAGCCCGATGATCGGCCCGAGCCTCGGCGGCTCGTACGAGGGCCCCTTCAGCACCTTCCCGTCCGCACGAAGAATCGGTCTGCCGTCAAGGTCAAGCTTCGACATGTTGGAACGATGAACCTCGCGGACTAGGGCGTCCGCGTCGAGACCGAAGGTGACCGCCGTCCCGTATACGACGTACAGCACGTCGGCGATGCCGTCCGCGATGCCGAGGAGGTCGCGAGCCTCTGTCGCCCGAACTAGCTCAGCAGACTCCTCAAGCAGGAGCCGATTTCGCAGCGCGAGGAGAGCGTCCTCGACGTCGACCGTCGGCATCTCTGCCAGCGGGAGTCCGAACGCACGATGAAACTCGAGTACGAGCGAAGCGCTCGTCGGTGTCTCCGGACGAGGCGGCGCCGACCGTGCTACACGGCGACGCCCTCCACGAGGGGTCCGTGTCTCGGCAGCTGACACCTCGAACATGGGCTCATCGTACGGTCGAGCGCTCATTCCTCCCCCTAGGCGTCGTCCTCCATCGGACCATACTCCTTGACGTCGAGAACATGCTCCATCGCGTCCAGGACGGCGTAGTCAACGGCGAACTCAGCGATCGCCTTGCGTCTGCCTCTCCGGCGGGCCAGGTCGGTGAACGGGTAGTCGGCCACCGTCCGAAACGTGCTCGGGCCCCGCGGCTGTGGTCGGTAGAGCGTGGCTCCGCTGTTGATCGGCGAGAGGGTCACTGCTTCTCCGTAGGCCTCCAGCAGTGAGCGGGTGTCGAAGATGAGCACCACTTGGTGCTGTTTCCGATAGGCGCGTGCGCCACGAAGATCCGCCACACGCTCAGACGAAGGCCAGAAAAACACCTTCCGATTGAGGAGGCGATACCACTCGGGCGGAGTCATGCCGTCCTGAAGGCACGAGCGCAAAGCCTCCTCGCGCAGCGGCTTATTGTCCCGAATGGTCGCCCGGCCATGAACAGGGTGTTCAATCTCAACACACTCAGGCCGACGCGAGTCCTCGATCGTCGCGCGATACGCGGCTGCTACCTCAAACTTGTCTAGAAGTGCCGTCGTCGAGAGCAACCCGTGTCGGCGGATGCCTTCGACTCCCGAAGGGGTCGTCATGTGAAATAGCCGCGGATGCACGGCCGAGAGTTCCGCTGCATCCATTGGTCAGTGCCAATCCCGTCGGTCGATGACGCTTCGCGCGTAACCATTCACGTGCCGTCAGGCGGCGGTGTGGGTTGGTAGCCAGGGGTCGTTGTTGAAGAGTCGGGTGAGGGCGTCGATGGCGGGGATGTCGTGTTTGCGGGTGGTGGAGAGGTAGCTGCGGACGTGGGCGAAGCGT
>JANLQX010000264.1:0-12741 GCA_031368095.1 Actinomycetes bacterium | reverse complement strand
CTTCGTGTCGAGCACGAAGATCGCATCGGGCAGCTTGCCCATGCCACGGATACCGCCGAGGTTTCGCTGCAGCTTTTCGAGTTCGCGGCTCTTGATGAGCGCTTCCTTCTTGGGCATGTTGGCGAAGTCGCCGGCGGCCTGCTGACGCTCGTAGTCCTGCATCTTCTTGACGCGGGTACTGATCGTCTGGAAGTTGGTGAGCATGCCGCCGAGCCATCGCTCGTTGATGTAGGGCATCCCGCAGCGCGCCGCAAAGGACGCGATGGGGTCCTGGGCCTGCTTTTTGGTGCCGACGAATAGGATCGAGCCACCACCGGCGACAAGGTCGCGTACGTAGGTATAGGCCGATTCCACGCGGGTCAGCGTTTGGTTCAGGTCGATGATGTAGATGTCGTTGCGCGCCGAGTGGATGAATCGCTTCATCTTCGGGTTCCAACGACGGGTCTGGTGGCCGAAATGGACGCCCGCTTCCAGAAGCTGGCGCATCGTGACGACCGGGGTCGCGTTGCTCATGAGTGGTTCTCCTCCTCCGGTTGCCGACAGGGTTCAATGTCACCGGCGGCACGCCTGACGGCGACCGGAGGACCAGCAACACGGCGCTCGACACCCGTCAAGCGCAGCGAGCAAGACTAGTGCCGTTCGCGTCGCCCCTCGCCCGGTTTCAGGCGGACCTACCAGCCCCCGGTACGGGTATGAGGCGCACGTGCGGCGGTCCGCCCGAAAAGAGTGGGGTCGGGTCCACGTAATCGTCCCCGACGCGGGCCCCGATGTGGACGCTGGACCCCGCCGTCCCGATGCGCTGGCCGCGGCGAACACCTTGACCCGTTCGCACCCCTACGGAGGCCAGAAACCCGACCGTGATCCGGATGCCGTCGGAACTAGCAACCACCACAAACCGACTATTCCCGACTGCTCCGGCGAACGTGACCATGCCATCGGCCGGGGAAACGACGACGGCGCCGGGAGTCGTCCCAATATCGACGCCCCGGTTCCCGGGTCCGTAGGGACCGCTAGGCGGCCGCCACGGGTCGACGATCGGGCCATGGACTGGGGTCGAGCGAACCACCGTGACCGGCGGATACGTCGGAGGGACAGACGACGGAACGACGACCGACTTGGTGGAGTTGGCGCCGGTGGCTGCTGGACACCACGTTCCTCCGAGCATCAGGGCCACAATTCCAGCCCGCCGGGCGATGACGATCAGGCGGTGGAGACGCCCATCTTCGACCGCAGTTGCAACACGGCCCGGGTGTGAATCTGGCAGACCCGGCTCTCGGTGACCCCAAGCACCTCGCCGATCTCGGCGAGGGTCATATTCTCGTAGTAATACAGCGTGAGAACGACCTTCTCCCGCTCGGGCATCCGGTTGATCGCCGAGGCCAGCGACTGGCGCAATTCCTCGACCTCGTAGAGGCCACTCGGTCCTTCGCCTTTGTCGGCGATTGTCTCCGCCAGAGTGGTCGTCTCGCCCCGTTCGCCGCCTCGGTTGTACACGTCGTCGAGGGCGACCAGACCGACGAAGGACACCTGGGTGAAGATCTGCTGCAGTTCGGGCTCCGACATCTCCAATGCCTTGGCCATCTCGGCGTCGGACGGAGCGCGCCCGAGGTCGGCCTCCAATGTTCCGAAGGCGTTTTCGATGGCCCGAGCCTTCGACCGGATGGACCGCGGGACCCAGTCGATCGAGCGGAGTTCGTCGATGATCGCACCACGAATCCGACGGATCGCGTACGTTTCGAACTTGATACCGCGATCGATCTCGAACTTCTCGATGGCATCGATCAGTCCGAAGAAGCCATAGGAGACCAGGTCGGCCTGCTCGACGTTCGATGGGAGACCAACGGCGACCCGGTTGGCCACATATTTGACGAGCGCGGCGTAGTGCACGATGAGGCCATCGCGCCGTTCCTGCGTTCCGGCGGCTTTGAACTCGCGCCAAAGAGCCTCTATGGAGCGTTGCTCCTCGCTCTTGTCGTCCTCGACGCTCACGTAACTCCCCCGAACCTTTTGACCGCAGGAGGCTAGCGGCCGGGACCATGGCCAATCGGGATTGGCTCAGGGCAGTTTCGCAGATCCTGACGGCCTCGGTCCCCCGGCCCGCGGGTGGGTTGCTTCGTGTATCGATCGAAGACGGTCCTTGCTCACGTGGGTGTACCGCTGTGTGGTGGCCAGATCGGCGTGACCCAGCAGCTCTTGGACGCTGCGCAGATCGGCTCCACCATCGAGGAGGTGAGTCGCGAACGTGTGACGTAAGGCATGTGGATGCGTCGGCCGAGATGACCGCCGATCGACGATTCGGCGCACGTCTCGGGCTCCGAGGGGATGGAACCGGGTGTTCACGAACGTCGACGGTGGCCGTTCGACGGTGCCATGGGCGCCGGCGAAGAGTTGCGGCCGGAGCACGTCGACCCAGCGAAGCAGCGCCCTGGCGGCCGGCTCGCCGACTGGCACCATTCGCTCCTTGTCTCCCTTGCCTCGAATCGTCAACATCAGTCGAGCGCGGTCGAACGCGCCGTCGGTCACGCCGCACAGTTCGGCGACTCGGAGCCCAGAGGAGTAGAGAAGTTCCAGAATCGCCTGATCCTGGCCGTCCCACAACTCGCAATCCTTGCCCGCTCGGTCGCGCACGGGACGATCGAGGAGGTCGGTGATTTCGCTTTGCGTGAGGACCCGGGGCAGCCGCGAGGCCCGGGCCGGTCCTTTGACCTGATCGGTCGGATCGACGGCGACGACCCCTCTTGCCCCGAGAAAGGCATAGTACCGGCGCACGGAAGCAAGTCGCCGACTGGTGGTGGACGGAGCAAGGCCCTGGCGGGACCCGTCGGCCAGCCACCGCCGGATGATGGATCGATCGACATGGGCCGGGACATCGACGTCGGCCAACGAGCACCATTGCGCGAACCGTTGGACATCGTCGCAGTACGCACGCGACGTTGCGGTGGAGAGTCCGACCAGCGACCGAACGAACCGATCGACATCCCAACCCGAGATGTCGACGCCGCTGTCGGCCCCAGGCGAAGAAGTCATCGAGCCACAACGCTAACGATGCCAACGACCACCGGAGTAAATCGGGCGAGTCGATCATCACGGGATCCGTGACCATCGTCCGCTGCGATGCTCGATCCAGCGTTGTTCTTCCAGCCACGCCAGGGCCAACGCCGTTTCTCGCAACGACAGGCCTGACTCCGTGGACAGGGCCGAGGTCGCCCGGCGATCCCATCCAATGGCCCGAAGGACCGTGTGGGTGGGTCCATCGGGGCTGAGACGATCATCGATCCGTTCGCCATCAACGACGACCTGGTAATCCAGCACCGCCAAGACGTCGGCAACACCGTGACACGGCAGAGCCAACGGTGGTGCCCCGTCGTCTTCGCGAAGCAGTGCGTTCGTTCCGGCCGCCGACCGAACCACCGGATTGTTGGGAACGGCGAGGACGGGTCGCGACCGTAACGTGGCTTCGTTGACGGTGAGCAGCGACCCGCCTTTGGTGCCCGACTCCACCACCACGACTGCCTGGGCGAGCTGCGCCACGATTCGGTTGCGTCGCGGAAACGCTTCGGGTCTGGGGCCCCGCCCGGGGTCGTATTCGCTCAGGAGAAGGCCGCGTTCAGCGACAATCGCTTGAAGGCCATGGTGCTCACGCGGGTAGGCAACCCCGGTGCCCGTGCCAAGGACACCGACGGGCGTTCCGGAAGCCGTTGGGTCCGACGTGGCGCCGCGATGGGCGGCACCATCGATGCCTCGGGCCAAGCCGGAGACGACGCTGATGCCAGCACGGCTCAACATGAATCCCAATTCACGAGCCATGGCCAGCCCGGCCGCCGAGGCCGAGCGGGTGCCGACGATGGCGACCCGTGGACCAGCCAAGGCGGCCAAGCTCCCAACCACGCATAACGCCGCCGGGGCGTCGTCGTCGTCTCCGAAGCGCGCATCCCAGCCGGGATCACCGGACAACCACCAACGGGCTTGCGCCACCGGCAATCCGCCGGCAAGCGCGGTACGCATCCGTTGGACAAGTTCGTCCCACGCTGTTGCTCGGCGGTCCGTTGTTGGCACGGGACTCGATTCCCCGCCAGCGAGAAGTTCCAGCGTTTGGCTAATCGTTAGCGGTGAACGACGAACGAGGGAGGCGAGCCGCGAGGGACCGAGACCATCGGTCCCGACAAACAATTCGGCGAGACTCTCGTGTCGGCGTCGATCATCGGTCAAGGCGGTTAAGGCGAACGATGTGCTCACGAGCGTCATGGAGCGGATTCCTCTGTCGTCATGCTGCGGCCCCGCTCCGGGCGTCGGGGAGGACGGGACGACGTAGTTCCAACGCCAGGGCCACTGTTTCGACGTCGAGGGGAGATTCGATATCGGCGCCGTTCAGATCGGCCAGGGTGCGGGCCACGCGTCGGATGCGGTCCAGGCCGCGAGCAGTGAGCGTTCCCACGCGCAGCCGCGATTCGACGACTTTTTGGGCCGGTCCGCTCAGCGGCGCCCATCGGCGCAGCTCATTGCCGCGGAGTTCGGCATTGGTGGCCACGCCCCGTTCTCGGGAGACACCACGAACCGCAGCAACGCGTTGGGCCACGGCGGACGACGACTCGCCGCTGGCCAGACCGAGAAGCTCGTCGGGGTCGGGAGGGCTAACGAGCACCCGGACGTCGAAACGGTCCAGCAACGGGCCCGCCAAGCGACGCACGTACCTTGCCCGCAAGGCATCGGAGCACCGGCAGGTGGGCGCGCCGGGAAGCTCGCCGGCGACCACGCCCCACCACCCGCACGGACACGGGTTCGTGGCCGCGACGACCAGAGGGCGCGCCGGGAGAACGACCGTTGCTTTCGCTCGAGCAATACAGATTGAACCCTCTTCCAGGGGTTGGCGGAGCGAATCGAGAACGAACGGTGCAAACTCACCGAGCTCGTCGAGAAAGAGGACACCTCGATGGGCACACGAGAGCTCACCGGGCCTGATCGACGACGAACCGCCACCCAGGAGCGCAGCGGCCGAAGCCGTGTGATGAGGGGCACGAAACGGCGGACGGGCGGGGAGTCGGTCGAGCGGAACGGGCTGCCCGGCAGCGGAATGGATTCGGAGAACTTCAACGCCTTCTTCGCGGGTGAGGTCCGGCAACACCGTGGCGAGCCGCGCTGCCAGCATCGTTTTTCCCGATCCGGGGGGTCCAGAGAACAGCAGGTGGTGTCCCCCGGCGGCGGCCACTTCGAGCGCCAGTCGGCCGAAGGCCTGGCCTCGGACGTCGGCCAGGTCAAGGGTAGGCAGCAGCGCTTCGCAAACCGCGGCCGGCAACGGATCAGGCCAGGGTCCAAGACCGTGAAGGGCGTTGACCACTCCGCCGAGAGTGACGGCAGCGCGCAGCACCCCCCGACCGAGCAACGACGCCTCCGCCATCCCGTTCATCGGCACCACAACTTCGGGCGGCCGACTGCCGGCGAGGAGATCGTCGACCAAGGAGACGATGCCCGGTACCCGGCGAACACTTCCGTCGAGGCCGAGTTCTCCCAGAAAGGCGCGGCCCGTCACGCGATCCTGTGGAAGCTGACCGTTCGCCACGAGCACGCCGATGGCAATGGCCAAGTCCAGGCCAGCACCGATCTTAGGGATCGATGCGGGGGCCAAATTTACCGTGAGACGGCGTTGAGGCCAGGCGTACCCGCTGCTCAGAAGCGCCGCCCGGACCCGGTCCCGGGCTTCTCGGCAGGCGCCATCGGGCTGTCCCACGATGGTGAACGACGGCACGCCATCGCTGGCGTGGACTTCAACCACCACCGCCATCCCACTGATCCCGATGAGTTGGGCCGATGCCACGAGGGCCAGACAGCCGCTCAACCGAACCGCTCGGTTCGGGTTGCAATGTGCATGGAGACGCTCCTCCCCCGCACCTGGCGGGGCCGAATGAACACGGCGGGAGCGCTACGACGCCGGCTCCGAATGCGACCTGGTCACCGTACCGCCAGGGGTGTGACACTTCTGGCTGTCGGCGTATTGGCGCGGCCCGCCCTGCGAGACTGATCACATGGGCTTCAACCCGAATCGCATCTACCGACGCCGTCCGTTGGACATCGTCTTGGTCGTCGTCACCCTGGCCGTGACCGTTGGTCTCCTCGGCTGGGCGTTGTTCGGCTAGTCCCGCGTCGCTCGAGTCCCCATGGGAAAACGACGCCCCAAAGCTCCGCTTGGCTGGTCACCTCCGGCGTGGATGCCCAACGAGGATGATGACCCGATGCGGTCCGTGGCCTACCTCATTCCCGGGATCGGAACGTGGGCCGACAACGAGATAGATGCCCGGATTCTTCAACCCTTCCAGGCGACCAAGTCGTACCAGTGCCCGGCGTGCAACCACCCGATTCCAAAGGGCATGGCGAACGTCGTGGTGGTCCCTAAAACGGAACCAGACCTTCGCCGCCACTTCCATGCACCGTGCTGGGAGCAGGTTCGTCGCCAGCGCCGCACCAAGGCATAACGGAGCGCATCGGCGGGGAAGTCCTTCGAACTACGACACGCCGTGGACGATGTCCCAGGTGCCGTCTACCCACGACGCCACGTCGACCCGAAGCGTTCGCCCGGCCATGTTGTGTTCTCGGATGAATGCCCGTCCCAGTCGATGGAGCCGATGCAGTTTGGCGGGAGTGATGGCATCGAGACCGGTGCCGAATCGCGCCGATGATCTCGCCTTGACCTCAACGACAACGACGACATCATCACGCAACGCCACGATGTCGAGCTCACCGCCTGTCGTTCGCCAGTTGCGCGCCACGATCTCGTATCCCTGGGCGCCGTACCACGAAGCCATCGCCGACTCCGCCTGCACTCCCAGCGCCGCCGCCTGCGGGGTCTTCGCCATCGTCAGTCCTCAGGCTGGGCCAGCTGCTCGATGTTCACGTCTCGAAATGTAAGCACACGTACTTTGGCGACGAACCGTGCAGGTCCCGGTCGATAAATGTCCCACACCCAAGCGTCGGTCAGGTCCAGTTCGAACCATCCGCGCCCGCCACCATCGTTTCGGGGCTCGCACGTGACGCCGTTGGCGAGGTAAAAGCGTCGCTCCGTCTCCACGATGTGGGTATAGGTCTTGACGACATCTTTGTATTCACGGAACAACTGCAGTTCGAGCTCCGATTCATAGCGCTCGAGATCCTCCGCGCTCACGGCCGCGTCGCGCTCACGGGGCACATCTCGCGCTCACGGGCACATCTTGCGCTCACGGGTGACCGAACCGGTTGAACGGCCATACCCGCAGTACCGCCGGTCCCACGATCGATGACCGCTTGATGAAATGGCCAGCGTCGGTGACGGCCGATACATCGAAATACCGACTGTCTTTCGAGTCATCGCGGTTGTCACCCATAACCCAATAGGAGTTCTTCGGAACGGTGAGTTTCTTGCCTTCGGGCCACTCGGTGGTGACACCCTTCGGCAACCATGGTTCGGCGAGTTCGTTGCCGTTGATCCAAACCGAACCGTCGTGGATCTCCACCGTCTCGCCGGGGAGACCGATGATCCGCTTGATGTAGTGCTTGTCCTTCTGCTGACGCACGCCGACCAATTCGAAGAGGGCTCCGAACGGACGCAGCAACGGGTTCGGCTTGGCGCCACGAAAGTCAGGGTTGTCAAAAACGATGATGTCGCTGCGACGGGGGTCGCGAAGGCGATACGTGACCCGGGACACGATTACCCGGTCATTGATCTTGAGCGTCGGCACCATGGACGGCGACGGGATGTAGAACGCCAGCCCGACAAATGCCCGGATAAGCGATGCCAGTACAACGGCAACAACAGCAAGCACGGCGTACTCACGCACGACGCGACCACTCGGAGCTCGTCGACGCCCGACGCCGGGCACTGGGCCCGGGGTCAGTGTCGAAGCGGGGACGGCTTCGAGTGACGAAGGGTCGCCGACGGGTGGCGTCTGCGTCTCGCTCAGCGAACTCAGCGGTTGACCCGCTTCTCCTTGATCTTGGCGGCCTTGCCCTGCAGGTCACGGAGGTAGTACAGCTTGGCCCGACGAACGTCGCCCTTGGTGACGACTTCGATCATGGCAATTGACGGAGCGTGGATCGGGAAGGTGCGCTCAACGCCGACGCCGTAGCTCACTTTGCGGACCTTGAAGGTCTCGCGGATGCCATCGCCGGATCGCCCGATGACGTGGCCCTGGAACACCTGGACCCGTTCCTTGTTGCCTTCGACAACGCGGACGTGGACCTTCACCAGGTCACCGGCCTGGAAGTCCGGGACGTCGGTACGGAGGCCGGCTTTGTCGATGAAGTCAGTCAATTGCATGTCGGATACTCCGGGGCGTTGCGGCCCTGCATCTCAGAGGATTCCGAGCGCAGGCCGGGCTGTCGGTTGCGTGAGGCCGGTCAAGGCTACTCGGTCGACGAGCGGTCACCATCACGACTGGCACGTACGTCGTCGGTGACGGCGCCGAACTCGGCCACCGCCCGTCGTTGCGCAGTGGTCAGTTCGCCGAGCTCGGCCAGAAGGTCGGGCCGTTTCTGGGCGGTGAGCGAAAGGGCGGCGGCGAGACGCCAACGAGCCACCCTGGCGTGGTCGCCGGACCGGAGAACTTCGGGGACCGCCCAACCCCGGAACTCGGCCGGGCGGGTGTATTGGGGATGTTCGAGAAGCCCGTCGGCAAAACTTTCGACGACGGCGGATTGATCGTTGCCCATCACGCCGGGCACCAGCCTTCCAACAGCTTCGGCCACGGCCATGGCGGCCACCTCGCCGCCTCCAAGGACGACATCACCGATCGATAATTCTCCGTCGGCCAAGTGGTCGTGGATGCGTTGGTCGAACCCTTCGTACCGACCACAAACCAACGAGAAGCCACCCGTCTCGACGAGAACCGCGGCAAGTTCCCGGGCCACTTGTTGGGTCAGCCGTCGGCCGCCCGGGGCGAGCAGGAAGACCGGACGAGCCGCGGTTCCCTCGGCGATCGCCGTTTCCACGGCAGCAAAAACCGGACCGGGGGCGAGGACCATTCCCGCCCCGCCGCCAAACGGCGCGTCGTCGACGGCCTGGTGCACGCCGGCACCGAATCGCCGCAGATTATGGGCTCGCACCTCCAAGACGCCACCATCACGCGCCCGGCCAAGCAGGCTGGCCGACGCGTGAGCTTCGATGAGGTCGGGGAATAGCGTAAAAACGCTGATTCGCGGCATGTGCGAAAGCGGCCGCGGCGGTGACGGCGGCCCGTGCGTCACGCGCTCGGATGGACGACGATTTTGCCGATCGTTCCACGGTCGCCGAGCCGGGCAAGTGCGCTGGCGGCATCAGCGAGAGAAACGGTCTCGCTCACCAGCGGCTCGATCTTTCCGGCCGCATGAAGGGCCATGAGCTCGTCGTGAATACGGTCGTTGATCTGCGGCTCATGGCGGGTGTAGGCGCCCCAGTGCACGCCGACCACGGAGTAGTTCTTGATCAGGACATGATTCGTCTTGGCGTCGGCTATCCGGCCCCCGGTGAACCCAATGATGAGTATTCGTCCCTCCCACGCAATGACTTTGGTGCTGCGGTCATAGGTGTCACCGCCCACCGGGTCGTAGATCACGTCGGCGCCGCGACCGCTGGTGAATTCCTTGACGGCATCCACGAAATCGCCGGCTCGGTAGTCAATGGCAAGGTCGGCACCCAACCGTTCGCAGGCGACCACCTTGTCGGGTCCGCCAGCCGTGGCAATGACCACGCAACCGTGGGCCTTGGCCAGTTGGATTGCCGCGCTGCCCACTCCGCCGGCACCGGCATGAACGAGAACGGTTTCTCCCGGCTGCAGGTTGGCGCGCCGATGAAGGGCGACGTGACCCGTGTGGTATGTGATTCGTAGTGCTGCGGCAGCGTCGAAGCTCATGGTTTCGGGCAACTTGGACAGCGCTCGTTCGTGGGCGAGGGTCTGCTCGGTCAACGCGCCGGTGACGAAATTCGGGCTTCCAAGTACACGGTCCCCGACGGCAAATCGGGTGACATCGGGACCGACGGCGGACACCACCCCCGACATTTCGACACCGGGAGTGAAGGGAAGCGGAGGCTTTTCCTGATACTGACCTCGACACAGCAGCACGTCGGGGAAATTGAGCGCCGCTGATGCGACGTCGACACGAACTTCGCCCGGTCCCGGTTCGGGAGTCGGCACGTTCTCGATACGGAGCACATCGACGGGCTCGCCGAGTTCATGAAGGCGAAGGGCACGCATGCCTCGAACGTTACCGGCCGGAGGTGTCGACACCTTCCGTGGAACGGTACGCAGGTGCGAGTGCCTTGGAGACCCAGAACCTACAGCGAGTCGATCACCGACAAGAGTTGGTCGAGTTCGTCATCGGTGTTGTAGATGTGCGGCGCGACGCGCGCGACCTCGGTGATACCTCGGGCGCCAAAGTCGAGACGGGCCCACGGCGCCGAGGAGGCGTTCATGTTTATCCCGGCGTTCGCGGCGGCGGCAACGACCTGTGAGGCCGAGACCCCGTCGACGACGAAGGTCACGATGCCCGAGCAAGGACCTTCGGTCTCCTGCACCGCCACATTCGTTCGCTGCGAAAGTTCGACACGCAGTCGCGTTGCGAGGTGTTGCACTCGTGCGGCGATCGCCTCGAGGCCGAGCGCCAGGGCCTCGTCGATCGCAACAGCGAGACCGAGTTGTCCGGCCGTGGAGGTCTCGAACTCCTCGAACCGAGCGGCGGTCGGGGCCAGAGAATACGACGTTGCGCTGTCCCACGTGGCGGAAACGCCGTCAATCCCAGGAGGATCGCAGCGATCCTGAAATGATCTGCGCACATATAAGAGTCCTGTACCTCGCGGGCCACGCAGCCACTTGCGGCCGGTGCCAGTCAGTACATCGCACCCGATCGCCTCGACGTCAACGACCAGTTGGCCGAGGGCCTGGCATCCGTCGACGAAATAAGGGACCCCGGCCGCTTTTGTATAGGCACCTATGGTCGCAACCGGATTCACGATGCCGGAATGGGTTGGCGCCATCGTCATCGACACGAGCGCAACGCGTTCATCGAGGACCGACGAGAAGCGTTCCACGTCGACCCGGCCCGACGCATCAGTTGGGGCCACGACTATCTCGATGCCGAACTGCTTCTCGGCCTGCAGCAATGAGAGGTAATGCGAGTTGTAGAAGATCCGGTCGATCACCACGCGGTGTCGTTCCGAGAATCCACCTCCAAACGCAAAGCCCCAGAAGACTTTCGCCCATGCTGCCGTATCGCTCGTCGTCACAGCTACCTCGTCGGCCGTGGCGTTCATCAATCCGGCGGCGCTGGAACGTAGGTCGACCAGCGCCTCAGCGGCAGCCGCCTTGGCCTCGTAGCCGCCCAGGACCGCTTCAAGTTGCAGGTGAGCAACCTGCGCGCCGATCGTCGAAACTGACGGGAACGATGCGCCGGCGTTGTTGAGGTGCACGACCCCCGAAACCCCGGGGGTATCGCGCCGAAGTAGATCCAACGTCGTGACATCAATCATCGACTTCGGGTCTAGCAGCGAGGCCGTTCGTTGTCGGACCGAATTGTGGTGCTAGCTGTCTCCGGCAAATCGAAGACCGACCCGCGACCGGATTTCATCGAGCAGCTGAGTCATCCTTGCGCTGTCCTGCAGCGACCACCGGTCACTTTGGGCCAGACCGGCACTGACGGCTCGGCCCACTTCTTCGGCCTCGTAGAAGTACCCGAGTCCGGCGTGCACGTCGACCAGCGGCTGATTGCTCTGCGCCACCTGCGCGGCAAACCGATTCCGCAACGTCCGAGACATTCCGTTATCCACCAGATGAACCAAGTGACGGGGGAGACGGTCGAAGGGACGCAGCAGCGGCGAACCAGGTTGGTCTAGGTCGGCCAGCGGCCGCGACCACGGCGACGCCTCGTTGCCACCCTCGCTTCGAACGGTGACGCGTCGAGGTGCGTACATCGGGGCGGCCACGGAAATCCGACCGCGAGTTCCGACGATCACCACTCGACACGGCGTTCGGCGGCGCATCGAGACGCTGAGCAGAGAGACTGCACCGCCTTCATGGGTGAGTCGAATTCCGGTGGCCTCGTCGACGCCGTTGGCCGCCAAAGAGGCATCGGCTTCGAAACCAGTCGGCCAACCGAGCATGCCGACGGCCCAGACCAGCGGATACACGCCGATGTCAAGAAGCGCTCCACCGCCAAGCTCGGGATTCCACACTCGGTGGGCACCATCGTAGGGAACGACATTGCCAAAGTCCGCCCGAAGTTCGATAACCGAACCAATACGTTCACTGACTATCAGTTCACGTACTTTCTCGAATAGGGGAAAGAATCTCGTCCACATCGCCTCCATCGCGAATCGACCCGAGCGGGATGCGGCGGCGCTCAACACCGCCATTTGCGCGGCGTTCATGACGACGGGTTTTTCGATCAATACGTGTTTGCCAGAGTCGAGACACAGCAACGCGTCGTCGAGGTGTCGCGAGTGCGGCGTCGCGATGTAGACGGCGTCGACGTTGGGATCGGCGACCAGCGCCTCGTAGGAACCGTGCGCCGCCGGAATAGCGCGTCGAGAGGCGAACGCCACGGCCCGTTCACGGTCACGCGAACCAACGGCCACCAACTGGGCGTTGGCCACGAACCGAAGATCATCGGCAAACGAGTTCGCAATTGCGCCCGGCCCGAGGATGCCCCAACGCAGCGGTGCGCCGGTCACTGCGTCGGTCACTGCGCCCACGGCATCGGACTAGGCGGGATGAAGGTCGTGGTCATTGCATACGGCATCGAGCG
>JANLQX010000219.1:0-1975 GCA_031368095.1 Actinomycetes bacterium | reverse complement strand
GGGGGTTTGGCGATTTCCAGCCTCTCAAACTCGGTCCGGGTGGACACCAACAACCTATTGGATCTTCACACCTAGTTTCCCTGTGTCGCCTTGAAGCCGAGAATCTTCATCGCCGAGGTCAGGGTCTGGCGCTTGATCCAGTAGCCTGCCCATGGATCGACTCGCTGAAACGACAGGTGCTCACGTGCGGTCGCGATCGACCAATGATTGCCTCCCTTCAGCGTTGGCAGCTCATCCCAAGCAACAGGCATCGACACGCCCAGTCCGGGTCTGGCGCGCGCGGAGAACGCGGCCGCTGTCGTTGCACCGTGCCCGTTGCGAAGGTAGTCGACGAAGATCTTGCCGATTCGGTTGGCCGGCCCGCTCCTCGCGACGAAACGCGACGGGATGACGCGGGCAAGGTGCTGGACGATGGCTTGGGAAAAGCGTTTCACGGTGTCGAAGTCGAGCTTCGGTGTGATGGGCACGACGACGTGCAAGCCCTTGCCTCCGCTTGTCTTGAGCCAGGATTCCAGCCCCAGTTCCCGCAACAAGGTTTGCACCAACAATGCGCCCTCCTGGACATGCGCCCACGGCGTCCCGTCGCCCGGATCCAGATCCAGAATGAGCCGATCAGGCGCATCGATCTTCTTCTCGACCGAGTTCCAGGTGTGGAACTCGATGACATTCATCTGTGCGGCGCCTGCCAGTGCTCGAACGCTGCCGACCTCGAGCAGTGGCTCGTGCTCGGGCCAAAGCCCAGGATCCATGTTCCTCAGCCCGGGGATCGCGGTCCGTTCGCTGTGCTTCTGAAAAAACAGCTGACCATCGACACCCGTGGGGCCCCGGACCAGCGAACAGGGCCGACCTCTCAAGTGCGGCAGCATGGCCTCGGCCACGGACTCGTAGTAGCGCACGAGATCGAGTTTGGTGAGCCCGGTGCTTGGATCGACGACCCGGTCGCCATGGGTGATGGTCACTCGCGTCGCGGTGGCACGGTCAACTCGCTGCAACGGCACGCCCATCTGCGCCTGCACGAACTCGCGGCGAACGTCCTTGGCGGCTTTGTCAGTGCGCAGCGCGACATAGGTTGCATGCCGGATGTGACCGTCGGGCGTCATGTCACCGTACTGCACTTCGGCGACGAACCGGGGCTGCACCCACCGCTCGCTTCCTGCCGCGCGACGCGACCAGCGTCCAGGCTTCGACGGCCCCGCTTCGACTGGTGACTTGTCGACTTCGAACTTGGCCAGCTTCGTCCTCAGTTCAGCGGCTTCGGCCGCGCTCCACCCTGTTCCCACACTGCCCACCGATTCGAGTTGGCCAGAGTCCGAATACACACCGAGCAGCAAGCTGCCGATCTCTGGCGATCCATCACTTCTGTCCGTGTAGCCGCAGATCACGAACTCCTGGCGCAGCTTGCATTTGAGCTTGAGCCATGCGTCTGATCGGGTGGAGGCGTACAGCGAGTCCTCGCGCTTGGCGATGACCCCTTCGAGACCCATCTGGCACGCCGATTGAAGGATCGCACCCGGTTCACCCTGGAAGTCCGCGCTGAAACGAATGCGATCCACGGCCTTGAGTTCGACCAGTTCCCTCAGCAGCGCGCGGCGGTCCGCGAGTTCGACACCGCGCAGGTCGTATCCATCGAGATACGGGATGTCGAACAGGAAATACTCGATCACCTCGGTGCCGGATTTCATGTCGAAGGCCTTTTGCAGACCGTTGAAACTGGGCAGGCCGTTCGCACCCATCACGACGATCTCCCCGTCCAGCCAGGCGCTGCGCAGGCCGAGCCTCGTGATCGCCTCGACGAGGTCGGGCATCTTGGCCGCCCAGTCGTGGCCTCCACGCGTCATCAGCTTGACCCGCTCACCCTCTATGCGCGCCATCAAGCGGTAGCCATCGAGCTTGATTTCGTAAGTCCAGCGTCCGAAGGCCGGAATCCCGGCGGAGAGCGTGGCGAGTTGGGGTGCCAGTCGCTCGGGCATGGGGC
>JANLQX010000193.1:0-2508 GCA_031368095.1 Actinomycetes bacterium | reverse complement strand
ACCGACTTCGCGCTCGACGAGCGTACGTCCGTCGTCAGGATCGACAACGCGAGTTTCCAGTCCATCGACAGCGCGACCAAGTTTCACAAACGAACGCGACCCGTTCGTCCCGGGAGTGGATGGGGCGGCAAAACGCTCCGTTTCCAGCGCCGCGAGGTCGATGGTGTCCACGGCCAGGCCTCGTCCGACGGGCGGAAAGACTCCGGCCAAGGTGAGCTCTGCCATGCCGAAAGCCGGGAACGCCGCGCCGCGAGAGAGACCGTGACGCGCTCCGGCGTCAAGCCACGAATCGACCGTTGACGGATCAACCGGTTCGGCGCCGTTCAACGACATTCGCAGCGACGACAAGTCGAGTTGGGCTTCGCGCAGCAAGGCTCGTGCGGCCAGAACATAGGAAAAGTTCGGGCCCGCCGTGAGGGTGCCTCGATGCACCGAGATCCACCGCATCCAGCGACTCGGCGCCCCGAGAAAGTCTTGCGGCCCGCATTGCACGAGCGACGTCCCGGTTGTCATCGGCGTGAGCAACAGGCCGATCAAACCCATGTCGTGATAAAGCGGCAGCCATGACACGGCGACGTCGGTGGTTCGGTCGAGTTCAACGCCGTGCGCGATGGCGTCGAGATTTGCGCACACCTGCTCGTGCGGAAGCATCACGCCCTTCGGCGTCGACGTGGAGCCGCTGGTGAACTGCAAGATCGCCAACGACGACGGATCGATCGAGGGAACCGAAAACGGCGAGCCGTCGAGCGGGGCGAAGAGCGCGTCGTCGAGCACGATCACCGGCGGCTCACCCTGTTCGGCGACGAAGAACGGAGCGAAATCCGACGCTACGAGGACCGCGGCGCAGTCGGCGTTGGCGATCCGAACACGCGTCTGCGCCGTGAACTCATCGAGGGAACCGAGACGCATCGGCAACGGAAGAACAACGGTGCATCCGCCCATCAGCCAAACGGCCTGCAGGGCCGTGATGAGCCGGCGCGACGTGGGCCCCAGGATGGCGATGTGCGATCCGATACCTAGCCCCCGGTCGCGTAGCCGAGCCGCCAACACGAGGGCGTCGTCGTGCACCCTTGACCATGGCACCGTCGCCCCGACGTCACCGTGGTACACGGTCAACGTGCCGCGGGTCGATCCCTCGATGAAGCGCTCCGAAAGCGTCCGAAGATGATGTTGGGGCGCAAAACTCAGCACGTCTTTTTCGACCCGCTCTGATGCGCCGGAGTTACATGCCCTCCTTCTCGGTGATCGTTACCTTCACAATGGTGACGGTCTTGGTGGGAGGACCATCGCCGGACGGCGCCAGCGCGTCGACCTTCTTGATGACGTCCTCGCCCTTGCCGACCTGGATCTGGCCGAAGTAGGAGTAGAGGGGTTGGAGGCTCGCAACTCCCCCCGGACCAGAAACAACGAAGAATTGGCTGCCATTCGTGTTCGGCCCGGAATTCGCCATGGCCAGCGAGCCCACCTTGTATTCGCCCGCCTTCGGAAGCTCGTCGGCGAAGGAGTATCCGGGCCCACCTGATCCGTCACCTTTCGGGTCGCCACCTTGCAGCACGAAGTCCTTGACCACGCGGTGAAATCCGAGCCCATCGAAGTATTTCTGGCGTGCGAGATACACGAAGCTGTTGACGGTGCGAGGAGCACGAGCGGTCAGCAGATCGAAGGTCATCGTGCCTTCCGACGTTTCCATCGTGGCCACGTAGGTCTTCTTCAGATCGAGACACAGCGGGGGCTCGGCGGTGAACTTCCGTTTTTGGACGGCTGACCCATCCGCCGCGGGGCAGTCCTTGGCGTCCTTCGGCGCAGTCAGCGGGATCGTCGGGACCGGCGGCAACGTCGACGGGGCTTCACTGGTGACGGTCGCGTACCCGATTGAAGTGTCTTCGATGATGGTGGCGGGGGTGGCCACACCCTTCGAACACGACGCCGCGATGGCGATCGTCGCCAATCCGGCGACAACGAGAAGGGACCGATGCGCAAATGCCTGTTTCACGAGCACTCACGGTAGTGCGCGCCCGCCCGCGATCAGCGGCGCGTCGGCCGGAGCGCTACGCAACGACGAAGTTCACGAGCTTTCCGGGGACGGCGATGACTTTGCGAATGGTCCTGTCGTCGAGCTGGGCCGCCACCTTGGCATCGGCGCGTGCGGCCGCCTCGAGCGATGGCCCGTCGGTGCCGGTTGGCACGGTGAGGAGCGCGCGTACTTTTCCGTTGATCTGCACCGGGATCTCGACCGTGTCGGCCACCAGGTACGACGCATCAGCGACGGGAAAAGGTTGGCGAATGAGTGAGTCCGGATGACCAAGGCGGGACCACAGTTCCTCGGCGAGGTGCGGTGCATACGGTGCGATCAGGAGCACCAACGGTTCGGCCAGCGAGCGCGGTGCGCCGTTCGCATACGTCGACGTGAGGTGATTGGTCAGCTCAGTGATTCGGGCGATCGGGGTATTGACGCGCAGGTCGTCCATGGCGGCCCGCACGGCGTCGATGGTCTTGTGGAGCGCAACA
>JANLQX010000123.1:0-33503 GCA_031368095.1 Actinomycetes bacterium | reverse complement strand
ACCGGGCCCGCAAGGTTCAGAAGTTCCTCTCGCAGCCGATGTTCGTGGCCAAGGCCTTTACCGGTCAGGAGGGTGTCTTCACTCCCGTGTCCGACACCATCGAGGGTTTCGAAAAGCTGTGTGCCGGCGAATTCGACACCGTGCCGGAGCAGGCGTTCTTGAACGTCGGCGGCATCGACTCCGTTCTGGAGAAGGCCGCCCGCCTCGAGCGCGGCGAGTGATCGGAGTGCGTCATGGCTGAGTCCACCCACACCATGCTCTTTGGCGCTGCGCGGCTCCGCTGCGCTGCGCTGCTCGCAACGCCAGTGACTGGAGTGCGTCATGGCTGAGTCCACCCACACCATGCATGTGGAGCTCGTCTCTCCCGAACGCAAGCTCTTCTCGGGCGAGGCGACCATCGTGATTGCTCGTCCCGAAGGGGGCGACGCGGCGTTCCTGCCCGGTCACGCCCCGTTCCTGGGGTTGCTCGGCATTGGCCCGGTGACCATCCGAACGGCCGATGGCAAAGAGGTCAAAGCGGCCATCCACGGCGGGTTCATCGAAGTCCGGAACAACAATGTGACGATCCTGTCCGACGTTGCCGAACTGTCGACTGAGATCAACGTGGCCCGTGCAACCGAGGCCAAAGCCCGGATGGAGGGTTCGTCGCATGGCCTGGCCGATCCCGATCGGACCGCAGCACTGCGTCGGGCAACCACGCGTCTCGCCGTTACCGGTTAAGCCGGTCGTGGTTTCATGACGCGGCGCCGGCTCGGCGTCGTGTTGCTGATCCCGGAGCCGGCGGCGTCGGAAGTCCGCGGACTGAGGCGAGCGCTTGGTTCGCCGTCGCTGGATTCCCAGCCTCCCCACCTCACGCTCGTGCCGCCCGTGAACGTCACGGAGTCCCGCGTCGATGACGCCGTTGCGGTGCTCCGTCGAGCAGCAGCGTTGATACCGCCGGCCCTCTCGGTGCGGCTCGGGCCGGCACGCACCTTTTCTCCCGTTTCGCCGGTCGTGTACCTCGGCATCGACGGCGACCTCGTGGTCCTATCTCGTCTCCAGCAGGCAGTGTTTGCCGGACCACTTCTTCGGCGCGTCGACTATTCCTACGTCCCGCATGTGACACTGCACGAGTCGGCCGACGACGACCTCATTGCGGCATCGACCCGGGCGTTCTCGGCGTTCGATCTCGACATTGCGTTGTCTTCGGTTCACCTGCTGGAGCAGGGACCAGACCGGGTGTGGCGGCCCTTCGCCGACGTCCGATTCGGACCGGTCGTGGTTCGCGGCCGCGGCGGCATCGAGCTCCACCTTCGGTGGACCGTCATGGGTGCGCCGGATGCGGCGCGGCTGTGGGAGTCCGTCGGTCTTGCCGATAGTGACGGGCCATGGCTCGAGGGCCGCGACGGGTTCGATGTACTGGTCGGTGTACGGCGCGCCCAACACGTGGTGGTCATCACCGAACGTCTCGGTGAAGGCATCGAGGACCGACTCCTCGTCGAGCCGGCCCCGGACTGACCGGGTCGTTCTAGGTAAAAATGAAAAGCACCTAGGGTGGTGTTCGCAAGCGCTTGCAGTTGGAGTGTTCGCGAGGCCGACGGAGCCGGACTAGTCACTTTTCCCGTGGGATGTTTCGACACGTGCACTCCTCACCCTCAACCGAAGTTCTGGTTCTCACCTCCCACGTTGCCATCGGGCAGGCGTTGGTCGTTGCCCTCCGCAGTTTCGGTTGGGACGCTGATCGCTTCGATCCCGGACGAGATGTGACCGTGGTGCCCAACAGCCGAGTGGTTGTTGGTCCCGTCGCCGAGGGAAGTCGAGAGTCCGGCGTCATCGCCACCCTTGGCGGGGCCACGACCGTCGTGCTCGACGATTCACTCCAAGTGAGTGGGGCGCAGCAGCTCGCCGCCGACGCGTCGATCCAGGAAGTGTTAGCAGCGCTCCAGAAGATGGCGAGACACGATCGTCGAATGACCATCACCCCTCGGCACGCCCAGATCCTCCAATACGTGGCCGAGGGCATGAGCGTGCATGAGGCGGCTTCACAGCTGGGGATCACGTCGAAAACAGTGAACAATCATCTCGGATCGGTGTACCGGCGCCTGGGCGTGGAAAATCTCACGCAAGCGGTGTTGCGCGCCATACGGTTCGGGTTGATCGACCCGGCCAAGACCCCCGAGCCCCTGCTCAGCCGGTAGGGCGACCAAGCCCGGAGACCGGCTCCCTACGGGAGCGTGGTGGATGACGTCGACGTCGTGGTCGACGGTGATGTTGATGGGGCGGTCGACGTGGAGTTGGCCGAGCCGGTGGTTGCAGGCGCCGGGATGGTCGTGACGGTGCTGGACCTGGGGACGATGGTGGTGATTGGAACGTTCGTCACGACGGGGGCCACCGGGGCCGGGTTGACGATGACCACGATCGACGGTGGCGTCGGCGCAATCGTGGTGACCTGGGGGCCGGTCGCCGCCACGCTGGTACCGGCGACGGCGGCCGGGATCTTGGCGAGTGCATCGTCGAGGCGCTTCTCCAAATCACCGACCTTGCCTTTGAGACTGTTGGCCTCGGCTACCGCTGCGTCTCGTTTGCCCCGCTCGTTCGACAGTCGCTCCGAGGACCGGATGTTCAACGTGACGCCGATGAGGGTGACAATGGCCGACAGGACGGCTCCGACGAGGATGGCGTGGGCCGGGTTCAACGCTTTCGGCGGCACCGGCGGGCCAATGAGCGCGCCGGGTTCGATCGGCGGCTCGTCAGTCACGCCCGCCACGGTAGTCGTCGAGCCTCCGAGTGAGCGGGTGGAGGTCGTTCGTTGGTGCTTGGTTTGCGAGGCCGCAAACGAACGCTTCGTAAACAGTGTGTGACGGCGGGGGAATTGCCACTTCAGTTCGGTGTGGCTCTGCGACGATGGCCCATCAACGCTCCGCGACGACAGGCATCGACATGACGCAACCCGTCCGTATCACCGCCGCCCGAATCACCGTGGTCCTCGACACGTCGGTGTTGGTGGCCGACCCGGGGGCGCTTCACATGTTCGACGGACAAGACGTGGTGATTCCGCTCACCGTCATCGAAGAGCTCGATGGACACAAGACGCGTCGGGACGACGTCGGCGCTGCGGCTCGCGAGGCCTTGCGGACGATCGAGGGGCTGCGAACAGCACACGACGGCGATATTGCGACGGCCGTGGCACTGCCGAACGGTTCGACCGTTCGCGTCGAGACCAACGGCGTACATCTTGATGAATTACGCGGCCTTGGCCTGGATCCGACCAAGGCCGACAACCGAATCCTCGCTGCGTGCTGCGGACTGCGCGCCGGGGGCTGCGTCGTCACGGTGGTCACCAACGACACCGCCATGCGGATCAAGGCTGCGCAGCTCGGTTTCGTGGCCGACGAACACACGAGGGCAAACCGGTCCACCATCGAGACCGGCTACGGCACCTGGCCGGTGTTCGAGGTCAGCGCCGAATTGCTTGGCAGCATCCACCAGGCGGGAGCGAGCGGGCTTGCGTTCTCGGCGGCGACGCTCGATGACGACCGAGCAGTAACCGACCTCGACGACAACACCTTTGGCGTGCTTCGTGCGGGAACGTCGTCGTTGCTTGTTCGCTCGATCGACAAAACACTGTGCGAACTTGTCGCTCATCAAGAGGCATATGGACTTCGTCCCCGCTCCAAGGAGCAACGCGCGGCGCTGGCACTCTTGCTCGACCCCGACGTGACCGTGGTGGCCCTCGACGGAACAGCCGGCACGGGCAAGACCATTCTGGCGCTAGCCGCCGGTCTCGAGCAGGTGGTCGAACGCAACGCCCGCTACGAGCGCCTTGCGGTCTACCGGCCGATCGTGCCGGTCGGACATGCCGATCTCGGGTTCCTTCCCGGCACCCTCGACGAAAAGCTCGAACCGTGGATGGCGGCGATCGTCGACGCGCTCGCGGCGCTCACCGACGACGGGAGCTACGTCACCGCGCAAGACGTGATGACTGAACTTCTTGAACGGCGCAAGCTCACTATGGAGAGCGTGACCTTCCTGCGGGGTCGCACCTTGCAATCGAGCTTCATCGTGGTTGACGAAGCGCAGAATCTTGAGCCGACCACCGTGAAGACGATCCTCACGCGGGTCGGCGAGGGCGCCAAAATCGTCTTCTGCGGCGACCGTGACCAAATCGACGCGCCGTATCTCTCCAAGCACAACAACGGTCTGGCCGTGCTTCTCGATGCCTTCCGCGGACAACGGTGCTTCGGGGGCGTGCGCCTCGCCGCCTGCGAGCGAAGCGAAGTCGCCGCCCTCGCCGCCCAACTCCTCTAGTCGCTTCGGTTAGGACCCTTTCAGCCGCCGAGGAAAACGCGCTTCACCTCGTCGTTCGTACGAAGTTCTTCCGCCGTTCCGGTGACCTGAACCCGGCCTTCGGCCATCACGTAGCCACGGTCGGCGAGGGCCAAAGCGAGGGGTGCGGATTGATCGACAAGGAGCACCGTCAAACCCTCCTCACGATGCATTCGACGGATATAGGTGAACAGCTCGGCGACCAGTTTGGGGGCAATACCGAGCGACGGCTCATCGAGCATGAGCAAGGACGGTCGGTGCACCAGCGCTCGGGCACAGGCGAGCATCTGCGCTTCACCACCCGACAACGTTCCCGCCGCCTGATCTCGCCGCTCTCGTAGTCGAGGAAACAGATCGAACATGGCGTCGATCGACGAGTCCCGTTCGGCGCGTCGGCGTCGCAATTTGTAGGCCCCAAGTTGCATGTTTTCGAGCACCGTGTGGTCCGGGAAGATCTTGCGTCCTTCCGGGACGTGCCCGATACCGCCGCGGGTTATAGCGGCCGCCGACCGACTCAGTCCCGATCCCCGAAAGCGAATCGATCCCGACTTCAGTTTGGCCAAACCCGACGCTGCGCGAAGCGTGGTCGTCTTGCCCGCCCCATTGGGTCCGAGGATGACCACGAACTCACCCTCATGGACGGTGAGGTCGACGCCCTGCAGGGCCGGGACCTGCCCATAGTTCACCCGCACCTCCGAGAGTTCCAACAACGGCGTTGTCATATCAGGCTCCCAACATCGCAAGAACGTCGCCATCGCCCAAGTAGGCGCGCTGAACGTCTTCGCTTCCCTGTATCTCTGTTGGAACGCCGACGGCGATGACCCGGCCCTGCTCCATCACCGTGATGCGATCGGAGATCTCCATCACGAATCCAACGTTGTGTTCGATAAGGACGATCGTGAGTCCACCATCGCGAAGTGTCTTGACCAAGACCCCAAGCGCGCGTACTTCTTCGCTCGTGAGGCCGGTTGCTGGTTCGTCAAGAATGAGGATGCGCGGGTGGGCGGCAACGGCGCGAACAACTTCGAGGAGACGCTTTTGTCCGTGCGAGAGATTGGCCGCAAGTTCGTCGGTCTTGTCGCCGAGACCGGCGAGGCGGAGAAGCTGACGGCCCTCGTCTCGCATGGCTCGCTCGTCTCGTCCGAACGAGGGAAGCCGAAGCATGGCGCTGATGACTGACTGGCGAGCGCGGAGGTGCATCCCGGTCAGCACGTTCTCTAGCGCGGAGACCCGTTCGAACAGGTGGGGAACCTGGAAGACACGGATAACACCTGAGGCCGCGACTCGCTCCGGCGAGGTGGCCGCCGGCTGTCCGAAGATGGTGATCGTTCCCTCATCGGCGTGAAGGAACTGCGTGATGCAGTTCACAAACGTCGACTTGCCGCAACCGTTCGGTCCCATGATGGCGTGGATCTCCTGCGGCCGGACCGACAGCGTTGCCCCCTGAAGGGCCTTGATGCCGCCAAAGGATTTGCTCACGCCGGCGGCGACGAGGATCGGCTCGCGGCTGGCGGATCCGTCGGCGGTGCTCGTTGCCCACGAGAGGATTTCCGATGTCGGACGGAGTTGATCGTTGGCGACCGTCACTCGCTTCGGTCGAAATGGTCTCGCCAGGGGCGAGGCCTGGAATGATCCGGCGATGCCCTTGGGGACGGCGAGAAGCAAGATCCAGATGATCCCACCGAGGACGAGCCAGAAGTACAGCGGGTGCTGTTCGATGATGTGTTGCTTCGTCAGCGTCTTTTCCAAGACGGCATAAAGCACGACCCCGACGAATGGGCCCACCAAGGTTCCGCTGCCACCGAGCAGAAGACCGGTGAACAAGACGAGCGGCGACGCGGCGATGATCGAGGGGTTGATGAACCCGCGGTGATAGGCGAAGAACACGCCGGCCAACGCACCGATCGCGCCGCTGAGCGCGAAGGCGGTGATCTTGACGTTCGAGACCCGGATGCCGAGCGCCGATGCCGTGTCGCTCGACTCCCGAACGGCCTGAAAGGCGCGTCCCGAACGGCTCTTGATGAGGTTGGCGTGCAGAATGACGACAGCGAGGGTGACGGCGAGGACGATGAGGTAGCGCGGCGTGGTCGGGAACCACTGACTGAATCCCCGTGGCGTTTGGACGCCGTCGATCACATCGACACGATTGGGGATGGCACTGATGCCGTCTTCGCCCAGGGTGACGCCCCGCCACTCCTTGGCGATCTCGTCGAGGACGTTGTTGAGGCTGAGCGTGATAATTCCGAAGTAAAGATAGGTGGCCCGCAACGAGATGGCCGCCGAGAACGCCCCGATCGCCGCGCCGGCAACAAGCGCCACGGCGATCACTGCGATGATGGGCCAACCTTGACGACTGGCAAAGTAGCCGGCCGCATACCCGCCAAGTCCGAGGAATCCGGCGTGCATGAGCGACAATAGGCCGGCGTAGCCCATGGCGATATTGAGCGAATAGACGAGCATGACGCTGACCAGCGTGGAGGTCCCCAGGTCCACGTATTCCCGTCCTGGCGACAAGAACCCGACCTGACCGGCGAGCAATGGCCAGCAGAGGAGAACGGCAATACCGATGATCGGCAGGATCTTCGGACGAAGGTCGAGACGGCCGAGCATCTCAGTGACCTTCGATGGGCTTGCCGAAGAAGCCTGAAGGAAAGAAGAGCAAGGCTACGGCGAGGGCGGCGGCCACCACGATGTTTCCGAGGGACGCATTCACTTCGTTGCGCACGACTGTTTCGAGAAGGCCGATGAGCAGACCCCCGGCGAGAGCTCCCTTTGCCGAACCAAGCCCACCGATGACGACGGCAGTAAATCCCTTGAACGTGTAGTTCAGGCCGCTAGCCGGTCCCACGGCGAGAAGTGGCGACGCGGCGAAGCCGGCGATGGCAGTCACGGTGACGGAGGCAATGAACGACACCATCGTGACGGACTTCACGCCGATGCCCATCAGTTCAGCGGTGTCGGGGTCATGAGCTGCGGCCCGGAACGCCCGGCCGTAGATCGTTCGCTTCAGGAACTGATCGTAGGTGAGCATAATAACAATGGCAACGGCAAAGGCAAAGATCTGTTGGCCGGATATCTGGCCATCGAAGAAGCTTGATCCCGACGGACCCTTGCCGATTTTGATCGTTCCGGCGACGAACGGTTCGGGCTGAAGGAAGCCGCTGAAGTTCTCGAACCACAGCGAAAGCATGGATGAAAAGATCAGTGCTGCGGCCAGGGTGGCGATGATCCACGCATTTCGTGAACCGGAGATACGAACCGGAGTCATGATGACGAAATGGGAAAGGATCCCGCCGAGGACCCCGGCGACGAGCAGCACGCCGATCGTCGGAACGAGGCCCCACTTCCACTGGGCCAGACACTTGAACGCCACGGCGGCGCCGAGGATGAGCGCCTCGCCCTGGGCAAAATTGAGAACCCTTGTGGGCGCAAACACGAGGGTGAAACCCAGGGCAACGAGTCCGTAGACAGCGCCGAAATAGAGCGCCTCAACAATGATCCCGACGTTCATCAGGCTCGTACCCTCGCTCGCCACGTCCCTATGGCGATCGGCATCTGACGTTCCACGAAACTCCTGGTTCGAATCCAGCGGGAAGTGCAATAGCGGGAAATGCAGTCGCGGGAAATGCAGTCGCGGGAAAGGCAATGGGGCGCCGCGACGAACTCCGTCGCGACGCCCCGTTCGCTATCGGACTACTTGACCGAGTCGGCCTTGCGGGCCAGCTCTACGTACCAGCCTTTGTCGTCTTTCTTCCAACGCCACAGATAGAGGTCCGTCTGCTCGTGGGTCTCGTGGTCGGTGGCGGAGAAGGATGCGGGGACACCCGACGGGAGCTCGCCGTAGTTGAACTTCAGCGACTCCCACGCCTTGACCACGGCGTCGGACTCGGTGGTCTTGGCCTTGGCCACGGCGGTGGCGTACATCACGATGCAGTCGGCGATGATGGCGGTTCCGGCCCACTGCTGGACGGGCTGCTTGGTGCCCTTTTCGTAGCCGAATCGCTTGATGACCTCCGCGCTGTGACGGGCGTAGCCCTTGGGCTGCTGGTCGAGCGGGATGCGGCTGAGGGCACCCTGGTACGGCGCTTCGTAGACGGCGTCCTGCATGCCGTCGCCGCCCGAATCGACGACGAGGTACGAGCCGAGGCCGGAGCCCCCGACGAAGATGCCCTTGAAGCCGGCGGCCTTAGCGGCCGACACGGTCTTGGCGGCGTTGGCGTCGTTGTCGATCCAGATTGCGGGGCTGAGCTCAGGACGGGTCTTGAAGACATCGAGGAGCTCTTTGACCTGCGGAGCATGGGTCTGGTCACTGGCCTGGGTGAACGACGTGCCGGCCCAAACAATGCCGACCTTGTCAGCCGACGCCGGGATCAGTTTGTCGTAATCCTTACCGGTGGCATTGTTCGTATAGACGAGCCCAACAATGCCGATCTTCTGCTCTTTGAGGTACTTGAGGGTGAGGGGCACCACGTCGGACGCCGCATCCTGGGCGCGAAACCCGTACCGGAGAACGGAGCCAAAGCCTTGGTCGGTGGCCACACCGGCCTGGCAGTTCACCTTCTTGCCCTCTTCGTAGATCCCCTTGACCGCCCCGTAGGTTCCGGAGATGGTCGGGCCGACCACGAGGCCGACGTTCGGATCGTTGACAAACTCTCGGGCGTTGTTGTTGGCCTTGGCGGCGTCGGTCACGGCCGGTCCACCGTCGTCTCGGGTGACGAGCTCGAGCTTGGCCCCGCCAACGCCGCCGCCGGCGTTGATGCGATCGATCTCGACCTGCAGCGAGTTGCGCTGGAAGGCGCCGAGGAAGGCGAAGGGACCCGACAGAATCAGGCTGGCGCCGATCTTGATCTTGTCTTTCCCGACGCTGAACCCGTTGAGACTGATCTGCGAGTCGGCCGATGCGGCGCTTGCTGGAGCGACCGTTGATGCCGGAGCGGCAGTGGTGGCGGGAGCGGCAGTGGTCGCTGGGGCCACCGTGGTTGGGGCGGCGGTCGTGACCGTGGCCTTCTTCTTGGTCTTCTTCTTGGTGGCGGCGGTCGTGGTGCCGACCGTTCCCGAGACCATGGCGGTGATGATGAGACCGGTGACGAGCAGACGAGTGCGGTTCCGCATGGGGCGCGCCTCCAATGAGGTGAGGTGGGAGTGTTCGGTGGGTGGGGACTGCAGATGTTCCAACTGGTGGAACGCTGTTTTGCTGTATGGAACAGTAGCGAACCGGATGTGTCTTCGACAATGTCTTCTGTAAACGCCCGATGACGAACTCGTGCGGCGTTGACCCGTGCATGGCTTCTCGCTCAGGCCAGCGTCAGAGGCTGCCGAGAGGTGGCCAGCGCGTCGACCTGGCTGCGCAGTGCCTCGAGACCGGTAGGAGTTAGCGAGCGTGACGCGTTCAACGTGAACTTCATCGCCAACTCGTCGGCCGTCAGTGGATTCTCCGGGCCGCCCCGGTTGACGGAAACTCGGCGCTCGAGCTGAGTGCCTCGACGGGTGGTGATCCGAAGCACGGCGGGGAACTGATGAGGAAAAATGGCACCGCATTCGTCGTCGGCCACACAGGTGACGGCGGCGGCGAGGCGGAGACGTTCCGGGTCGGCGGCGTGATCGTCGGTGAAATCGTCGAGGTACACACCGAGACCGCCTCCACCGAGCAGGGCGGTGGCCACCGTGAACGGTCCCGAGAACTTGCCGTGGTACCCGCTCTGGGGCCGGATCTTCTCCTGGCGGGGTTCGGCGATGGACCGCAGGACCGGGGCGGGTAGACCGAGCTCCATCGACTCGATGTCGGCGGGGTCGAGATCATGTTCGCGACGTAGCGAGATGGCGGCGTCGATTCCGGCATGCGTGAAGTGATTCGACGGATACGGCTTGTAGAACGTGCGGAGAAGCTCCCATCGTTGGCCTAGGCCTCCGACGATCGCCTCCGGATCGTGCCACGACCGCGACAGCGCTTCGTAGAAGCCGAAGCGTCCTTCCAAGACTGTTGGAGGCCCGGTGATTCCGGCCTCGGCCATCTGCGCGCTTATGACCGCGGCGTGCGCCGCCCAGCCACAGTGCACTCGCTTGATCGTTCCGCCGGTTCGGTTCGCCTCGATGAGCCCGGCGCCCATCGAGCAGGCGATCGCCATGGCGTGGCTGATTCCGTCGGCGTCGAGTCCGAGAACGGTGGCGACCGCCGCCGCGCCACCGATGGTGCCGCAGATGCTCGTGGCGTGGAGACCGTGTTCGAAGAACAGTGAATTGCGAATCGAGGGTTCATAGGAACCCATGCCGAGCCGGTTGCAGATCTCGTCGCCAACGGCCACCGCGACCAGGGTGGTCGGGCCACTGGCACCGACGGACTCGGCCGCGGCCAACACCGCCGGGACGACGGAGGCGCTGGGGTGCAGGACCGAGGGCAGGTGGGTGTCGTCGAAGTCGAGCGAGTGGGCGAGGGTTCCGTTGAGGAGGGCTGCACTCGCCGCCGGTAGCCGGTGATCCATGCCGATCGCCGATGCCTCGGGGGTGCCACCCCACCGAGTAATAAGCGTACGTATTGCTTGCCACGGTTCGATGCCTTGGCCTTCGCTGGTTCCGTACGCAGCGTAGGCATTGCCCAGCGCATCCAGGATTCGACCGGACACATCGGTGAGGACCTCGTCGGGAATTCCGTGCTGGTGCGCACTTTCGGCGAAGGCGGCGAGCCGTTGGACGAGCGTTGGGCTGTCAGGTCGATTCACAACAGAACGGCGAGCGGTCGAACGGGAGAGCCGGTAGCCCCGACGAGCTTCAGTGGAGTGAGCACGAACAGGAATTCGGTGACGTTGTGCGCGGCCAGCTCATGGAGTCGCATGGCCTCGATGATGTTGATGCCTTGCTCCACGAGCAGGATGCGGTGCACGGGCAGCGTGCGGTGACCCTGTCCGGGTTGGATCTGCTCGAATGCAATCGTTTCCGCTCCGGCCATCGCCACGCGATGATCGGCGATCCACTCTCCGGCCGACTCGTCCGGACCCGGAGCGCCTCCCTCCTGTCCTTCATACGCGCGCCGATCGTTCCAAAGCTGCGACCACCCGGTCCCGATGAGCAGCGCGTCGCCTGGTTCCACGGTGACTCCGGCGGCCTTGCTGGCCCCCTCAAGATCCGACGCCGAGACGGCCTCGCCGGGAGCCAGGATCTCGACGCCCCGCAGCCGGGCGATATCCAGGAAAATTCCGCGACCGACGAATGGAGGGATCTGATCGACGCTGTATTTGGTGAAGCCTTTGCTGGTAGTGACGTCGGCGGCTGGCACGGCGTCATAGAGCAAACCGTCCTGGCTCACGTGACACAACGCGTCGATGTGGGTCCCCACATGGCAGCCGGTCACGATCATTTCGTTGGCCGCCGAACCACCGTCGGGGCGAGTCACATCGCCGTGGCGACGAACAAGTGCCATTTGGTAGGTGGGGTGATTGGGCGACTGGGGCATCCCCGGTTCGAACGGCTGGGCCAGATCGAAGGTGGTGGCCGCTCGGAACCTTGGCCACAGTCCCGTCAACGCAGTCGGTGATGGTGCGTTCATGGCGGTCAAACCACTCCCTTTTCGTGCAGTGCGCCGAGGGCTTCGGCACTGAGCCCGAGCCGTTCTACGAACACGGCGATGTTGTCCGCCCCGATCGGTCGACCGGTCCACTTGATGCGGCCCGGCGTTTCCGAGAGTCGGAAGAGAACGTTCTGCATCCGCACGTCGCCCAGTACGGGGTCGGTCACGGTGGTGAGGGTGTCGAGGGCCTCGAACTGCGGGTCGGCGAACACATCGACGATGTCGTAGACCGGGGCAATCGCCGCCTCGGCCTTTTCGAACGCGTGGATGACTTCGGACTGCGGTCGGACGGCGATCCACGACGACACCATCGCGTCGAGAAGGTCAGCGCGCTTTGCTCGTTCGGCGCCCGACGAGAACCACGGCTCATCGAGCACTTCGGGATGGCCGACAAGTCGCATCACCCGTTCGGCGATGGGGTTGGCGCTGGTGGAGACGGCCACCCATTTTCCGTCCGACGTTTGATAGGTGTTGCGCGGCGCGTTGTTGACCGAACGATTGCCGGTTCGCCGCTGCACGATACCGAGTTGGTCATAGATGATCGGCTGGGCACCCAGCACCGTGAGTATCGGTTCGATGATGGCGAGATCGATGACCTGTCCCTTACCGATGCCGCCCTTGGCCCGGTCGCGATCGCGGGCGAACAGACACATCAGAACGGCGTTCGTCAACGTAAGCGCGCTTATTCCATCGGCGAGCCCGAACGGCGGGAGAGTCGGAGGCCCGTCCGGCTCCCCGGTGATCGACGCAAAGCCACTCATCGCCTCGGCGAGCGTGCCGAACCCGGCGCGATGCGACATCGGTCCGAACTGCCCGAATCCGGTGACTCGAGCTATGACCAGACCCGGGTTGATGGCGTGCAGGACGTCGGGCCCCAGACCCCACTTCTCCAGCGTTCCCGGGCGGAAATTCTCGACGACAACGTCGGCGTCGGCGACCAGAGCTTTGAACAGGTCAGCGCCTTCGGGCGAGCCGAGGTACAGCGATACGCACTGTTTGTTACGGGCGAGTTGCGCCCACCACAGCGCCACGCCTTCCTTGGACGGTCCGTGCGTCCGCGCCGGGTCGCCCCGAGGATGCTCGATCTTGAGGACCTCTGCCCCGAAGTCTCCGAGAATCGTGGCCATGAGCGGACCGGCGAACAGCGTTGCCAGGTCGAGCACCTTGATGCCGGCAAGTGCTTCCGGGCCGAGGTCAGGAAGCATGCGAACCCACCGGTTCCGGTGCCGGTGCCCACTGCGCCGTGAGAATGCGGGTGATCTGTTCGACTCCTTCGTCGGCCGTTAGGCCGCTCGGCGGAGCGAACACGATGGTGTCGACCAGCCCGTCGTAGCGACGAAGCTGGCTGCGGCACTGCTCCACGGTGCCGGCCACGCCCATCTGCTGCACGAGGGCCATGGGGATCGCCCCCACCGCTTCGTCGAATCGTCCCTCTCGGGCCAAGGCCATCGCCGGG
This sequence comes from Actinomycetes bacterium, assembly GCA_031368095.1. Taxonomy (GTDB): domain Bacteria; phylum Actinomycetota; class Acidimicrobiia; order Acidimicrobiales; family JANYDT01; genus JANLQX01. The sequence goes on along the minus strand of JANLQX010000123.1, from coordinate 20,181 downwards.
CGCACATCGAATCCGGCCGCAGACGCCACGTCGGCAAGGTACGGCACGCCAAGGTACATCCGCAGGCTTTCGCCCAGTCGCGCCCAGGCTCGAGATTCGTCGTCGTCGATGCTGCATCGGAGGAGGAGAAACCGCTCGAATGGGCGGTCGCCGACGACTTCGTCGCGACCGCGTTCGACAGCCGGGAGAACGTGGTGGCGGATGCCTTCGGCGGTGGCGATCACGTTGAAGAAGACGCCATCGGCGATGCGGCCGGCGAGTCGGGCCATGGCCGGTCTCGTCGCGGCCAGCACGATCGGAATGTGGGCCCGGCCCACGGCGGCCACGCGTCGGTAACCACGAACGGTGAACCGCTCGCCGGAGTGGTCGACCGGCACGCCGGGGGCCGCCGCCAATGTTTGACGGATGATCGTGACGAACTCCTCCATGCGTTGCACGGGGCGAACCGGATCGATGCCGTAGTGGTCCCGGTTCCAATGTTCGGGCATGGTGCCAAGCCCGAGGGTGAATCGTCCGCCGCTGATTTCGTCGACGGTGGCGGCGCCCGTAGCCGTGAGCACGGGAGGGCGCACCCAGGTGGTCACGCCCGTCATCACTCGAATGGTTGAGGTGCTTACGGCCATGGCCGATGCCGCCGCGAACGAGTCATGGGCGGCCTCGCCGACGGATACCGTCGCGAACCCCTGTGACTCGGCCAACCGTGCGAATTCCATGGACCGCGCCATGGAGATGCTGGCCAGCGAGAGGCTGATTCCATACTCCAACGCTTCTCGCCTCCTCTTTCGACCTGCATCTGATGTTCCGGTGCGTCCGGGTGCGTCCAGTGTGTCCGGGGGTGTCCGGGGTGACTCCAAAGCGTAATGGGTTCGCTCCTAGCGTTTCGCTCAGCGTGACGGCAGTCCACCCAGTGGAACACACCCGTCGTGTTGTGCGACAGTTGACCGATGACTGATTCGCTCTCGCCGTCCGTCCCGGTCATCGGGCGACGAGTCGTGGTCGAGGCCACCGGCGCGGCTCCGGCGATCGTCGTGGACGAGGCCCCTGCGTTGCTCTCGGCCTTTGGCGATGAGACCTCGGTGGTTGAGGTCCATCTCGTGGCGGCCGACATTGTTCCCCTCGATCGTCAGATCGCGGCCGGGAAGTTTCCGCCCGCCGGTCCAGCTCCGTATCAGCCCGGTGTCTCCGCCGTAGGTCGCCTGGCCGACGGTTCACTCGTCTCCGTTCAGGGCGGTCACCACCGCATGGGGTTCGGTCGACCGGGATGTTTTGCCGACCGATTCCTGGCCCCGAGCCGTGCCTGTCTTCCGCTGCCGGTGGGCCTCGATCCGATGGTCGCGGCCGCCGGTGCCGAGATCACCACCACGGCGCACCTGCTGCTTCATGACCATGCCGCCTTGCAGCCCGGCGAGCGGATCCTGGTGCTCGGTGCCAATGGAGGTGTCGGCGGGGCGTGCGTGCAACTGGCGTTGGCGTTCGGTGCCGACGTGATTGCGGCGTCGCGTCGACCGGACGAGCTCGTGGTGGCGTCGGGCGTTCGAACGATCGGCTACGACGCCATGGCCGGCTTGGGCGCCAACGTGATCATCGATCCGGTCGGCGGTGACGTGTTCGCGGCGGCGGTGTTGGCCGGAGCGCATCGTTGCCGGCACATCTTTCTCGGCTACCCGGCCGGGGCGGTCATCTCGTTCGTGCTGCCGCTCCTCATGATCGCGGAACACCGGATCTACGGTGTGAACGAGCACGCCATCGCCGAAGACATTTTCTTGTCGGCGGCCCGGTCCGCCCTCGGCGCGCTGGCGGCCGGAACCGTTGTTCCGCATATTGCCGCGGTGTTCCCACTGGCTGACGCGGCGGCGGCGTTTGCCGCGCCATCGTCGCCGGGGCGCACCCTCCTCGTTCCGTGAGCTGACACTATGCGTGCGTATGATGCCCTGAAGGCAATTCACATTCTGTTGGTCATCGTGTGGCTGGGTACCGACATCGGGACCTTCGCCTCGTTCAATCGATTGCTGGACACCAAACTCACCGTTCCCACTCGGCTGTCGATGAGTCGACTGTCGGACCTTTTGGATCAGGGTCCGCGGTCCGCGCTCGTGCTGCTTCTGATGCTGGGGCTGTCGCTTTCGCATATGGGCGACTGGGGCTTCGGCGGCCATGCCGGGGCGTGGTTGGCGTGGATCGCAGCAGCCGTCGGCGTGGTGTGGTTCGTGAGCGTGTGGATGCAGTTCTGGGTGGCGCACGCCCCGACGGGTGCCGTCCGGCCACCGTGGGCGACACGGTTCGTGTCACGGTTCAAAGTCGTTGATCTGTGGTGGCGGGTCGGGGTTGCCGTGGTCCTCGTGGTCGCTGGCGTGTCGTCGCTTCTGGCTTCAGCCGACGGCGGGATCATTGGGGCCGATTGGTTGGCGTGGAAGGTTGTGCTTTTCGCCGCGATCGTGGCCGATGGCGTGGTCATTCGTGTCCTTCTTCCCAAACTGGGAGCGGTGATTGTGGCCATTGCCACCGGTGGCTCGACGCCGGAGCGCGAACACGAGTTGGCCCGTCGGGCCCTTCCGTTGAAGGCCTGCGTTGTGGTGATCTGGGTGCTGCTCGTGGCAATGAGCGCGTTGGCCGTGATGAAGCCGGGGGTCTGAAGTGCTCACCGGGTACAACCTCATGAAGCTCCTTCATATTCTGTCCATGGCGACGTGGCTCGGCGTTGACCTTGGCGTGTTCACGTGCGCCTGGCTGTCACGAAACCGAACGCTGTCGTCGGAAGCTCGCGGGCAGTTCCTCTCGCTGTTGGGCACGCTTGATCTCGGCCCTCGGGTGTCGATGATCGCCACCCTGCCGCTCGGCCTTTCGATGGCGCACCTCGGTTGGGGCTTTGCTCCGCGTGCCGGAGCCATTCTCGGTTGGCTCGTTGCCGTCGTGTGCGTGGGATGGGCTGTTCTGATTGTTCGCCAGCACCATGGACTCGGACGGTTGGCCAAACCCTTCGCTCGTGTCGACACGGCCGTTCGAGTGGTGCTGGTGGCCGCACTCGGCGGCGCTTCCGTGGGGAGCTTCGTTGCCGGACCAGCCGAAGGTCCGATCGGTCCGTTGTGGTTGCGATGGAAGGTGCTGTTGTTCGCCTTCACCATCGCCTGCGGACTGGTAATCCGATGGCAGATGCGAAACGCCGGCCCGGTGTTCGTTGCCACCCTGTCCGACGACGCCCCGCCAGCGGCGTTCGATGCGCTCGACCGGATGATCCGCTCGCTCTACCTGCCGGTCTTTGCGATCTGGGGCGTGCTCGTCATCTCCGTATTCCTCGCCGTGGCCAAACCTTCGTAGGTACTGTGCAACGTCTGGCTTCCTTCTGCGAGTGTGGAGGGGTGCTTCCCGAACCTGCCTCGTGCTCGGCGGCGGCGCCGTGGCGCTCCTATCGGTGTCGGATCAGTTACGTGCATGACGGCGACGACTCGACCGATGGTCCCTACGAGCGTGGGCGGGAGTGGGTCACGGTATCCGTGGGCCCCGACGGGGCTCGCACGCTGATCGCCCGATGCGAGATGGACGACTCGCAGCTTGAACGCCATGTGATCTACGGCGTCGATCGGCTGTGGCGACCGGTCGACGCGTCGATCCGGCTGGCGGCCCGAGGAGCATTCGTCGGGTCGGGGTGGTTCCGGTTCGACGCCGACAACGCCGAATGCGAGTCGTTTATGACCGACGGTGGACGGATTTCGCAGCAGCTTTCTCGCCGAGTTGGTGTCGGGGCCACGGCGACCTCGTTCGGCGCTCATCCAGTGTCCTGCGACGTGTGGCACCTAGGGGCCTACCGACCGACGGGAGACGTAGCGCCACCCGTTCGACACACCGCGTTCATGAGTTCGCTACTCCCCAACGGCGCGTCCGGTCCGATGCTTTCGACCATGTCCTACGGCGTGGAGGAGTTGGGGATCGAGGAGGTAACGGTTCCCGCCGGAACGTTCGTGTGTCATCACTACCGCTACGTGTTCGACGACGGTCACCCCGACGAGCACGTTTGGTACACCGGGAACGACCTGGTGCTGGTGAAGCTGCGGTGGGACCTTCTTCGCACGACCTACGTCTTGACCGACCTTGACGGCGATCCCGAACTCGGGCGGCGCACCCCATGACTGATCTTGTGCTCGTCCGCAGCGGTATTCAGCACTATGCGTGGGGCTCACCCACGTTGATTCCGAACTATTTCGGGTGGCCGATCACCGGGGAGCCGCTGGCCGAAGTGTGGATTGGCGATCACCCGGCCTTGCCATCCACTGCGCTGGTGGGCGGTCGCTGGGTGGCCCTACCCGAGCTCATCGCCGCTGAACCAGGTCGGTGGCTTGGAACGGACGTTGTTGATCGTTACGGTCCGCATCTTCCGATGTTGCTCAAAGTGCTCGGGATCGGATCGCCGCTTTCACTCCAGGCGCATCCGACGGAGGTGCAGGCTCGCGAGGGGTTTGCTCGTGAGGATGCGCTCGGCATCGATCGATCGTCGCCAGACCGTTCCTATCGTGACGATCGGGCCAAACCTGAGATGATCTGTGCACTTACGAGAATGGAGGCGCTCTGCGGGTTTCGTGATCTGGCTGAGAGTCGCGAGTTGTTCGCCGCCGTGGGTGGGCCACTTCTTCCGTTCGTCGAACGTCTGTCGGTCCCGGCCGAACTTCCCGGTCTGATCGGCGAACTGCTGTCGCTCGACCGCTCCGATCAGCGGGTGCTGACCGCTGCGGTCGGCGAACGACGCGCCAATCTGCCGTGGTCAACCGGCGGGGTCATCGGTCAGCTCGCCGATGCGTACCCAGACGATGCGGGAAGTGTGGTGGCGCTGCTGCTCAACGTGATTTCACTTGAGCCAGGCGAAGCGCTGTACCTTCCGGCGGGCAATCTGCACGCCTATCTCCGTGGGTTGGGGGTCGAAGTGATGGGCAGTTCCGACAACGTGTTGCGCGGTGGGCTCACGCCGAAGCATGTCGACGTGCCCGAGCTCGTCCGAACCCTCGTGCCCGAGGTAGGACCGTGGCCGCGCACCGTCGCCGAGCCGATCGATGGCTTGGACAACATCGTTCGCTACCGCACCCCGTCGCCCGAGGTGGGGCTCATCCGGGCCACCGTGGATGATGCGGCGCACGACCTTCCGCCGTCTCCCGGACCGACGCTGTTCCTGCTCACGAGCGGACAGGCAGATGTCTCGACATCGAGCACGACGGTCTCACTGAAGGCCGGTGACGCCGCGCTGGGTGGACCGGGGCTCGTGGCCCGGGTGCGTGGTACCGGCGAACTCTGGCGAGCCGAGGTTCGCCTGTCATGACGCCCGACGAGTTCCGCTCCGCCGGCCACGCATTGATCGACTGGATCGCCGACGAACGTGCTGCGGTACGCGAGCGGCGAGTGCTGCCCGACGTGTCTCCCGGCGAGGTGCGGGCGATGCTTCCGAAACATCCGCCGACGGTCCCCGACACCGACGTGTCCGCACTGCTCGGGGATCTTGATCGGATCGTGGTGCCGGGCATGACGACGGTGCAGCATCCACGACACTTCGGCTGGTTTCCGTCGAACGCGGCACTCGCTTCCGTGCTTGGCGACCTTGCGTCGAGTGGGCTGGGCGGTCTCGGGATTTCGTGGGAGTCGAACCCGGCCTTGACCGAGGTCGAAGAAGTGATGTGCGACTGGATGCGCCAGCTCTGCGGCCTGTCGGACCAGTGGCACGGAACGATCCACGACACGGCGTCGACCGCCGTGTTCGTGGCCCTGCTGTGTGCTCGTGAGCGCTCGTCGAATTATTCGGCCGAGAGCGGCGGGTTGACCGCGCTGGAACGTCCGCTGGTCGTCTACACCACGGCACAGGCCCACTCATCGGTGAACAAGGCGGCTCTTCTGGCTGGCTTCGGGGCCGACAACGTGCGACTCGTGGTGACCGATCCGATGACGTACGCGATGGACCCGGATGCGTTGGCGGCGGCCATCGACGATGACCTTGTACGAGGCCGAACGCCGTGCGTCGTGGTCGCCTCCCTGGGAAGTACGGGAGTAACCGCGTTCGATCCGGTTGACGCCATTGCCGACGTATGTGCGGGCCGTGGCGTATGGCTCCACGCTGACGCCGCCATGTCTGGCACAGCCATGCTGGTGCCGGAGTGTCGGCCCCTCTTTGCCGGTGTCGAACGGGCCGACTCGCTGTCGTGGAATCCACATAAGTGGATGGGCACCATCCTGGATTGCTCGCTGTACTACGTCCGTGACCCTGACCAACTGGTGCGGGTCATGTCGTCCAACCCGTCGTATCTTCGGTCAACCTCTACGGAGAACGAGGCGACGCAATATCGAGATTGGGGCATCCCGCTCGGTCGGAGGTTCCGTGCCCTCAAACTGTGGTTTCATCTCCGACTTGATGGAGTGGCCGAAATACAAGCGCGCGTACGACGCGACCTTGCCAATGCGGCATGGTTCGCCGCTCAAGTTGCCGCCACGGAGCACTGGCGCGTGATTGCTCCGGTGACCCTGCAAACGGTTTGTGTACGCCACGAACCTCCGGGAATATCGGGCGATGCGCTCGAGGCCCACACGCTTGCCTGGATCAAGCGAATCAACACCTCCGGCGCCGCGTTCTGCTCACCCTCGCTACTCGACGGCCGTTGGATGGTCCGAGTGTCGATCGGCGTGGAGGGAACCGATCGTTCCGATGTTGCTTTCCTCTGGCAACTTTTTCAGGACGAAGCGGCCAGAGGGACCGTTTTGTCAGGCTGAACGGACTTCGAAGCGGATCCCGCAGGCATCGACGCCCATGGCCGATCGAATGCCGTCGTCCTCCACGTCGCCCTCCATCAAAAATCCGCTCTCGTCGAGTCTCAAGAGCGCGTCGTCGAAGTGTTCAACAACGAACACTCCGAGCGGCTGGCCGGGGCGAAGAGGCCACTGCGCGGCAAGCGGCGACGTGTCCTCTTCGGATAGGCCCAGGAATTCCAGGGCCTCATAGCGAATCGGTGTGACGTCCGGGTCGCAGTAGAGACCCATACGCGCGCGTACGACCCTGGGAAGCTCCATCAAATCGGCGAGGCCGGGCGAGTCGATCACCGCGTCGCCGAGAACGGTGAGACCACCGCCCTCGTGCCACGCCACGCTGAACTGATCGACGGACGCCACGATGTTGACGATCGAATGGACCTCGGAGTGCAACCGCTCGGGATCGGTGTCAAGGATGCTGGGTCGCCTCGTCGAGTTGGAGATGAACACCAGACGCACGCCGTCGGGACCAGTGGTCTTGCCCTCTTCGAGTCGCATGGTCCCGAACTCATAGACCATTCGCCCTTTATGGTCGGCTCCAGCCTCCACCGCAAGCGCCAGCGACCGGTCCATGTCGCGGGTGTAGAGATCAACGGCGAACGGTCCGCGGTCCCACGAGCCGACCGGCACCTGGGCCTGATCAGTGGCGACGATGCGAATGCCGCCGACGTCGGTCCCCGGCACGCGCAGGGTGATCTCTTCGCCGCCCGCCGGCACCCCGTAGGACCGGGCCCGGTTTTCGCCGAGACACTGTCGTGACACTTCGTCGAATCCCATGGTCTGCCAGAACACCGCCTGAACGCCGGGATCAACCGAGCCGAGGAGGACATGGTGCGGACTGCGGAGAACGGGCTCGGGACGGGGCGAAGTCACGGACCTGAGTTTTCACCGAGTCGGGCCCGTCGGTACAGTCGAAGCGTGTCCGTGCCCAATTCTTCCCGCGCCGACGTGGACTTCGGTGCGGCCGAGAGTGACGTCGATGTCCTCATCATCGGCGCCGGCACCGCCGGGCTGCCGTGCGCGATTGCCGCCGTCGATGCGGGCGCAAGGGTCCTTTTGGTTGACAAGGCCGACCGAATCGGTGGAACACTCCACCTTTCGGGCGGGCACTTCTCGGCGGCCGGGACGAATCGGCAACGGAACTCTGGGGTGGAGGGCGACACCGTCGATCGTCACTACGCCGACGTGCAGCGCATCAGCGAGCACACGGCGCGGCCAGACATTGCTCGGCGCGCTGTTGAACTCGCTCCCGAAATGGTCGACTGGTTGGAAGAAGGCGGCTTCGCTTTCGACCCTGTCACCCCCCGCATTGTCTACGGCCACGAGCCCTACGACACGGCGCGCACGTACTACGGGGTCAACGAAGGCCGGTCGCTCATCGATCTGTTCGCCCCGATGATCGAATCGCGCCTCGCGTCGGGCCAGCTCTCGTTGTTGTTACGGACCTCGTTGATCGAACTCGTGATCGAAAACGGTCGTTGCGTCGGGGCCGTGTTCGCGTCCGCCGATGACGGCGAGCGGATCGTGCGGGCGAAGAACGTGGTGCTGGCCACCGGTGGCTACGGCGCCGCGCCGGGGCTCTTCGCCGAACTCGACGGAGCACCGCTCGTCAGCGCGGCGGCAATCACAAGTACCGGCGACGGCCTGGTGATCGCCCGCCGACATGGAGCCCATGTGGCGGGTATCGGAACGTACCTTCCGACCTTTGGTGGCATGCCCTCGCCCGAAGATCCCGAGCGGGTCCAGTGGATCGACCGTCCTCTGCTGGTCGCCACGGAACGAGACCCGTGGGAGATTTACGTGGGCCCAGACGGTCGCCGCTTCGTGGCCGAGGATGAGCCATCGGTCGACATAAAGGAACGTGCACTTACGAAAGTGCCAACCATGACGTTTTATACGGTGTTCGACGATCGTGCCGTCGACGAGTCTTCGAACATCGTTGTTGGCTGGACGGCCGACGATATGCGCGCTCGTGCCGGCGCACGACCCGGGGTGTTCGTGGCCGACACCGTCGCCGAACTTGCGTCGATGGCGGGACTTCCCGCCGACGCGCTTGTCGCTTCGGTCGAAGCGTTCAACGACGCCGTCGACTCCGGGGTCGACCACGAATTCGGACGCACCATGTTTTCGGCGCGCATCGAACGGCCGCCCTTCTACGCAATGCGCAATCACGGAATCACGCTCATCACGTTCGCCGGCGTCGACGTTGACGAAGACCTGCGGGTGAGGCGCGCCGACGGTTCCGTCATCCATGGGCTCTATGCGCTCGGCGAACTCCTTGGCTCGGCCGCCTATATGGGCAACTCGTTCTGCTCGGGCATGCTCGTCGGGCCCTGCATATCCTTCGGTCGATCTCTCGGTGCACGCCTTGCGTCTGAGATTCTCTAGATCTGCATATCGTTCGGTCGATCTCTCGGCGCACGCCTTGCGGCTGAGATTCGGCCCTCACCCACCACTGGAGACCGCCATGCCCGCTCTTGATCGCTCGAACCCGACCGCGTGGGCCGATGGCTTCATTCGTTCGATTATCGAAGAGCGCGTCGCCGATGTTGTGGCCGGATACGACCCGAGCGACCGGAGCTACGTGTTCTTGGAAGGCCCGCGGTGGAGCACGCTCACCGGCGCGGCAATCGCCTCGGGATGGACGGCCTACCTGCAGTCGCCGATTCGGGTGACCGGGTGCGACTGGGTGGAAGGGCCGTTTGCCCAGGTTGAGGCGACCATGGGGTGGATCGCTGGGATCATGGACCTCCACGTGACGGTGGGTGGCGTGGCCAAGACCCTTCGGCTCCGCGGAACCTACGTGATTACCGAACATTCGCCCGGCGAGTGGGGGATCGTTCACGAACACTTTTCGGCCCCGGACCCCGATCCCTACGGCATGGGCGACTGGCTGAAACCGGCCTGAGCAGGGCTTTTCGTCGAGATGCGCGCCGAAGAACGGCGGTGTCGACCAAACTGGGAGAGCCGTGACGCTCGTCCACCCGACAACTTCCCACCTCGGTGGTTCTGATGCCTATGCCCGCGCCGGGCTGGGGTCTTCTACGGATCTGCCGTCGGTGGAGTATTTCGGCGAATCGCCTGATGACGTTCGGCACCGGCACGTTGGTTTCGCCGGTGCCATCCTGCTGATTGGTGCGGTGGCCGTGATCACCGTCTTCACGCTCGATCTCCGTCATGTCCCGGCGCCGGCCAGCGGTGTTCGGATACCGCTTGCACTGCTGGCGCTCGGCTTCTTCGCGGCTTCGAGATTCAGTCTTCGCGAACGCATCGGTGGCACCGTTCATGTGGTGGCGGCGACCGAAGTTCCGCTTGTCCTCGCCATGTTCTCGTCCCGCCCGATTCATGTGATCGGGGCGGCAGTGGTCGGTATGGCAGCTGCGACCGCCGTGACCCGAGCACCGGTTCGTCCGGAGCGAATGCGCAGCGCGGCGATCTCTTTGGTGGAAATCGCCATCGTGGTCGAAGTGCTCGGCCGAATCGATCCGGATCCCTTCGTGCTTCGAACAGCCACGTGGGCCGCCGTCCTCGGATCAGTGTTGGCAGTTCGATTCGTCCGACTGGCCATCGTCCATCTGATCGGTGTCGTCACCCGCGACCACGTGACCCTGCGAAGTCTCAGCGCTACCACGCTCGTGGCTATGGCTTCGTGCCTCTGCTTCACCTCGATGGCGCTGGTGGCGGCCATGGTGCAAACGCAAAGCCGATTGGCCCTCTTTCTGGTGCTGGTCACCTCGGCCGTCCCGATCCTCGCCTACCGCGCCTACGTGATGATGCGCGAACGTTTTGCTCGACTTCGACTCCTCCAGGAGTACACCGCGTCGCTCTCCCGCAGCGTCGGCGATCAGCAGCTCACCAGTGAGCGCGCCGCCGAGCAGACCCGCCTCCTCCTGAACGCCGAAACCGGCGAGATCACGCTCTCTCGCGGCGAAATCGCGGTGCGGGCGATTTCCGGCGACGAGTCGCGAGGCGTCGGCGTCCCGGTTCCCGGCGACTGGCTCTGGGAGCGAATCGTTGCCACCAAGCGGGCCGTGGTCGTCAACGTTGCGACAGCTGGAGAAGATGCCCAGGCCTATCGACGTTCGGTGGGGGCGCGAGACATCCTCGCCGCCCCGCTCATGCACGGCGACGAGGTCCTCGGTGTTCTGGCGGTGCGGAACCGTCCGGATGACATGGCCACGTTCTCGCCGTCGGACTGCCAGTTGTTCGCCACCATGGCCGATCAGACGGCCGTTGCGGTCCAGGCCAGTCGTCTGCAGGAGCGGGTACAGGAGGAACTGCGAGCCAAGGCTCGGGCGGCGTTCATCGATCCGCTCACCTCGCTGGTCAGCCGCCACGGCCTGAACATCGCCATCGACGAATTCGCCACGACCCGTCGTGCTGCACTCCTGTCTCTGGATCTCAATGGCTTCAAAGAGATCAACTCCACGCTCGGCCATGACCTCGGTGACGACGTGTTGGTTCTGCTCGCCGAACGTATTCGGGCCGTGCTGCCGCGAACGGCCACGGTGGCTCGTCTCGGTGGGGATGAGTTCGCTGTGTTCGTCCCTGATGTCGACGAATCGATTGCGCTCGTCATTGCCAACCGGATACTGCAGAGCGTGCGGGCATCGGCCGCTCTCGACGCCGCCACCGTGTCGCTCGACGCCGCAGTCGGTGTGGCCCTGATTCCCGATCATGGCCGCGGTCACGCCATCGTGATGCGTCGCGCCGACCTTGCCATGTTCGAGGCGAAGGCCCATGGCGACACCGTTCCGCGGGTATTCGCGCCGGACATGGAGACCCAGAGTCATCGCCGCGTCGAGTTGCTTCGCGAACTTCGGGCGGCCTTGGCGGCCGGTTCGCTCACCGTGAATTATCAACCCAAGGCCCGCATGGATACCGGTGTGGTCGAGGGAGTCGAGGCGTTGGTTCGCTGGCACCACCCGCTGCTTGGAAACATCGCTCCCGACGAGTTCATCGGCCTCGCCGAGCAGTCCGGACTCATCGAACCGCTCACCGAATTCGTGCTTCGAACGGCACTGGCCGACTGCAAGTCGTGGCGCGATCGCGGTCTGCAGGCCTCGGTCGGCGTCAACGTTTCGGTCCAGACCCTGAAGCGTCCCGATCTTCTGGCGTGGGTCGAGGCGCAACTCGACGAAGCCCAGGTGGAACCGTCGGGCCTGGTCTTTGAGCTTACGGAGCGCGAGTACGTCGACGACGACCCCGACGTGGCCCGCGGCCTGGCTGAACTCAACGCCCTCGGTGTCGGCCTCTCGATCGACGACTTCGGGGCCGGATATTCCTCGCTGGGTTACCTCCGGCGCCTCATCGCCGATGAGCTCAAACTCGACCGGGCACTGGTGAAGGATGTGGCGACCGATGACGATGCCGCCGCCATCGTCACCGCGGTTGTCACCTTGGCCGAACAGCTCGGACTGTCTACGGTGGCCGAAGGCGTCGAGGATTCCCGGACCTGGGACCGCTTGAACGAGTTGGGTGTTTCCGTCGGCCAGGGCTACGTGCTGAGCCGCCCACTGGCCATCGACGCGCTCCACGGTTGGCTGTGGGAGCGACGCAACATCGCGGCGTTTGCCTCGGGCGGCGGCTGAACCTTCTGCCCGGTCGTTGGAGATCGGTCCTTCATGATGGGCACGGCGCGACGGTGGCGGTAACGTCGAGGTAGTGATTGTTGCGGGAGAGCATGGGTCGTTCGATCCGGCCACGTGTGTGGCGTTCTGTAGCAGGGGTTGGACCCTCGATGAAGCCACGGGCCACGTGCGTTGCCGCTATGCCCTCGAGTTCGTCGACGGAAGGGTGCTGGAACTCCACGAGGACTACCGCTTTCCGAACATCGATCGCGCTCACCTGGATGACGATCGCCGACAGATCGTCGGCCGACTCCTGGGTCACCTCTGTGTGGTCGCCGGACTGAGTTACTACAAGCTGGCCGCTCCGGCGCGGGTGATTGTGGATCACGGCGCGTGGACCGCGTCGGATGCCGCCTACCACCGGGTCTTGTTGACCAATGGACTCGGTGAGTTCAGTTGGGAAAACGAATTGGAACTGCTCGACCCCGAATGGTCGTACCGGTCCCTCGCCGACGACGACGATGAAGGCCTTGTCCCAATCATATGCGCGCTTGATAATGGGCCGTTGACCCCCGTCGGTGGTGGGAAGGACTCGTGTGTTTCGATCGAGTTCCTCCGTGCTGCCGGGATTCGTCCCACACTGGTCACGGTGCGTCGCTTCCCCGTGATCGCCGATGTGATCGCCGCATCCGGTCTGGCCGACGTGGCCGTGGAGCGGGTGCTCGATCCGGCGTTGGCGGGTCTGGTAGAGGCCGGCGCCCGCAATGGGCATGTGCCCGTTACCGCCATCGTCACCTGGGCGTCGCTGGTGGCCGCCGCCCTCGGTGGGCACGATGCGGTGGTGTTGTCCAACGAGCGTTCGGCTTCCGAAGGCAACGTCATCTACCGCGATGTCGAGATCAATCATCAGTGGTCGAAGGGAGCTGAGGCCGAAGCCCTTCTCTCCGATGCACTCGCTCGAATCACCCCGAATCTCCGAGCGTTCTCCTTGCTACGTGGTCTTTCGGAGCTCTCTATTGCGCGTTCGTTCGCGGCGTTGGGATCACGCTATTTCTCCACGTTTTCATCGTGCAATGGCGCCTTTCGCACGGACCCGCAACGCCGGGTCGATCGATGGGACGCCACCTGCGCGAAATGCCAGTTCGTTTTTCTGGCCCTCGCCACCGTGCTGCCGAGGTCGCAGGTCGAATCGATTTGGGGTGTCGATGTCTTTTCTGTTTCCGACGAAGCCGGGTTCGACGCTCTGCTCGGACTCACCGAATGGAAGCCGTTCGAATGCGTTGGCGAGAGCGGCGAGTGTCGCGTGGCCCTGGCGATGGTGAGCGAGAGCGCCGACTGGGCGGATCATCCGGTGGTCCTTGGCCTCGTGGCGCGCGTCCGGGCCGCCGGTTTATGGCCGTCGGCTCAGGACCGGATCGACGTACTCACCGAGGTGGCGGTCGCCCTTCCGTCGCCCTACGCCGGGGCGGTCCACGGATGAGCTCGTTCGCCACCGCCGGCGTGCGACTGCGCGACCTTGTCGGTCGACGCGTGGTGGTGTGGGGCGAAGGTCGCGAGGGCCAGGCGGCAGTCGACGTCATCCATCGGCACGCTCCTCCGGCCAGTCTCGACGTCGTGATCGACGGAGAACCGCGCGAAACATCATCGGCCTTTTCGTCGCTTTCCGGACCGGGCCGGGCGGCGATTACGGCGGCTGAAGTGATCGTGAAGTCACCGGGCGTCAGTCCCTATAGCGGGCCGTTTGCTGAACTCACCGGCGGTCATACGGTCACGGGCGGCACGGCACTGTGGCTCGCCGAAACGGGCGGTCGGGCCAGCATCGGGATCACCGGAAGCAAAGGGAAGAGCACGACTTCGGCGCTCTTGCATCATCTCCTGGTCGGACTCGGCACTCGGGCCGTTCTCGCCGGAAACATTGGTGTTGCGCCGATTGAGATGCTCGGCCATCTCCTCGACCGCGCTGCTGCGGTGCCGGTGCCGGCCGACGAGCCAGGCCGGTGGGTGTTCGAACTGTCCAGCTTTCAGAGCGCCGAAGCCGGGGTCAGCCCCGAACATGGCATCCTCACGTCGCTGTTTCCCGAGCACCTCAACTGGCACGGTTCGGTCGACCGTTACTACGCCGACAAACTCAACCTGTTTGCCCACGGCGGCGAGGACGGTTGCGCGCTGGCGGCGAACCTGGCCAACGTCGATGTTGCGGCGCGGGTCGCTGGTCGGAGGAACACCTTTGGCTTCGACGTTGCCAACACGATCGGCGCCGAAGGATCCAAGGTGATCGACGCCGACGGTCGCGAGATCGTCGACCTGGCCGAGTCACGTTTGCTGGGCCGCCACAACGCCGCCAATGCCGCTGCTGCGCTGACGATGTTACGGCTCCTCGGCCACGACCTGGATCGCCGTCACGATGAGCTGGTGGGGTTGTTCCGGTCGTTCGTGCCGCTGGCCCACCGGCTCGAACCGGTCGGCCAACTTTCCGGCCGGATGGTGATCGACGACTCGCTGTCGACTGCTCCGCAAGCAGCGGTTGCCGCATTGGCGGCCTTCGACGATCGGCCGGTGTCGATCATCGTCGGCGGCTACGACCGCGGTCTGGACTACGCCGCTCTGGCTGAGGCCTGTGCCACCCGTCGAGCCCCCACGTGGGTGCTCGGCGTTCCGCAGAGCGGCGAACGGCTCATCGCGCTGATTGCCGACGCCGTGCGTTCGGCCCATGCCGATCACGTGAAGGTCGAAGGATTCAGTGGCCCGAATGGATTTGATGACGCCGTGATCCGCGCTGAACATGTGACGCCAGCGGGCGGCGTCATTCTCCTGTCACCGGGGGCCCCGAGCTTCGGGCGGTTCGCCGACTACCACGAACGTGGCCTGCATTTCCGACACCTCCTCGGGCTGGCGCCCACGCCGTCATGAACGCTCCTACCCAGACGATCGCGGCGCCGCCGGTGGCGACACTGGTTGCGCCGCCCACGTGGTTCCGCCGGATCCTTGCCGACCTTCGGCCACACCGTCGTCTCGTGTTCCTGGCCATGGGCGGCGCGTTGCTCGGCGCCGCCGGTTCGATTGCCACTCCGGTCGTAGTCCGTGACGTCATTGACCGCGCCCTGGACCGACGCGGGTCGCACGTGTCCGTCGGCATCACGCTCCTGATGATTCTGGCCGTGGTCCGCGGCATCGCCACATGGATGCGTCGTTGGTTCGGTGGCCGCGTCGCGATCGAGGCCGAGACGGATCTCCGCCGTCGATTGCATGCGCACTTACAACAGCTCGATCCCGTTACCCACGGAGCGTTGTCGCAGGGACAGGTCGTGAGTCGCGCCAACGCCGACGTCACCATGATCAACCAGCTCATCTCGACGATCCCACTGGTGAGTTCGAGCGTGGTGCAGTTGCTGATCTCGGTGGTGGTGATGCTCACGCTGTCGCCGCTTTTGACGGTGGTCGTGCTCTCGATGTTGCCGGCGCTGTGGCTGGCCGGTGGTCAACTTCGCAAATGGGTGTACCCGTCGAGCCTCGACGCCCAGGCCAAACAGGGCGACCTCGCCACCATTGCCGATGAGTCGATTGTGGGGGTGCGCGTCGTCAAGGGCTTTGGTCAGGAGCAAGCGCAACTGGCGCGCCTGGAGACGGCCGCCCGAACGCTGTATTCGAGCAAGGTGCGCAACGTACGTCTCAATGCCCGGTGGGCGCCGGTTCTGTCGGCGGTGCCATCGCTGGCGTCGGTGGCCTTGTTATTGCTCGGCGGCATACTGGTCCGTCGCCACACCGTCAGCATCGGGACGTTCGTCGCTTTCGCCACCTACCTGGGACAGTTGATCGCCCCGATCCGGTTCTCGGCCATGGTGTTCGCCCTTTCGCAGATGGCTCGGGCCGGGGCCGAGCGGGTGTACGAGCTACTGGATCTACAGACCTCGGTGGTCGAGCAACCTGGGGCCGCGGAGCTCGTCGTTGGACCGGGGGCGGTGCATCTCGACGACGTGCATTTCGCGTTCGTGCGAGATGAGCCGGTTCTCAACGGACTCACGTTGCATGTGGCTCCGGGCGAGGCGGTCGGCATCGTCGGCGCCAGTGGGTCGGGAAAGTCGACCGTGACCCTGCTGCTGTCCCGTCTCGTCGACACCGGTTCGGGCTCGGTAACGATCGATGGCACCAACGTTCGCGACGTCACGCTGACGTCGCTTCGTCATCGTGTTGGCGTGGTTCACGATGATGCGTTCCTGTTCTCCGCCAGTGTGCGAGCCAACGTGGCCTTCGGCCGTCCTGATGCCACCGCCGACGACGTGCGTACGGCATTGCGTCAAGCGGAAGCACTCGAGTTCGTGGAGGCGCTTCCGAACGGCATCGACACGGTGGTGGGGGAGCAGGGCCTCACGTTGTCGGGCGGCCAGCGACAGCGGCTGAGTCTGGCGCGCGCCCTTCTGACTGATCCGCGCGTCCTGGTGCTCGACGACGCCACCTCGGCGCTCGACGTGCGCACCGAGGCCGAGATCCAGGCGACGCTGCGCAAGGTCATGGCGGGCCGAACCACCATCGTGATTGCCCACCGAAGGTCAACGCTGAGCCTCGTCGATCGGGTGATTCTGCTCAGTCGCGGTGAGGTGCTGGACCAGGGGACCGACGCTGAACTCCTGGCTCGGAGCCAGGCATACCGCGTCCTCATGACCGGCGACGATGCCGACGATGCCGACTCTGCCGACAGGGCCGACACTGCCGACACGGTGGTACCGGCGCCTCGGGTCGCCGTAGCGAAGGCGTCCTCGCCGGCGCCCGGTCCCGGAAGTTCGATTCGGGTCGGTCAGCCGCTTGAGATGCGCAGTGGTCCTGGCCCCGGTGGTCCCGGCGGGGGCGGAGGTGGCGGCGGCTTCATGGTCGTGCCGACCGAGGCCACACTGGCGCGTCTCGCGTCGCTGCCTCCGGCTACCGACGTACCCCCGGTCGCGGTCGACGAAGCACTCGCCGACGCCCGGGCCGATACCTCCGTGCCGAGATGGCCGGCATTACTGCGTCCTCACCGCGCGCTGCTGGCGGGGGGACTCACCCTCGTGGTCGTTGAGGCCTTCACCACCGTGCTCGGTCCGGGACTCATCGGCCGGGGCATCGATACCGTCACCCGTCGGGGCTCCGGTGGGTGGTCGCTCGGAACCACCGTGGCGGTGTTCCTGGCGGCCACGATCGTGGGCCTCTTGGCCAGCCGCGGCTCGGCGCTTCTCATCGGCTTTGTCGGCGAACGCATCCTCTACGGGTTGCGGTTGCGGGTGAGCGCGCAACTGCAACGCCTCGGACTCGACTTCTACGAACGCGAGCTCACCGGTCGTATTCTCACGAGAGTCACCGGTGACGTCGACGCGCTTGCCAACGTGGTGCAGCAGGGCGTGGTGGCGCTGCTGTTGAACGTGCTGCTGGTCATTGGTGTGGCGGCGTTCCTGTTGGCGACCAACCTCGTCCTCGGTCTCGTGGCGCTCTCCACGTTCCCGGTTCTGGTCCTCGCCACTCTCTGGTTCCGACGTATTTCGTCGGCGGCATATCTGTCGGTGCGTGACCGAGTTTCGGGCGTGAATGCGAATCTGGCGGAGTCGTTCGCCGGGGCCAAGGTGACCCAGGCGTTTGGTCGCGAACGTCGGTCGGCCGAGGAGTTCGGCGTCATCGTGGCCGACTATCGACGGTCGCGTTTGCAGGCGCAACGAGCGGCGTCGGCGTATTTTCCGGTGGTCGATGCGCTGAGCGTGGTGGCCAGCGCGCTCGTCCTGTGGCGGGGCGTGAGTCTCGTGCGCAATGGGTCAGTCACGCCGGGCCAGTTGGCGGCGTTCTTGCTCCTACTGGCCCAACTCTTTGCGCCGATCCAGCAGCTCACCACGGTGATCGATACCTGGCAGCAAGCGGGCGCCGCGATGACGAAGCTCCGCGATCTGTTCCGGGAGCCGACCACGGTCGAACGGCCGGCGCCGGGAACAGCGGTCGCCCTTCCGTCGGCTGGAGGAGGTCGCCGCCGTGGCGTCAAGGTGGAATTCCGCGGGGTTCGCTTTGCCTACGCCCGCACCGATCGGGAAGCTCTCCGCGGCATCGACCTGACGATCGCCGCAGGGGAGAGCGTCGCCATCGTCGGGCCGACCGGCGCTGGGAAGTCCACCATCGTCAAGCTCCTGCCCCGGTTCTACGACCCGACCGGTGGCGGTGTGTTCGTCGACGGAGTTGATTTGCGCACATGTGATCTCGACGAGTGGCGATCGATGCTCGGCTACGTGCCGCAAGAGCCGATGCTGTTCGGGGCGTCGATCGCCGACAACATCCGCTTTGGTCGTCCGTCGGCCTCACTCGACGACGTGCATCACGCCGCCGAACTCGTGGGCGCCGACTCGTTCATCACCGAATTCCCCGATGGATACGACACCTACGTGTCCGCCCGGGGCAAGTCGCTCGCCGCCGGTCAGCGTCAGCTCATTGCGCTGGCGCGGGCGGCGTTGGTGCGTCCGCGACTCCTGCTTCTCGACGAGGCCACCGCCACGCTCGATCTCGCCAGTGAGGCCACGGTACAACGCGCGCTTACCGTTCTGGCGGAGGGGGCAACGACCATCGTGGTCGCCCACCGCCTTGATACCGCCCGGCGCGCCGACCGGGTCGTGGTGATTGATGACGGCATGATCGTCGAGCAGGGTTCCCACGACGAGTTGGTGGTCGCCGACGGTGCCTACGCCAAGCTCTGGCTCCTCGCCGGAGCAGGCGGCAATGCTCCCGGGAGCTGAGTTGCTAGCGGTCGCTCGGCAGATGTCCGGAGCGGTGGCCGCCTTTCCAGTCTTCTCGGGCGGGCACCTCGGAGGTACCGCCCAGAACGTTGAGTTGCGGGACTTCACGGAGGCTGCGCTTCATCTCGGCGAAACCGGGAAAGGCCGCCAGGGTGGTCACCGCGTTCCACAGGGGAAGCGCGTTGGCGTCGCTGGGCACGCGGGAGATGACCGGTCCAAAGAAGGAGAGTCCATTGGGAGGTTGGAACGTGATGATCGGCGTACCGACGTCGCGCCCGGTGCGAGAGAGCGCAAGCTCGGTCTCGTCGTCAAGGAGCTGATCCCAACCGGTGTCGTCGAGCGCGGCGGCATAGGTGGTGGGAAGACCGGCGCTGGTGAGCACGTGTTCGACGTGTTCGGTCGTGCTCAGGCGGTCGCGCATTCCCGAACTTCCCGGCTGGTCCCAGTAACTCTCGCCGTAGGCGGTCACCAGGGAGCCCAGCGGCTCTCGCCCGAGGTCGGCGCGGACCGCAGCCGCAACGCGCAGCATCCGCAGACCGGCGGTGTGTCCGAACTCGTAGCCGGCCGGGAACTCGGTGGCGTAGTCCTTGTGCTTGTTCAGAAGGCGTAGCGAGATGAAACGCCAATCGACCCGGTAGTCGGTCTGGGCGGCGACCTTCACGACCCAACGCGAGGTGATCCAGGCGAAGGGACAGACCGGGTCCCAGAAGAACTCGATGTCGTAGTGAGTATCGGACGGCTCGGTGGTGGTCATGATGCGCTCCTTGCCCGACATCGGGGAAATCATCATGATCCTTTCCTCACGTCGCTTGCACATTGCGCCGCCGACTCCGTGCGGCTCGTGCGCATCCCAGATCACCGAGGCCCGGCCGGTTTCGGTTGTCTAGGAACTGCTGGGGGAGTCCGGGGCGAAACAGATCAGCGGGTGGCGGGCCCGGTGGTCCAGGTGCCGTTGTCGAGTTCGATGAGGGTGATGTTGTGGAGGTGGACGTGGGCGTGGTGGGGTCCGCAGAGGAACCCTTCGTTGTCGAGGTCGGTTGGTCCACCGTGTTCGTATTCGCGTAGGTGGTGGGCGTCGGATCGTTGTGCTGGGGTGTCAC
>JANLQX010000097.1:0-14227 GCA_031368095.1 Actinomycetes bacterium | reverse complement strand
GGCGATCGTTCGCCGGGCCAGGTCTTTGGCCCCGTCGACACGACCGGCATGGGTATGTAATGCCCCGCAACACGCCGCTCCCGGGCCGGCCAGGCCGACCGTGGCGCCGGATGCCCGCATAACCCGCAGTGTCGCCTCGTGAACTGATCGTTGCCAGGCGTCCATGACACAGCCGGTGAACAACACGGCGTCGACCGGACCTGGGTCGGGCCGCAAACGGCGACGAAGAACCGGGATGCGTCGGGGCAGGCCGAAGCGGTCGGCCAGCGTTTGCGGCAGCAGTCGAACTCGCTGCGCAATGCCCAGGAGCGACGAGCCAAGAAGCACGAGTCGATGGAAGCGCAGCGCCCCCAGGCCTTGGGCCAGACCGATTGGGGGCGCGATCCGTCCCGAAGCAGAAAGTGAAGCGCGCGTGTCTTCCATCAAAGCGCCAAAGTGCACGCCGGACGGGCACGCGGTTTCGCAGCCGCGACACAGGACGCAGCGCTCCATGAAGTTCACGAAGTCATCGTCGACGGGCAACGCACCGGACTCGACGGCGCGCATGGCGTTGATGCGACCACGCGGCGACGCCGACTCTTCCTCCGTCGCCCGGTACGTGGGGCAATGCGGCAGGCAAAGACCGCAGGACACGCAGGCGTTGAGCAGGTCCGGGTCAAGACCGAGCGGCGTCACCACGGCAGCACCCCGGGATTCAGCCGTCCGGTCGGATCGAATGCGTCTTTCATCCGTCGGTTGAGATTGAGCACGGGGGCGGCGAGAGGCGGAGCGGCAATCGTCACGCCGTGCACTATGCCAGCGCCGATCTCGGCCAGCCACTCTCCTACCGTCGCCCCGAACACTGCCGTCGGTTCCTCCGTCCGCAGCCGCTTTGCTAGTCCTGCGTCGATGGTCGATCGTTCGCTCGGCACGGCGGGTCCCTCGCATTGCTCCCACGGTCCACCGGCGAGACTCTGAACTTCGGCGTGCACCTCGGCGTGGCTGCCTTCGAGCTGGACCCATGTGCACGTTCCGTTCCACAGGATCGAGGACGGACGGAACACCGAGCGGCGCACCAACCATGGGTCAACACCGTCGGCCCGCCACCACCCTCGAACGGCGGGGATTGGTCCGCAACGCAGCACCACTTCAGCGAGAAGACCCAGCGTTCCGATCGACCCGACGAGCAGTCTCGGAAGATCAAACCCGGTCACGTTCTTCACGACCGGTGCACCGGCCCGGCGCAGCACACCGTCGGCCGACACGTAGAGCGCTTCGAGCACGGTGTCACGAAGGTGGCCCTGGCGGAGTCGACGAACTCCGCTGTGTCCCACGCTCAGCACGCCGCCGACCGTCGCTTCTGGCGACAACGGATCGAGCGGACATTGCAAACCCACTTCGGCCAGTGCGACATTCACATCGGCTACCGGAGTTCCGGCGCCGACCCGGACGATGAGCTCCGACGGCTGCACGTCGACCACCCCGTCGGGAGCACGAAGTTCGCGAATATCAGTACGCTGATATTCAGCGCGCCTACCAATGTTCCATTGTGTCTTCGCTCCCACCACGCGAACCGGAACCTCCATCCCTACCGCCTCAACAAACTGGTACACCGACGGTGACGCCACCCGCTCCGCCAGCGCCGGATACTCCACTACACCCACGCGCCTTCCGGGACGCGGCGTAGCTCGCCACAGGTCGCGCCAGCGGGAAGCACCTTGGTCGGATTGCAACGACCGTGTGGATCGAACACCGTTCGAACCAGCACTTGGTGCGCGAGTTCCGCTTCGGTCATCACCAGCGGCATCAGATCCTTCTTCTCCAAGCCGATACCGTGTTCACCCGAGAGCGTTCCTCCCGCCGCTACGCAGGCCCGCACAATCTCGTCGCCGGCCTGATGGACACGGTCGAGCACCCCTGGCTCACGGCCATCGAACACCAGAAGCGGATGCAGGTTCCCGTCGCCCGCATGGAACACGTTGAGGACGATGATGTCGTGGCGTGCCGCAATCTCGATCACGCTCTCCATCACGTCGACGAGACGACTTCGAGGAACCACCGCATCATGCAGGTAGTAGTCCGGCTTGATGTTGGCGATGGCCCCGAACGCCGACTTGCGGGCCTTCCACAACAGGGCGCGCTCTTCGGCGGAGGACGCTACCCGGACTGTCCGGGCCCCGCTCGACAGGCACCTGTCTCGGATCTCGGCCACCGACGGCTCGATTCCTTCGGGAACTCCTTCGATCTCGATCAGCAACACCGCCTCAGCATCGAGGGGCAGACCGGCCTTGGCCCACGGCTCAACCGCCTTGATGCAATTGGCATCCATCATCTCCAGCGCCGCCGGAAGCGTTCCCGATGCGATCACCGCCGACACCGCCGCGCTGGCGTCGCGGATCGAGGTGAAGTCGGCCAGCAACGTCCGGATCGCCGGCGGATTCACCATCAGACGTACACATACCTTCGTGACGATTCCCATCGTCCCTTCTGACCCGACGAAAATACCTCGCAGGTCGTATCCGGCGTCGTCATTTCCGAGCACGCAGACCGACCCGTCGGGAAGGACAACCTCGATGGCAATTGTATGCGCGCTTGTGACCCCGTGGGCGAGGCAGTGCGGTCCGCCGGCGTTGGTGCCGACATTGCCGCCGATCGAACAAACCTGCTGGCTCGACGGATCCGGCGCGTAGTGCAAGCCATGCTCAGCCACCGCCCTAGACAGATCGAGATTGAGAACACCGGGTTCGACCCACGCGGTCCGTTCGTCGACATCGACTTCGAGCACGCGGTTCATTTTTGATGTGACGATCACGACGGGCCGCTCCAACGGCACCGCACCACCGGCAAGACCGGTTCCTGAGCCTCGCGGCGTGATCGCCCGGCCATGGTCGTTGGCGATCCGGACTATCGCCTGGACCTCGTCGGTGGAGACGGGAAGCACCACCACACCAGGTTCTGTTGGCGACAGCGCCGACGCATCCTTGGCGTACAGCGCTTTTTCGAACGCCGAGACGAGAACCCGCTTCGGATCGACTACTCGCCGCAGCGCCACCACCAGCGCGTCATCGTCACCTAGCCCGGAACCCACCCCACGAGTATCGCTCACCGTCTCGGGCCGTCGACATTCCTCCGTTACTGGGTCAGCTCAGATTGCTCGGTCAGCTCCGTCGCGCCAGTGCGACTCAGCTGACCCAGTACGCCCAGTACGCCCAGTACGCCCAGCACGGTGCGCGTCGTCAGACGTTCGGCACGCTCGTTGGCGGGACCGTTTCGACCACCGGCGGGGGCGGGGGCGGCGGCGCAAGCGTCGTGGTCGTCACCGGCGGGGGCTGCGAGGGGATGTACGGAGGTGGCACGGCGACGGGGAACCGGGGATCGGGCTGACCGTCGGGTCCCGGCGTGCGAAAGGCTCGGAGGTACGGCCAGAACGACGCATCGGTGACGAGCCAGTCATAGAAGCTGAGGCCCGTCGACGCGCCCTCGCGGGCGGCCTGGAGCATCCCGCTGATGTCGTTGAGCGCACGAGCCTTGTCGCCGACACCACCAATGATGTGGACGGGCAAGTCAGGTCGGTTGAGCACGGTCCGTAACCGCCGAATGTTCTCGGCCACATAGCGGTACCCGTCGCGCCAACCTGACGTGGTGGCCCGATTGGTCCAGTACGACTGAATCATCCACAGATCAAAGGCAGGAGCGATCTCGACATAGGGGAACGGACCGCGCCACCACAGCGGATAGGTGGACGGTGGCTTTCCGTCGGGCAGTGTCCACAGCCCGGGAACCCCGTCGAGAGACGTCGGCTCAATGATGTTGTTGCTGATGAAGCGCCCCGGAAGTAGCCCTCGCAGCGCCTGGGTGAACTGAATGAGGCGCCGGGTCCGCTCCGGCGTGTCCTTCACGATGTCGCGCTCTTCGATGTCGAGCGAGATCCCGTCAGCGTCGAGATTGGCCAGCGCCACAACCTTGCGAAGGTCGGTATTCACATCCTGAAAGGCCGGTAGGTACCAGACCACGACGTACATTCCGAGCTGGTGGGCGCGGTCCAGGATCGGCTGCAGCTTCTCCGGCTCGAGGACATCAGGAGTTGTGGACCAGTGCGCCGCCTGGATGTAGATCGTTTGTACGCCGGCGTTGAACATCTGGTCGACCTTTTCGGCGGTGACCGGCGGTATCGGCTTCTTCGACCACTGCGTGGTCCAGTCGTACCGATCGAGCCACGTACCCAGGCCGCGATACGGCTCGCCCGCCGACGCCGTGGCCCGGAGCGGAGCGTTGGCCGACGCCGGAAACGGGGCGGGGACCAGTGTGGTCGGAGGCGGTTTGATGGTGGTCGTCGTCGGGACGATGAGTTCCGTGGGCGGAACGGTTACGGCGACGGGCACCGCTGGATCGACAGGCAGCGGGTTCACCAGCACGGTGGTCGTCGAGGCGGCTGGAGCGGGGGCCGCTGTGGCCGGTACGAGCGTCGGGACCACGGTCGTCCTCGCACCGACGGTTCGGCGCGTCGACTTCTTCTTCGTGGTAACGGACTTCTTTTTGGTGGTCGGCGTCCTCGTGACGACCCGTGACTTCTTCACCGTGGTGGCGACTGCCTGCTCCTTCACCGACGCTGCAGTGCGAACCGCAGCATCGGCTGGATGCATCGTGGCGGCAACCAGCAGGAAGGCTCCGAGCGCAGCCGGAACCCGTCGATGGCAAACCTTCAAGCTCCTCACCCCTTCAGCATCCACGCTTCACCCACGGATCCAGGTGAAGACGATGTGAGCATCCCGTGGTCCGAGTAGTCCGGTGCTCCACGCGATTCACCTCGAAGCGACGCTTCGAGGTACCGCACCCACAAATATGGGGGCAACCTCTCTCGCTTCGGCGATGTTTACCGCTTGAAGCGGCGCCGGTCTTCTTCCTTCAGGAATTTTTTGCGGACGCGGACGGCGACCGGGGTGACTTCGACGAGCTCGTCGTCGGTAATGAACTCGATGGCCGTTTCGAGCGTCATTTCGCGCTTGGGCGGCAGCTTCACGGCGTCGTCGTGGGCGTGGGTCCGGATGTTGGTCTTCTGCTTCTCGCGAACGACATTGATGACCATTTCTTCGTTGCGCGCGTTCTCCCCCACGACCATGCCCTCGTAGACCTCTTCTTGCGGATCGACGAAGAACTGCCCGCGCGACTGGAGGTTGTCGAGCGCATACCCCGTGGTCTGGCCGGCCCGGTCAGCAATCATCGCCCCGCCAAGACGACCAGGTAGGTCACCGACCCACGGCACGAATCCGGCGTGACGCTGATGGATCAATGCCGTACCACGCGAGTTCGTAATCAGCTCAGACCGCAGACCGAGAAGGCCTCGTGACGGCGCATCGAAGCGCATGATCGTGCGGCCGGTGTCGCCCGGAGCCATGTCGACCAGTTGGCCCTTGCGCGGGGCGAACGACTGGGTGACGCCGCCCACGTATTCGTCGGGCACGTCGACGGTGACCTCTTCGAACGGTTCGTGCTTCTTGTCGTCAATCATCTTGGTGATGACCTCGGGACGGCTCACCTGCAGCTCGTAACCCTCACGGCGCATCTGCTCGATCAGCACCGCCAACTGAAGCTCGCCACGGCCGGCCACTTCGATGATGTCGGGCGACTCGGTGTCGCGCAGACGGATCGAGACGTTGCCGAGCACCTCTTTGGTCAGCCGATCACGAATATGGCGTGAAGTGACGTATTTGCCGACCTTGCCCGCGGTCGGCGCAGTGTTGACGCCGAACGTCATGGCGAGAACTGGTTCGTCGACGGAGAGGCGCTCCAGCGGCTCGGAGATACCCGGCGTTCCAAACGTGTCGCCGATCTCGACTTCCGGGAAGCCCGACACGACGAACAACTCGCCACAGCCGAGCTCGTCAACTTCGACGCGCTTCAGACCATCGAAGGCCAGCAGGCCCGAGAGCTTCTTGACGACGACGCCGCCCGGGTAGCCGGCGGCTGGCTCGGCACCGAAGAGCGCCGTGAGTTCCCCCCGTCGGAAGGTGCCCTGCTGGACCCGACCAATGGCCAGGCGGCCGAGGTAGTCCGAGGCGTCGAGGTTGTTGACGATGGCCTGCAGCGGACCGTCGGGATCACCCGAGGGCGCCGGGATGGTCTTGACGATCGCTTCGAACAACGCGGTGAGGTCGTCGGTCTCAGCCGGCACGCCGACGCCAGCGATCGACTGCCCGTCACGGGCGATACACGACACCACCGGAAAATCGATGTGGTGGTCCTTGGCATCGAGGTCCATGAACAACTGGTAGATCTCGTCGAGAACCTCGTCGGCCCGGGAATCGCTGCGATCTACCTTGTTCACCACGACGACGACCGGCAGATGCCGGTCGAGTGCCTTCGACAGTACATAGCGGGTCTGGGGAAGCGGACCCTCGGCGGCATCGACCAGCAACAGCACGCCATCGACGATGTGCAGGCCGCGCTCCACCTCGCCGCCGAAGTCGGCGTGGCCGGGGGTGTCGACGATATTGAGTTTGAAAGACTCACCGGTCGGCGAGGTCCACCGCACCGACGCCTGCTTGGCGAAAATGGTGATGCCCCGCTCGCGCTCCTGGTCGTTGGAATCCATGACCCGATCGGTCGAGTCGCGTGAACTCATCGCCCCGGTTTGGCGGAGCATGGCGTCGACCAGGGTGGTCTTTCCATGGTCGACGTGCGCGACGATGGCGAGGTTGCGCAAGTGCGCGGTGACGCTGGCCGGCGAAGGCGCGTCGGACGAAAGGGTTGAAGACATGGTCATGGCGATCCGGTAGTTGAGGACGCCGAGGCGCCGGTAAGGGTGTTGCGGTGTCGTGCCGCCCGAAGGCGGCACAACCCAAGAGCGTGCCCGCTACGAAGCCGATGCTTGGTGGGCGGGCTCGTCGAGCTCACCTTCACCATCGAAGTCGTCGCCATCGAACTCATCGTCGGTGGCGCCGTCCTCATCATCGAGGACCCGAGCAAGGCACCAGGAGGCACATTTCTCGTCGGCGCCCGCGCCGCACTCAACGCACGGCTCCGACACTGGCAGTAGGGACACGCGCTTCATTGCTCTCGCTTCTTCGAAGCGACGATGACGGCCCTTTTTCACGAGATCTCTCCTGCAGTGTGCGCAAACGGTCTTGGTCGTATCGGGCGTACATGCTACTCCGTGGACTGGTTCTTCTCGACGCGAAACGACAAAGGTGTCGTTCGTCACCAACAGTCGTGGCACGTAACCTGAAGCGAATGGCTGACACCTTGGACCTCGCTGCCTTCACCGAACGATTCAAGGAGCGGGCCCGGGCTGTCCGCAGTCGCCCAATGCCCCCCGTTGAAGGAGCCGAACGCGTCCGGTTCAAGGATCGCATGCAACTCGACTTTCAGGATTTCGCAATGATCGGCGACGCCCAGGCCGAGTTCGAAGACGGGGTCCTCGTTCTTCGTATCGACCTTCGCGCCTGACCCATGGCCGCAAGAGTGGCGATTGCTGGTGCGCTTTCGCCAACCGCCGCCTGGGAGGTCGGATTCGTATCCGCCTGCGTTCTCGCCGATGGCGAGGAACCGGTGACGGTCGGAAACATCGACCGCGTGGTCCGTATCGCCTCGGTTTCCAAGCCATTGGTGGCCTACGCCTGCATGATCGCCGTGGAGGAAGGCACGTTGGATCTCGACGAGCCGATCCTCACCATCAACGGCCGGCCGGTGCCCGACCAGCTGACGGCACGCCATCTCCTTTCG
The DNA here is from genome assembly GCA_031368095.1 of Actinomycetes bacterium. Taxonomy (GTDB): domain Bacteria; phylum Actinomycetota; class Acidimicrobiia; order Acidimicrobiales; family JANYDT01; genus JANLQX01. Next base: position 6,526 of record JANLQX010000097.1, on the reverse strand, counting down.
CACGCTGGCGGGTACGCCTTCGACACGCCCGAACGCCTCGGACCTCCGGGGCAACGGCGCATCTACTCCAACACCGGGTTCGACCTCGTGGGGGCACTTCTGGCCGAGCGAGCGGGCATGTCGACTTCGCAGTATCTCGACGACGCAGTCTTCCGACCCCTCGGAATGACATCGAGCGCGTTGCGTGGCTCGCCGGCCAAAGACGTTTGGTCAAACGTCCACGACCTGACCCGTTTCGCCGCCGAGCTCGTCCGCCCCTCCCTGGTCGCGCCGTCGACCTTCGACGCATTCACGTCGGTGCAGTTTCCCCTTCTGGCTGGAGTGGTACCGGGGGTCGGGCGTTTCTCCCCATGTCCGTGGGGGCTGGGGGTCGAAATCCGGGGCGACAAATCGCCCCATTGGACGGGCACCGACAACAGTGCCGCCACCTTCGGCCATTTTGGCGGGAGCGGCACGTTCCTGTGGGTCGACCCTCTCGCCGGCGGGGGGCCGGTGGCCTTGGTGTGCCTCACCGACCGAGAGTTCGGCTCGTGGTCCCTCGATTGCTGGCCACCACTCAGCGATGCTGTTCTACGCGCCGCCGGGCCGGGGCGGTAACGTCCGTCGTACACCACGCGCCCAGGGGGACCCCATGACGACTGCCGACGAAACGCTCATTGAGAAGATGTCCGGAGGCTCGGCTGGACGAGTTGGCCAGTCGGTCGCCCGAAGCGTCGACGAGGAACGCATCCACCGCAAGCAGGTGTTGGCGGCGGGCTTTCGGTTGTTCTCCAAATTTGGCTTCGACGAGGGGGTCGCCGGCCACATCACGGCGAGAGATCCGGAGCTCACGGACCATTTCTGGGTCAATCCGTTCGGCATGCACTTCGGTCACATACGAGTCAGCGATCTGATGCTCGTCCGCCACGACGGGAAGATCGTCGAAGGAAACCAGCCCCTGAACCAGGCGGCGTTTGCCATCCATTCCGAGGTGCACGCCGCTCGACCCGACGTGGTCGGCGCCGCGCACTCGCACTCGCTCCACGGGAAGGCATTTTCCTCCCTCGGCAAGCTCCTCGCCCCGCTGACCCAAGATGCGTGCGCGTTCTTCGACGATCACGCCCTGTTCGACGACTACACCGGAGTGGTCCTCGACACCGAAGAGGGAAAGCGGATCGCCTATACCCTCGGTGAGCGCAAGGCCGTCATCCTGCGTAACCACGGGCTCCTCACCGTCGGCCACAGCGTGGAAGAGGCCGTGTGGTGGTTCGTCACCATGGAGCGCTCCTGCCAGGCCCAGCTTCTGGCCGACGCCGCCGGAACCCCGATAGCTATCGGCGACGAGATGGCCCGCCACACCATGGGCCAGGTCGGCAGCCACACGGCCGGATGGTTCAGTTTCCAGCCGCTCTTTGCTCGCATCACCCGCGAGCAGCCGGACCTCTTCGACTAGTCGAACCGGCCTAGCGTTTCTTGGCGACGAAGGGGAGCTCCACCACGCGACCAGGAAGGCGGCGGCCGCGCACATCGAGTTCGACCGGCTCGTCGTGTTTGAGCGGCGCGTCGTTACTGACCAGCGTGAGCGCAATGGCATGGTCAAGCGTCGGGGAGAAGTTCCCACTGGTCACCGTGCCCAAGACGGTCTCCGATCCGACGCGATGGAGCGACGCTCCCTCGCGGGCGGGCTGTCGACCTGCCAGCGCGACCCCGACCAGCCGACGTGGCACGCCCGCTTCGAATTCCCGCCGCAGTGCCGCTCGGCCGCGGAACTCCCCCTTGGACCACGCCACGACCCACCCAAGGCCCGCCTGCAGAGGCGTGATGCCCGGGCCCAATTCGTGGCCGTGCAACGGCAAAGCCGCCTCCAGGCGAAGGGTGTCTCGGGCCCCGAGACCGGCGGGCCGGACACCAGCGGCCAGGAGAGCATCCCAAAAGACACCGGCCACGGAGTTCGGCACGGCGCATTCCACACCGTCTTCTCCCGTGTACCCAGTGCCAGCCACGGCACACTCGACCCCATCGAAAACGAACGACGCCACGCGGAATCGGCCGACCTCAGCTGCTCCTGGAGCCACCACGGCGAGACAGTCACGCGCCCGTGGACCTTGCACCGCCACGACCGTGCGGCCCTCGGTCACGTCGGTCACCACGGCGTCGTGGAACCCAGAAAGCGCTGACGTGACTCGGTCGGTGTTCGAGGCGTTCGGCATCACGTCGAAGCTCTCGGCGGCCCGCCACCACACGATGATGTCGTCGGTGACGGACCCGTCGAACGCGTCGAGCAGGTGGGTGTATTGCGCCCGCCCGGGGCCGATCTTGGTGAGGTCGTTGGTAAAAGTGGACTGCAGGGCGGCAGGCGCCCCGCTCCCCTCCACTCGAACCGTGCCGAGATGCGAGACGTCGAAAGCCACTGCGCCCGACCGGCACTCCCGGTGCTCAGCCACCGTTCCCGCCGGATAGGACAGAGCCATCTCCCACCCGCTGAAGCCCACCATCTTCGCCCCGAGGGCCACGTGGCGGTCGTGGAGGGCGGTGCGTCGCAACGCCTCGTGCGGCTCGCTCATCGAACCACCGACGTCGGTGAACGCCTATTCGCCGACGGCGGCGGAAGTGGCGGTGGGGGTACCTGTGGTGTCGACGGTCGTGGAACGAAGCGAAGCTTCGGAGGGGCGGAACTGGTGAATGGCGGCATCGAGCTGCTGAACCAAACCTTCGAGTGGCACCACGTTCAGAACGCCCTGTCCGTGGCGGACTAAGTCGATGAGCTGCCCGTCGTCGCGGACCAGGATCGGGTGATCGCCCGAGAGCACCAGCCGGGCCGAGCCAATGTGCTCGCCCAGATTCGACCGTAGATATTCGACGGCGGTGCGGGCCGCCTTCAACGAGATCCCGGCGTCGAGGAGCTGCTTGATGACCTTGAGCTCCACGAGGTCCTGGTAGGAGTACCGGCGCTGCGAGCCGCTGCCCTTGGCATCGGCCAGCGATGGTCGAAGGAGATCGGTCCGAGCCCAGTAGTCGAGCTGGCGATAGGTGATGCCGACGATCGAGCACACCTGCGGGCCACGGAAACCTTCTTGCATGAGCGTGTCTCTTCTCCTGAGGGCTGGACCACAAACTTCGGGACCTGAACGACACGGCCGTAGTTCCAGCCCTGGAACTCTACGAGCGACGCCCGGCGGCGTCAACAACTCTTCAGCGCGCGTAGGAACGCGGCGCCCAGATCTACGGCGTTTCGCTTCCGAAGTCTTCCGGATTCAAGGTATCCAGGAAGCGATTGAACTCTTCGACCAGCTCATCGGGATTGTTGCTGGCGTCGACACCTTCGACGGAAGTGTCGTTCTCACTCACGGAGCATTCGTCCATTACGGCATCGTTGGCAAACACCGGAGAGCCAAGACGTATCGCCACGGCAATCGCGTCGGACGGCCGACACGGCACGATTTCTCGTCGTTCGCCCAGGGAAAAATGCATTTCGGCGAGGAAGATCTGCTCGGAGAATTCGGTGATCACCACCTGATCCAGCCGTGCCCCGAACGTCGGAATGATCGAGGCCAACAATTCGTGGGTCAGCGGACGAGGGAGCAACCGCTCTTCCAGAGCACGCTTGATGGCCGCCGCCTCAGCCATTCCGATGAAGATCGGCAGCAGCCGGTCGGCGTCGCCCAGCGGACGGAGTTCGACGTAGGGCGACCTGGTGCTTTCGTGCACCCGCACATCAACAATTCGGAGCTCGACCACGACTGGTAAGGATACTGTCCGCGACGCAAAGTCGATCCCGCCGGCGGGTCTACCAACGATTCACGGGCGCGTGCCGGTCGGCCCCGGGGTGCCCTCGAGGGCGGAGCGAAGGGCCCGGTGGACGACCACTGACCGGAGCTCGTCGCCGGCTGACTCCAAAGCTCCGAACCGGCGGAACGGATCGTCGGCGCTCACGCCCGCCTGGGGTCGGCGTCGGAGCAAGGGCAGGGTGGCCTGGACATAGAGGTCGGCTTCGCGTTGCGCCGCGTGGAGAAACACCCGGACATGTCGAGGGTCGAGCCCGTGGGCGGCGAAGGTGGCCAACGACGCCAGGATGCGGCGGTCGCCGTCGTCGAACGACACGTCGCCGAGGACCGTGCGACCCCGAACAAAGCCCTGGCGCACGGCGTCGTCGAGCAACCCGGCCGACGCCCCGGCGGCCGCCGCCACTTCGTCGGCGGAGAAGCTGACCTCGGCATCGCTCGACCATGTTCGCCGCGCTGGCCCGGCTGGAGACGTCGGTTCCACGACGTCATGCGTAGCGACGCCTTCCGGCGGGACAGGGATTGGGACGCGGACCGGACGCAGAGCAGGCACCACCGTTGGTCGGCGCCACGCTGCATCGGGCGTTGCGTCGGCTCGCGTGCGTCCGAATCCTCGGCCTGACGGGTGTCGGTCCGACCCGAGATCGCTGTCCTCGTAGTCATGCGGGCCGTCGATACCGTCGTGGTCGTGGTCGTGGTGGTCGTGGTCGGCCCGCAAGAACCGGGCGTCGACCGAGGAGCCGGCGCCTCCGCCGTGGCTCGATTCGTCGTCGGGGACGAAGAACTCATCGGGCGGAGACGGAGGGCGAGGCGACGAAACCGAGGTTGACGTTGCCTGGTACTGGGCGACGGAGCGGGCCGACGAGAGCGGGACGAATCGCTCCTGCTGTTCGGAGAGGATGATCCGAAGGCGATCCACGTCGGCCGGATAGAACTTCCGGTAGCCCGACGGCGTGCGCTCCGGCACGAGCAGCCCCTGCCCTTCAAAAAACCGGATCTTGCTGATCGTGACGTCGGGAAAGCTCTCCTTTAACGCTTCGAGAACCTCGCCGATCGACAGGTAGGTGCGACCGGGACGGATCTCCGGTGTGGTTGGGCCTCCCCCGTCGACGGAGGTCACGTGCTGATCCGGCGCGAGTCATTCGCGTCGGCGAACAGCAGCCGGAATTTTCCGATGAGCACCTCGTCGCCGGAGTGCAACGTGGTCGACGAAATCCGCTCGCCGTTCACGTAGGTCCCGTTGAGGGACCCTTCGTCACGAATTTCGTATCCCCCCGATGTGTGGCGGATCACGGCGTGTTTGCGCGACACCGTGATGTCGTCGAGAAAGATCTCGCATTCGGGGTTGCGACCGGCCGTCGTGACCTCAGAACTGAGTGCGAAGGTCAAACCCGCATCGGAGCCACGCTCGAGAATCAAGACGGGCGGACCGTCGGCGTCAACGCGCACGACCACGTCTCGGTCGCCCGGTTCACCTTCCGGGGAGAGCGGATGCAAGGTGAGCGTAAGGTCGTCGGCCCCGGATCCGAGACCAACTCGCGAACCGCAGGCCGAACAGAAGTTGGCGGCGGCGGCGTTGCGGTGCCCGCACTGCGTACAAAACACTCCGTCGTCGGACATCGTTTCAGCCCTCGAGCAGAAGCTGGTAGGCCGACGCGTCAAGTAACCCGGTGGTCTCGTCGCCGTCCACTTCAATCACGAACAACCACGCCCCGTAGGGATCAGCGTTCAGCAACTCGGGCGTTGTCGCTAACGCATCGTTGACCTCGACGATGCGACCGGTGACCGGGGCATAGATGTCGCTCACCGACTTGGTCGATTCGACCTCGCTGATCGATTCGCCCGACGCCACGCCAGTCCCAACCTCGGGTAGTTGCACAAAAACCACGTCGCCAAGTGCGTCCTGGGCATAGTCGGTGATGCCGACCCGGTAGCGATTGCCTTCGACCCGGACCCACTCGTGATCGGCCGAGTACCGCAAATCACCGGGTATCTGCATACGTGCACCCTACTGAACGGCCCTCGGTCCGTCACGCATCACTCGGTCAATGAGCGAGGTGCGCGGCCGCCCGCGCAGCGCGTCCGTCGGCGAGTGCGGAACGGGCGATCGGAACGTACGTGACGGTGGCATAAATCATGAACACCAGTGTGGGAATGGTCACGACCCAGGCCGCGTCATCGGCCCAACGACTCCACGAAAAGCCTGCCCGAGCCGCCAGAAACAACGGGAACGCGATCATCCAACCCATGGTCTGCGCCTTCCCGGCCCATTGCACATCTATCCGACGCGCTCCCATGGCAGCAATGACGACCACCGCGATCGACACCAAGACTTCTCGGGCCACCACCGCGATTCCGAGCCACCGAGGCACGGACCCGTCAATCAGAATGGCGCCGATTCCGGTCGCCAGCAGAAGACGGTCGGCGACCGGATCGATGACCTTTCCCAGCGTTGAGCCCTGATCGAAATGCCGGGCGATATAGCCGTCGACCCAGTCGGTCGCACCGAGGGCAGTGAGCAGGAGCACCGCCGACGTTCGATCGTGGCGTCCGAGGAGCAACCAGACGAACACCGGAATGAGGACCAGGCGACCGAGAGAAATCACGTTCGGGACAGTGAGAATGCGGTCATCACCGGTACGTCGCATCATCGGCGAGCGTACCGTCACGGGAGCCGAAGGCGCTCGGCCAACTCTCCGATAGCGCGCCAATCCCCGAAGGTCCGCTCCCACGGATGGAGCAACCGGTCGCCGCCGTATCTCGGG
>JANLQX010000086.1:0-6872 GCA_031368095.1 Actinomycetes bacterium | reverse complement strand
ATCGGCGAGCGGGGCCGGGACTGGTGTGACGTCGGCGACTCGGGCGTTTGGTCGTGATGGCGCAGGGCGTCTCATTTCGATTAATCGGGATGATGGCTCGATCTCGTTCGTTTACGACGACAAGAATCAGGTGGTTTCCTCGACTGGTGGAGGGATGGGTGCGGCGTCGTTCGCCTGCGACGTGAAGGGACGGATGACGTTGCGTACGGAGTCGTCCCACTCATAGTTCTGGATGAACTGGACGCGCTGGGGTGGCGGCTGGCCGTGACAAGCGAGACGGTGGCCAGAAGGGATGGAGAATTCGGGACACGCTTCGCCTCTTCGAATTGCTTCTTGAACACGACCGTGCTGTTCTTCCCGATTGCGGCGAGGGCTGCGACGTCACGATCGAAGTTCTACCCGATCCCCTTCTCCACCATCGGTTGAACGTCAACGATGCGGAAAACGTCGCTCGGTCAGTCGCCTTGGAGCAGCTCGTCGGCGAGGAAGTGATCCTCGTGTCCAACGACACCAACATGTTGATTCGTGCTCGGCAGGCGGGTCTTCGTCCAATGCGGCTCGCGCCACTAGCAACCGAACCGATACCTACCGAATGAATGGATTCGCACCCACTCATGATGTGCCTGCAAGCTCGGTGTGAGATTTCATACCGCTCATGGCCGATACATTTTCGATACATAGCGATGTCCGATTCCGCTGCTGTCAGAAGGTTGAATCGACCAACGTCGATGTATCGGAAATGTATCGATTCGTCCGATACGCGCCCGATTCCGCTCGTCGCCGTCGAATGCGAAACCGCAGCTCAACGGCCATGAATGGTACCCATCGGACCCCGTCGCGTACCTCGAAATTCGGCCTACGGATCAGAAGGTTAGGTTTCGAATCCTTCCGAACGGGGACCGGCGAGTTCGGCCGTCACGTGGCATGCCTCGTGCTATGGTTCGTGCCATGCGCACGAGGATCTCAACTACGGTGAATCAGGACTGGCTTGCGTCGGCTCGCCGCCAGACCGGTCTCCCGGATTCTGAACTCATCGATCTCGCCCTGAGCGCTCTTCTTGAACGCGCTGAGCGCGAGGTCGAAGACAGGGCGCTCAGCGAGCAGCCATACCAATGGGACGACGACCTCGCTGGTCTTCCGACCGGTTGCCCGGCCGAGGCCTCGCCGCTCGACGACTACGAAGGTTCCGTTCCCGATGATGTCGTGGCGCTCTTTGCGGCGCGCAAACGTCGATAGCGCGATGGCCAACGGCGAGGTCTGGTGGGCCGAAGTTCCGAACGACAAAATCCGTCCTGTCGTCGTTTTAACGCGATCGCGGGTGGCGAACCGGTTGCACGCTGTTGTGGTCGCCCCCATCACGTCGACGGCGCGGGGCCTCGCGACCGAGGTTGCAATGGGTTCGGAGGAGGGTGTTCGTGAAGGCAGCGTCGCCAACCTCGACAACACCATGCTGCTCCACCGGTCGGCTCTCGGCCGCAAATGTGGTCAGGTAGACGCCGCGAGATGGCCCGAGTTCTGTCTAGCCGTCCACAAGATGATGGGCTGCTGAGCGGTCCGCACGGTGGCCGTCGATGTGCGGCTCGAGTCGCGCGAAACCGACCCGGCCGGCTGGTCGCGTCGAACCTGCAGTGGCACGGATTGCCAGAGAGATCTCGGAGAAGTCGGTGCCAGCGAGGCTGTCATACGGGAGCCAAACCGTTCGGCGCTCGCCCGTCGCCTGTTCGCGACCCGTTGCGCACTCCGTCGACGATCAGGTGTGGAGTTCTGGTATTACAATCTGCATGAAACACGTACTGCTCTTCGCGTAAGACTGGTATCGTTGTCTCGTGGACCGGAACGTCGATCCTTATCGGCCGAGGCTTGTCGATCCACTTCTCAGCGATGCCACGGCGGCGTTCGCGGCAGTGATGGTGGTAGGTGCTCGGGCCACGGGCAAGACGACCACTGCTGCTCGCCTGGCAGCTCAGGTCGACCGTCTCGACATTCCCGACGTCGCTGCCACATACCGTGCCGACCCGGATGCTGCGCTCCGACGTGCGGGCCGCCCGCTGCTGCTGGACGAGTGGCAGGAGGTGCCGGAAGTGTTGGCCGCCGTGAAGCGTTGCGTTGACCGTGACCGGACGCCCGGACAGTTTCTTCTCACCGGGAGTATCCGGGTGACGACGGAGCTGTCGACGTGGGCCGGGACGGGACGCGTCGTGCGCGTTGCGATGCACCCACTCGCCGAGCGAGAGGTTGCCGGCGAGGTCGGGGGCGAGGACCTCGTCACCCGGCTCTGCGACGGCTGGCTCGATGCCGTCCCGACGCGATTACCGACTCTCGACATCGACGCCTACCTGCGCCTCGCCATGCGCGGCTCGTTCCCCGAGCTGGCGTTTACCGAACGCACCGCTCGCCAGCGTCGCCTCTGGTTCGACAGCTACCTCGAAGACCTCGTCACCCGTGATGTGGAGTCGATCGGCACGCCCCGAGATCCGGTCCGGTTGCGGCGGTACGTAACGACGCTCGCGCTCAACCTGGCCGGGCAGCCCACCGACGCGTCGTTGTTCCGAGACGCCGACATCAACGCGAAAACAGCGTCGGCCTATGACCGAGCGCTCACGAATTTGGCGGTGCTCGACATCGTTCCGGCCTGGACGTCGAATCGACTGCAGCGACTCACCAAAGGGGGCAAGCGCTACCTGGTCGATACGGCGCTGGCAGCCGCTGCGGCCGACGTGAGCGAGAACGAGATCATCCACGACGGAGATCTCCGCGGCCGTTGGTTCGATGCTTTTGCGGCGATGCAACTTCGAGCTGAGCTGACGGTCGCGTCGCCCCGGCGTGGGTTGCATCACCTCCGGGTTGAGGGCGGGCGACACGAAGTCGACCTCGTCGTTGATCTCGGCCGAGGCCGACTCTTCGGTATCGAAGTGAAGGCGGGCGCGGCGCCAACGCGTGAGGACGCACGACACCTCATCTGGCTACGCGACGAACTCGGCGAGAACTTCGTTGGAGGGGTGGTGCTCCACAGCGGCCAAGCTGTTGTCGAGCTTGACGACCGGATCGCTGCCGTTCCGCTCAGCGCGCTCTGGACCACCTCCCTACCGAACCTTAAAAACCAACCTGATGGCTACGCCGCGATCACTCCGCCACGACCATTCCGGCGTCGCGTACGTTCTTCGCTACCTGGCGGCACGAACTCGAAAGGCGACGGCGTCTGAACCAACTCAAACAATCGACCGCCAGTAGCTGGGTCGGCGTCCGACCGGGCCGGACAAGACCCGCTGGTCGGGCATGGCCGCGTGGCCCCTTCCCTTTCGGGCGACCGGCCTACGATGCGATTCCCACAACCAGGAGGCGCGACATGACGACGGATATTCGCGGGAATCGGGTCGAGAGAAATGACCTGCGCTATGCGACGCTCGTGCGTGGTTTCAACCAGCGCTTCGAGGGAACACCGCAGTTCGTGGAGATCGTTGAGGATGCCGAAGCGACGGTTCGCGTCGTTCAGCGTTGCCTCGACGATGGGCTTCGGCCGGTAGCGCGGAGCGGCGGCCATTGTTACGAGGGCTGGTCGTCGGTGACCGACGGCGTCATCATCGACGTGTCGATGATGAATCGGGTCGGCGTCGACCTCGCCACGGGCGGCTACTTCGTCGAGAGCGGGGCTACCAACTGGGACATGATCAACGGCCTCTATCGACGTTACGGAGTAACGCTTCCCGGCGGTTCGTGCTACTCGGTCGGGGCCGCCGGCCACATCTCCGGTGGCGGCTACGGCCTTTTGTCACGCCTCCATGGCCTCACCGTCGATTGGCTCGATGCGGTTGAGTTGGTGACCGTCCGAACAGGCCGAGCCGAGTTGATCCGAGTCGGCCGCGACAGCACAAGCGCTGAGGATCGAGAACTGTTCTGGGCACATACCGGTGCCGGCGGCGGCAACTTTGGCGTGATCACGAAGTTCATCTTCAAACATCTGCCGACGGCGCCGCCATCGGCCTGGCTGGCGACGCTGGCGTGGAATTGGTCCGAGCTCCGCAACCACGAGGATCTGTTTGTCCGGCTGATCCAGAATTTTGGACGCTTCTTCCGGGACAACAGCGAGCCGGTCAGTCGATTCGCTCCACTGTTCGCCATCCTCCACCTCCGTCGGGTTGCCGGCCATCAGATCGCGCTCACGGTGCAGCACGCCGACGCCGACCGCGGCCCACTCGACGAGTTCCTTGCTGCGATGCAAGACGGCATCGACCCGACACGGGTTTCTCGAGCGCGTCCGATCGCCGGAATCGCCGGTCATCACTTCATCCAGTCGCACGAACAAGCACGCCAGATGCCCTGGCTGGAGATCACGCAGACGGAGAACACGTCAGGCGCAAATCAGCGAGGCAAGTACAAGTCGGCGTACATGACCGACGAGTTCCCCGACGACCAGATTGCGGCGATGTGGCAGTGGCTCACCGTCAGTTCTGAGGCCTACCCCGGCAACTCGTCGGCCCTCCTGCAAGTCGACTCCTATGGCGGGGCGGTCAACGCAGTTGCGCCGGATGCCACAGCGATGGCGCAACGCTCCTCGATCATGAAGCTGCAGTATCAGACGTACTGGGCCGAAGCCGATGACGATGCCCACAACCTCGCCTGGATCCGCGACTTCTACGCGGCGATGTACGGACCTTCAGGCCCCCTCCCTGACAGCGTCATGGACGGCTGCTACGTCAACTACTGCGACGCCGACCTCGACGACTGGGCCGGACTCTATTTTAAGGAAAACTACCCGCGACTGCAGCAGGTCAAGGCCCGATGGGACCCGAACAACATCTTCAATCACGCCCAATCGATTCGCCTGCCCGGCCAGTAAAACCGCGCAACTACACCCGCTCCGCAACACGGTGAAACCCGTAGATGTCCGGGACGACGGAGAGTGGGCCGACCGGCTGTTGCTGAGGATCGCTGATCGATAACTTGGTAAATTCGATCCTCTGATCCCAGACGATTTGCAGGAAGTCACGCATCACGCGCACGTTCAGGAGCTCACCGGGACAGCGGCGGTAGCCGAACCCGAACGGGGCATATCCCGCATAGTCGCAAATGGCTGTGTCGACCCCGTCGACGACTGGATAGGTGGTGCCGAACACGCTGTTGGTGACGTCGATCGGGCGGCCGTCGCGGACCGCGAAGCTCTCCTGGCCGAACGGACACTGCGCGAAGCCGATCGACGATGAGCGCATCTCGTTGTTGGCTGCGGCCAACGGTGTAGTGAGAAAACGATCCGGATCGAACGCCGCGGGGTTCGTCCAGTGAAGGTCGTAGGCGCTCGCGGAAGCGTGAACGGTAAACACATAGCGGTATTGCTCGAACGGGGAGTTGGCGAGCGGAGGATCCTCGAACGTCGAGATGCTCGCACTGTTTGGATTGATGAATCGGAACAGCTCCATGATGAATCGATCAAGCGCATCGAACGGACCAGAGGCGTTGGCGGTCGACTGCATTGCCGTCGTGAACGCCGCTCGGATTTCGGCGGAACCGTCATCGACGTTCAAGAGCTTGATGGTGTTGTAAATCATGTTGCCCCACTGACTCAACGCAACGAAGTCATGGAAGCACTCAAACATGATGTCGATCGAGCGAAAATTGGGGTCGGTGCCAAGCGCACTGTTGTGCAGCCAATGGTGGACCAGCGTGGATGGGTCGGGATTCGACGCGAGCCGCTTGATCTGTTCGGTGAGCCACGCGTTGAGTTGCGGGCGAAGTGCACGGACCTGGATGTAGTTGTCGTGCACGAGTGGCATGGTCGGGGTGGCATTGGCGAGCACAATGTTGAAGCTCTGTCCAATCTCTTGCGCGAACGATGGCACGGAAGTGCCTGTCACGCCGAGGTGCAAATTCCAGTACAGGTCTCGGTAGTACGAGTCGAGGTACAGCGCCATGAGCGGCTTGTTCTCGTTGGACGGGCCGAGAAGTGCATCGAAGAATGGGGTGATCTTCGCGTCGTAGGTCGGCAAAAGGTCCGGCGTGACGGCCGACCAATAGATCCGTTTGCGAAGGTTCGACGGGGGGTGAGGATCGGCCTCGGTGGCGACGTTGCGGTCGGCGTAGCCCGTGATGAACACGCTCGTACCGGTAGCGGGTTCCGGTGCCCACGCGTCGTAGAGCAGACCCCAGAGGAAGTGCGGAAGCGCGCCGGACTTGCTGAAGTAGGCCGCATCGAGCATCGGCAGCAGTGGCCGCTGATCGATGGCAAGACTGGTGAGCATGGCGCCGACGACCACATGTTCGATGTAGACGAGGTCAAGTTTTGGGAACATCACATGCAGGGCGTCGGCTAACACGTGTGTCAGCACCGACGGGTCCTTCAGAACTGCGCCGGCCACCTCCGCCGGGAGCTCGTTCCACAGGTGCGAAAGGTCCGGAAACACGTGGGCGCTCATGGTTTCTCCTCAGTCTCCGACGACGGGTGAATCGGCCCTAATGAACGTACTCCGACGCGGACAGGAATGCGCATACCTGATGGTCCTACTGTGGGGCCATGCCGACAGCCTCGCGCCACACGATCGATCTTGGCCACGAGATATTCCTCGATCTCGATGTGGTCGGGCGATTCGAACTTGATTGGGATCTGCGGTGGAAAACGGTCGATATAGCGCAAGGTTCGTTCAGCGTCGGATCGCCATCGGGACCGGTGCAGGTTGCTACCGATTTCGTCCGCGGCCAGCTTGAGGTCAGGGTCGATCCACTCAGCGGCCTGGTCGGTTGCACGGCAATGATCGAGCTCCGTGAACTCGGCGTGCAACCGCCGACCTGGAAGACGGTGTTCGATCGGACCGACTCACACCTCGCACTGATTGATCCGACGAAAGGCTGCGTCGCGGGTCTTGAAACGTCGTACCCTCCGG
>JANLQX010000045.1:0-8108 GCA_031368095.1 Actinomycetes bacterium | reverse complement strand
CGCGCACGACCATGTGGTGCTGGTGATCGACGACACGGTGAAGCCGGCCGGCAGCGTGTCGGAAACCGACGCCGACGGTGCGACCGACGGACCAGGATTGGTCACGGTGATCGTGTACGTGACCGGCGCGCCCGGCACGATGTTGGCCGGTGTGTGCGTCTTGGTCAGCACCAGATCAGCTTGTGCCGTGAGCGGATCCGCGTCGAAGGCCGAGTTGTTGGTAAGAACCGGGTCGGTGACCCCCGTCGGCGCCGCGACGATGGCGTCGTTGCGCAGGCTGGTGATCGCGGCCGGCACAAAGGCGGCGTCGGCGGCCACCGTGTAGGTGATGGTGAACGTCGCTGCTCCGCCGGTCAACAGACTCGTGAGTGCACTTATGTTGCCGGAACCCGACGCCGGACAGAGTGAGCCGGCCGAGGCCACGCACGTCCAGGCAATCGTTCCCGACGCGGCGGGCGGGGCGTCGGTCACGAGAGCGCCGGTGACCGCCGACGGTCCGGCGTTGGACGCGACCACGGTGTAGGTGACGGGTGAGCCCGGAACGAGGCTCGACACGTTGTTGGTCTTGGTGATCGACAGATCCGCTCGCGGCGTGAGCGTGTCGGTATCGGTCGCACTGTTGTTGGTCGCCACCGTGTCGGTCACGCCAACCGGTGGGGTCACCGTTGCTACGTTCGTAAGTGAACCTACGGCCGACTGATCCACCGTGGCATTCACGGTGAAGGTCGCGGTGCCGTTCTGGGCGAGGTCGACCGTCGTGTTGAGCGACCCGGTTCCCGAGGCTGCGTCACACACCGAACCCGAGCTCGCCACGCAGGTCCAGGTGGCATTCACCAAAGTCGCCGGAAGCGGATCGCTGACCACGGCGTTCTCGACGAGGTTCGAGCCAGTGCCGTTGTTCTTCACGACGATCGTGTAGCTCACTGCCTGCCCGGGAACGACCGACGTGAGCCCGTCCGTCTTGGTGATCCCGAGGTCCGCCTTGTTTCCCACGACAACCGGCACGAGAAGCGACGGCGTCACCGAGGCCGACCCGAGAGTGAGCGCGGTGAACGCCACCGATGCGGTGTTCGGAATCGGCACGTTGTCCGGAGCGGATGCGTTGATCGTCACCCGGAACTTCACCGCCGTCACGTCGTTCTCGTTCAGTCGCCCACCGGCCGTTCCCGTCGCTCCGGTGCCGAGGAAGAACTTCACGACGTTCGGCGCAATCTCACCCTGGTCGTTGCCGACGGTGTCGGTCTTCGTCCCGGCATTCGCGCCCGACACAATCGACAGCGATCCCGGCACATAGGTCGTATTAGCCGGCACGGCGTCGGTCAGGACGGTGTTGATCGCTGGGTCCTTGCCGGTGTTTGACACCGTCATCGTGTATTCGAGCACGTCACCCGGACGTGGATCTCCGCCGTTGACATCGCTATACGTCTTGTTCACGGTGATCTTCGGGGCGTACAGATCGGTAACGAACGTGACCGCACCCGGGTAGTACACGTCACCAGTCGTGGTCAGGCGAATACTGGCCGAGGTCGCCGAGTTGGCCAACACCGCATTGCCGACGTTCGGAACCGAAATAATGTCGGCATCGAAGCCCATCGTGTTCACGTCGTTGGGCGAACGAGTCGTCACCGAGTTCACGCCATCGGTGATCGACGAGTTGAAGAAGTTGTTCGCCGGATTACGGGTATCCGACATCGCCACGTTGTTGAGGAACAGTTGATCGCCGGTGGTGCCGAGGTCGCCTTCGTAGGCCACCACGCCCAATTTCGTATTCACGGGCCCGACGGGTGGCGTAAGAAAGCCGGACACGTTGATCGTGACGGGTCCGCCGCTGACCGATTCAAAGCCGTCGAAGACGGTAAGGTTACGCATGATCCCGTTGGGATCGGCATAGGCCACGAGCATCGACCAGCCGGCATGCGCACCACCGGTCGAAGTGAGCTGGATGTCGGCCAAGGTGTAAGTGCCTGCGCCACGCGCCTGCACCAGCGCCGTGACATCGATCGACGCCTGATACGCCGAGGCACCGACATCGTCGAGAACCGGTGCATTCACGGTCGAGTACGAGGACTGGCCGGGCGCCTTGAACTTGGCCACGCTGCGATTGCTGGCCCCGGACACGGCGCCCCAATAGAGACGAGCGAAGAGCACGGAAGCCCCGGGGGGAAGAATCAAGTCGGCCGACGACGAGTTCGTGGTGGCCGGATCACCGTCGGTGTCGACCGGAATCATCGTGTAACTGTTGTTGTTGAGCGTGCCCCCCGACCCGCTGGTGTTGGCCAACGCCCCGGCGCACGTGGCCACCGGCGGACACTTCATCAACGTGTTGGCGACCATGGTGATGTCGCCCTGCGCGTTGGTCGAAAACCGCGGTGTGAACGGCCGGGTGGCTGCCCCGGCCGGGCTGGGAACGCCGAGGATCAGGCCGCTGGCTAGGAGGAGCACGGAGAGCATCGCCGCGCCCGGGGCGCGGAGAGAGGCACGGCTAGGCAGCCTGGGCATGGAAACCTTCATTCGGAGCAGTAGCGGCGAACCGCCGGGAATTGGGAGCAGCACCTGCAACCGTCTTCTCAGTGATCGGACGATTTCGGTCAGGTCTTGAGGGAAAGCACCGCGTACGCGCCATCGGCCCACGGCGAGAGGGTGATTACGACGTTCCCGCGGCTGCGCAGTACCGTTATCTACTGCGACGAACGCCTTCCGGCGGGCGATCGTGCGTACCGATAGCACCCGTCACCATCTGCGATCAGCAGAGCTGAGGAGCAAAGCAGACCATGGCCCACGTTTCGACCCTCGGTGGATCTCGCCGCAAGGTTCCGTTCGCCATCGAGTTCTACCGATCAGCGATCGGGAAGAAATGGGCGATGGCGGTTACCGGGGTGTTCCTGATCCTCTTCGTGCTCGGCCACATGGTCGGCAACCTCAAGATGTTCCTGGGGGCGATGCCGGCTACCAGTAAGTACGCGTATCACATCGACGAATACGGCGAGTTCCTCCGTCGCCTTGGCGAGCCGATCTTCCCGCATACCGTGCTGCTGTGGATCATTCGCGTCACGTTGATCGGGGCTTTCGCCCTCCATATGCATGCGGCGTTCTCGCTCACGGTGATGAACCGCAAGGCCCGCACCGTGCAGTATGCCTCCAAGCGCGACTACCTCGCCGCCAACTTTGCCTCCCGCACCATGCGATGGACGGGGATCATCGTCATCTCCTTCCTCCTTTGGCATCTCGCCGACCTCACCTGGGGTGTCCGGGGCATCGGGGGCGGAAACTGGAAGCGCGGCGAGGTGTATAACAACGTCGACTCGTCGCTCTCCCGCATCCCCGTAGCGCTGCTGTACATCGTCGCCAATATTGCCCTCGGCGTGCACCTCTTCCACGGCGCCTGGAGCTTCTTCCAGTCGCTTGGAATCAGTAACCCCCGCTTCAACAAGGCCCGCCGCAGTTTCGCCATCGGCATCGCCACGCTCATTGTGGCCGGCAACGTCAGCTTCCCGATCGCCGTCCTTACCGGCGTCGTCGGCGTCTGAAACCTCCCCCGTTCGTACGTGACCCGAAGAGAGACACCGTGAGCACGATCAACCTCGATGCCAAGATTCCCAGCGGATCCATTTCGGAGAAGTGGGACAACCACAAGTTCTCCGTCAAGCTCGTCAACCCGGCCAACAAGCGCAAGTTCGACGTCATTGTGGTCGGCACCGGCCTGGCCGGCGCGTCGGCCGCAGCGACCCTCGGTGGCCTTGGCTACAACGTGAAGGTCTTCACCTTCCACGACTCGCCGCGGCGGGCCCACTCCATTGCCGCCCAGGGTGGCATCAACGCGGCCAAGAACTATCACGGCGATGGTGACTCCGTGCATCGCCTGTTCTACGACACCCTCAAGGGAGGCGACTTTCGCGCCCGTGAGGCCAACGTGCACCGCCTCGCCCAGGTATCCGTCGACATCATCGACCAGTGCGTCGCCCAGGGCGTTCCGTTCGCCCGTGAATACGGCGGCCTGCTCGACAACCGTTCGTTCGGTGGGGCCCAGGTCAGCCGCACGTTCTACGCCAAAGGCCAGACCGGTCAGCAGCTCCTGCTCGGCGCGTATCAGTCGCTCGCCCAGCAGATCCACCTCGGCACCGTCAAGCTGTACAACCGCTCCGAGATGGTCGACGTGGTCACCGTCGATGGCAAGGCGTCGGGCATCATCGCCCGTGACCTGCGTACCGGTGAGCTGACCTCCCACAGCGCCCACGCCGTGGTTCTCGCCACCGGCGGCTACGGCAACATCTTCTTCCTCTCCACCAACGCCATGGCGTGCAACGTCACCGCCGCCTGGCGCGCCCATCGCAAGGGCGCCTTGTTCGCCAACCCGTGCTACACCCAGATTCACCCCACCTGTATGCCCCAGAGCGACGAGTTCCAGTCGAAGCTCACCCTCATGTCGGAATCGCTGCGAAACGACGGCCGCATTTGGGTGCCGAAAAAGCTCGAGGAAACCCGTCTTCCGGGGCAAATCCCCGAAGAGGATCGTGACTATTACCTGGAGCGAATGTATCCGAGCTTCGGCAACCTCGCCCCGCGTGACATCGCGTCTCGGGCGGCCAAGCGTCAGGTTGATTCCGGGCGCGGTGTCGGTCCGCTGAAGAACGGCGTGTACCTCGACTTCGGTGATTCACTCAAACGCCTCGGCCCGGAGAAGGTCACCGAGCGCTACGACAACCTCATGGAAATGTACGAGCGCATCACCGGCGAGTCGCCTTACGAAACGCCGATGCGCATCTACCCGGCGTCGCACTACACGATGGGCGGCATGTGGGTCGACTACAACCTCATGACCAACATTCCCGGTCTGTACGCCATGGGTGAGGCAAACTTCTCCGATCACGGCGCCAACCGGCTCGGCGCGTCCGCCCTCATGCAGGGTCTGGCCGACGGCTACTTCGTGCTGCCGTACACGATCAGTGACTACCTCGCTCCGCAGCTCAACCAGAAGCCGGTGCCGACCTCGCACGAGGCGTTCACCACGGCAATTGCCGATGCCGGCTCACGCTTCAAGCACTATCTCGGCATCAAGGGCCGCCGCTCGCCGGACTACTTCCATCGGGAACTCGGCAAGATCATGTGGGACTACTGCGGTATGGAGCGCGACCGCACCGGCCTCGAAAAGGCCCTTTCGGAGATCCCGGCGCTCTACGAGGAGTTCCGGACCGACCTTCGCGTGCTCGGCGACGACACGTCATTGAACCAGGGTCTGGAAAAGGCAGCGCGCGTCGACGACTTCTTCGGCCTCGGATTCCTCATGTGCCAAGACGCGCTCGACCGCGAGGAGAGCTGCGGCGGACACTTCCGGACCGAGCATCAGTACGACGACGGTGAAGCCAAGCGTGACGACGAGAACTATGCGCACGTATCAGCGTGGGAGTTCGAAGGAACCCTCGCCAACGCCACCAAACACAAAGAAGAGCTGACGTTCGAATACGTCAAGCCGGCCGTTCGGAGTTACAAGTGACCGCAGTGATGGAACCCACGGTGTTGGTCGGGCATCTGCCCACGTTCACCCTCACCCTGCGGGTATGGCGCCAAGACGGACCAACCGCCGTCGGCCGTTTTGAGGAACACGTCGTGCCGGGCGTTTCGCCCGACATGAGCTTCCTGGAAATGCTCGACGTGCTCAACGAGCGCCTGAGCAACGATGGCAAGATCCCGATCACGTTCGACCACGACTGCCGTGAAGGCATCTGCGGCACGTGTTCGCTCATGATCGACGGCACGCCCCACGGTCCGCAGAAGGGCACCGCCACGTGCCAGCTCCATATGCGCCAGTACCACGACGGTGAGGTGATCACCATCGAGCCATGGCGGGCCACGGCGTTCCCCGTCATCAAGGACCTCATGGTCGACCGAGCGGCATTCGACCGCATCGTCGAGTCTGGTGGCTACATCACCGTGGCCGCCGGCGGTGCCCCCGACGGCAACCTCATCCCGATCCCCAAGCCGGTGGCCGACGCGGCGATGGATGCCGCCGCCTGCATCGGCTGTGGCGCCTGTGTAGCGGCGTGCCCGAACGGGGCGGCGTCGTTGTTCACGGCCGCCAAGCTCGCCCACATGAACCTGCTCCCGCAGGGACAGAGTGAGCGCTACCGACGCACGGAAGCCATGGTCGACACCATGGAGCGCTTTTTCGGTTCCTGCACCAACCATGGCGAATGCCAGGAGGCGTGCCCCAAGTCGATCTCCATCGACTGGATTGCGCTGATGAACAAGGACTACGTGAAGTCCAAGTTTAAAAACCGCCGATTGCTGTCGCGCTCATAAGCGCACATGTGAATTCTTCTTCGGCCCGAGGATCGCTTCGCGCTGACCGGCTGACCGTCGGTGTGCTGCTCGGCATCAGCATCATTGGGTTCGAGAGTCTTGGTATCGCCACGGCGCTGCCGGTGGTGTCCGACGCGCTCGGCGGGAAGTCCCTCTACGGGTGGGCGTTCTCGGCTTTCCTACTCGGACAGCTTCTCGGCACCGTGCTGGCCGGAACGGCGGCCGACCGCATCGGCTCGCGGCGGCCGATGGCCGTGGCGTTGGTGTTGTTCGCCATCGGGCTGATTGTCGGCACGGTGGCCTCGACGATGACGGTCGTGGTGATCGGGCGAGCGGTGGCGGGCGCTGGGTCAGGGGCGGCGCTCATGTTGAATTTCGCGGTGATTGGGACCGCGTACGACGAATCCGTACGTCCACGTATGATCGCAGCAACACAGACGGCGTGGATCATGCCGGCGCTCATCGGTCCAGCCATTGCCGGACCTGTAGCCGAGCACGTGTCGTGGCGGCTGGTGTTCGGCGGCCTCGTCCCCGTCCTTGCGGTGGTGGCCTGGTTGGTGCTTCCGGCGTTGACGACTTCATCGGTTGCCGCTTCTCCCGACAGCCTCGGCAACAGTGCCGCAGCCGAACGATTCGTTACAGCCACCGGACGCGATCGCGTGCTGGCCGCAATCACGGTGACGGCGGGCGGCGCGGCCCTGATCGTGGCGCTCGACTCGCATGTTGTGTGGCGAGGCGTGATCGTCGGCGCTGTGGGCGTGGGCCTGTGCGTTTTCGCGGGACGAGTGCTCTTTCCGGCCGGAACCATTCGGGCCCGACCAGGTCTGGCCAGCATCGTGCTCGCCTATTCTCTGCTCCTCGGCGGCTTTATCGGAATCGAGACGTTCTTCCCTCGAACCCTCGACGACGTGCGCGGCATGAGCGCGTTCATCGGCGGTCTCTTCCTCTCCGGCGGCACGATCTCCTGGTCGATCGGGGCGTGGCTCCAAAGTAAGCGCGCACTGTGGTGGCTGCGCCCGTCGGTTCGTACGCTGTCGGGTCTCGTCTTCGCCGCCGGTGTTGTTGCCGCTGGTGTCCTCGTGGTTTCGGGCGCGCCGATCCCTCTGGCGTTGTTCGGTTGGATGATCGCCGGCCTTGGCATGGGCACGGCATTTAATGCCGTTACCGAAGCGATGTACCGGTCAACTCCGCCCGAGCGCATCGGCGCGGCCACGTCGGCCACGCAGCTCGGCGGGTCACTCGTTGGGGCGGTCACGGCTGGCACAAATGGCACGCTCAACAACGTTGCTGACCGACTCGACTGGACGCCCCGATCGGCCTCGTGGCTCGTCCTGGCGTTCCAGATCAGCGTGATGGGATTGGTCGTTCTGGGCGTCAGCCGGGTGCGCGTCGCGGGTGAGTAGCGCCAACGAATCAGGTCGAGCGCTGCTCCGCCTCGATGTCGCGTAGCTGGGCCAGACGGACCTCGTGGCGGCCCCCGTCGAAGCCCGTCGCCAGCCAGAGATCGAGGATCTCGCAGGCGAGTTGTGGGGCAACGACACGGGCACCGATCGAGAGCACGTTGGCGTCGTTGTGCTGACGCGACAACCGCGCCGTGTAGAGGTCATTGCACAGGGCAGCCCGCACGCCGTTGACCTTGTTGGCGGCAATCTGCTCGCCCTGGCCTGAACCACCAAGCACGATCCCCCGCTCGCAGAGTCCGCCCACTACACGCCGTCCGACCACGGCGCCGATCGGCGCGTAATCCACCGCCACCAACGAGTCCGTGCCCACGTCATCGACCTCGTGGCCACCCGCGACGAGGTGGGCCA
>JANLQX010000026.1:0-3120 GCA_031368095.1 Actinomycetes bacterium | reverse complement strand
GTAAACCGCGCTTTTTGCGGATCGCTGGCGCTCGCCGGGGTGGTGCCGCCGGGCCGCCAGACCGCGCGTTTGCATTGTGGACTGATTCCAGTTCTCGCCGTCCTCCTGCTCGAGCAGACCCGCCGGCCCGAACACATGGTTCTGCACCCGGACCGCCATCGCGCGGAACTCGGGTGGGAGTTCACGCGGGACGAACGAGAACCACCAGATCTCCGTCGTGGTCGCCGACCGCGGGATACGCAACGACAACTGCATCGTCGTGGTGATCCAGCTCGTTGGGAAAATGTTCGGGTGTCCGGCGACGTTGATGCCAACCGGTCCGAGCGCCTCGGCCACTCCGGGCGCCATTCGCCACCCGGGAGGAAACTCCTCGTTGCCACGTGACCCTGCGGACGGTCCGCCGATGGCGTGGCCGTACTCGCCGACGACCACCACGTTGTCGAACGTCTTGTTGCTGATCGCCGCCGTAACGAGGTCGACCGCTTCGCCATCCTGCTGGTCCACACCGCTCATGTCGATCAATGCGTCGTCGCTTGGCGGTGGATCGGGAACCGGACCGGAAATCGTCCCACGGACATCGTCGCCGAAGGCCGAGGCGTGAGTGAGCTGCGGGTGGTACCAGTCGAACAGGTTGTCGACGGCGAATTTCCAGTTGCAGTCGAGCACGAACTTCTGGATGCCGGGTACGACCTCGATTTCCGCGCCTTTGCAAGCCAAGAGATCGATTCCGAGTCGCCCAGTCGCGCCGAGGTATTCCTCGAGCGGCGGCGCGGTTTTATCGTGGGTACCGAAGACGAAACCCTTGTAGCTCGCTACCTGCGCCACCGCGGGCAGGCTGTGCTCCGATTTGTCCAACTCACCGGCGTAGAAGTTCTTGAATCCCGGCACCCCTTTGAGAGTGCCGTCGATGCCATAGGACCAGCCGTGGTACGTACACAGGAAGCTTCGAGCATTGCCTTCGTCGGCCCGACACACCGCATTGCCTCGGTGCGCACAGGTGTTGAGCATCGCCGCGACACTTCCGTCCTTTTGGCGCACGACCAGAACGTTGTCACGACCCATCACCGATTGGAAGAAGTCGCCCGACGCGGGGATCTGGCTCTCATGGCAGAGGAACAGCCACGCTCGGCCGAAGATTTGCTCCATCTCCAGCTCGAAAATCTCGTCGTCGCTGTAAATGCGACGATCGATCTCGCCGCGTTCCACCGACACCCAGCTGGCGATGTCTTCGTGACTGATCGTCATACGTCGTTCCCCTGTCCGATTCTGTTGGCCAACCGTACCGATGATGTCCTGAGCTGAGAAGCGGAGTGTTTCACTGGCCGAACCGATCTTCTCGTGATTCGGCGGGTCGGACGGAAGACTCGGACCATGCCCGCACCCGTGACGTATGAGAGCACCAGTCGTTTCGTCAGCACCGAGAAGTGGCGCATCCATCTCAACGAAGCGGGAACCGGCCAGGCGATCGTGTTCCTCCACGGAAGCGGCCCGGCGCCAGCGGCTGGTCGAACTTTCAGAGCAACATCGGACCGCTCTCTGAGCACTTTCGGGTCGTGGCCGTGGACATGCCGGGCTGGGGTGCGAGCGACAGCCCAGCCCCAACCGAGCGCGACCACGTCGAGGCACTCATCGGTCTGCTCGACGAACTCGGCATCGACAGCGCCGCGCTCGTGGGCAACTCCATGGGTGGTATGACGAGCATCCGTGCCGCGGTGGAACGCCCGACCCGTGTTTCGCACCTCGTCACTATGGGGGCACCCGCACCCGGCCCGCGCATCTTCAGTGCCGGCGGCTGGTCGGAGGGGATGAAAGTTCTTCTCGCGGGCTACGAAGACCCAACCGTGGAGAACTTCAAGCGACTCGTGTCGGTGATGGCCTTCGACCCGAAATTCGCCACCGACGAGCTCGCCGCCGAACGATCGCGCAACGCCGTCGCCCATCCGGGACACCTGCAAAACTTCCTCGACGGGGTCGCCAAAGGCTTCATGAACGGACCGCTGGCCGCCTTCGGCCGGACCGCCCCGCATCTCTCAGCCATCACAGCGCCGACGCTCATCGTGCACGGCCGCGACGACCGCACCGTGCACTTCGAAAACAGCCTCCAACTCGTTGCGTCGATACCCAACTCGCGCCTCGTCCTGCTCAACCGATGCGGACACTGGGCCCGACTCGAACACGCCGATGAGTTCAACCGCACGGTCGGTGACTTCGTCCGCCACACCTGAGCAACCATGGATCTGGCGAAACCACACCTCGACGTCGGATTCTCCACGAACGACTGGCCCGCGGCGGAGGAGTTCTGGACCGACACCATTGGCCTTCAGTACGAGGAGTACCTGAAGATCGGTGCCGGTGTACGCCAACACCGATTCGGCGTGCACGGTTCAGTCATCAAGGTGAACCACTCACGCGAGTCCCTTGCGGCTTCACCAACAGTTCATCGTCGACTGCGGATCGCGTGCCCCGACAGGGTCGAGCCGATCGTCGTGCGAGACCCCGAAGGCGTCGAAATCGAGCTCGTGCCCGCGGGCTTCGACGATGTCGTCGGCATCGAGATTGTGAGCGCGGTGTCCGACGTCGCGGCATCGCACCGATTCTGGGTCGATGCGATCGGCGCTGCGGAGATCGGTCCGTGTCGCTACCGAGTCGGCGACAGCCTCGTGCGCTGTGTCGTTCTTCCAGGTCTGCCCCCGATGACGAGCCGCACCGGACTGGGCATGCGCTATTTGACCGTCCAGGTGTTCGACGTCGACGCCGAATATGCACGAGTCATCGGGCTCGGCTTCCGAGGCGACCTACCGCCGACCACCCTTGGGGACACCGCAAGAGTCGCATTCGTTCGAGATCCGGACGGAATGTTCCTCGAAATCTCGCAACGCGCATCGCTCACGGGCGCCCTTTGACCCGGAGTCGTCACGTAGAATTACGACTACGTCGCAGACCCCGCTCGGTCTTGGGGCGGAGCCCGTCCAACATAGACGTCGCCTATCGCCGCCGCCCACTCGGCCACGTTGATCGATGGCGACGCCGAATCGATGTCGACGAACGGCCACCGCAGTCCGGCAAGCTCGCCTGGACGTAGCCCGCACATGAGTCCGGTCAGCCGCATAGCCGGTCGCG
>JANLQX010000010.1:0-1998 GCA_031368095.1 Actinomycetes bacterium | reverse complement strand
GGCGATCACCGTCGCGATTTCCACGAGAACGAACTCCTAGGTATGTGCCAGATTCGTGACGTCACCGAAACCCTGGCCCGTGACGCCGCGTGGTTGCGCACCCGATCCGGCCGTGCCGGCACGATCTCCGCCACCGATGCGATCGTCGCCGCGCTCGCGACCCGATACTCCGATCCGACCATCCTCACCAGCGACCCCGACGACCTGACCGCCCTCGTCGACGGACACCCAACCCCCATCACCATCTCCCGCGCGTAGTCCCGCTCCGGGCGGGCCCTGGGAATTCGTCGCCGACGTTTCTTTGCCAGGCAACGTGCGCGGGAAGGGTTCAGATGTTGTCGACGTTCGGAAACGGCTCGTTGGCGAGTTCGGCCATCCGAGCGAGTCCGCGCTCGGTGTTCTCGGCCAGGCGGGCGGTGGCGGCCTGCACTCCGGGATCGTTGCGTTGTGCCGGTGTGATGCGCGCGGGGTTCAACGCGCAGCCGTTTGCCCAAGCGGCGATATCCGGCTCCGCGTTGTAGTTGCGCGAAGCGATCGTTCCCCGAACTTGCATCCGTGCCCAGTTGGCCGGGTTATCGGGGAGAGTGTTGGGTGGACAGAGCCGGTTGCGCTCTCGATCGTCGTCGCGGGTTGCCTCCACGTAGCCGGCGAGAGCCGCGCCGAAGCACGGGAAGCCGGCTCGGATCGTCTGGAGTCGGATGTTCTCCGGTCCCCAGATGGGAACCAGCGGTGGGTACTGCAGCCCGGAGGCGGCGCAGTGTCGATGAGCGAACCCGGCGCCAACGCGACCGAACCGTGGTCGAGCACGACCTCGTCGTGGGTGACGTGCTTGATGTGTCCGAGGCGAACGACATGCTCGACGGTACGGAGCAGATCGAGTTCCCAGTTGCCGAGCGTGGGGGTCTTGGCCATCGTGGGAACGACGTCGGTATCGATCCGAAGCATCACGCCGGCGGCCTCGAGCCGGAGGAACAGATCATCGAGCGACGTTGCTTCGGTGGCTGCCGTCATGGTGTCCGCGGCGAGGCCGAACGCGACTGCCGGGTCGGGTTGGACGACCGCGCGATTGAGCATCCAGGGGTCACGTGGGCGCACCCAGATGATGCGGTCCGGCTGCACGCCGTTCGTCAACAACCAGACGATCCCGTCGGTGGCGGTCTTACCGGAACCGACGATCACGTAGCTCGTCGGCGCGGCGGTCAGCCGGGCGAGCTCGTTGACCGCGACGACGCGCACTCCCTCGCCAACCTCGAACGGCGGGGTTGTCGTCGCCGGGACCGTCGGCGACAGGTACGTGGCGTCGACCACGCGGTGGCGCACGGTGAGCTCCACGGTCTCGCCGGATACTCGGGACGTCACGAGATGGGAGGAACCGTCGATGTGATACTCGCAGGCCCCGAAGAAGGTGACGCGGCCCGATCCGGTGAAGCGGCGACGCAGGACATCGTCGTAGTAGGCCTGGATCTCCGACTGGTGCGCCCGTTCCTGGAGCCCCGCTTCGGGGCCGCTCGTCTGCACCGCGCCGTTCCCGAGTTCGGTCGACGCGACGCCGTAGAACAACGACGCCTGATGCAGCTGAACAAAGGGGTACGCGTCCTGCCAATGCCCGCTGGCTGCGTGGCGCCGATCAACGAGCGTGACGTGCACGTCTGCGTGATCGATCAGGGCGTCGGTGAAGGCCATGCCCATCGCTCCCGCGCCCACGACGAGATAGTCGGTCTCCAACGATTTCATCGCCGTCTTCGGCTCAGCCGTCAGCAGCGAGCGCCTCGAGCGCGCTGCGTCGTTGAACGATGAAGGCCGGCAGTTGGTTCGTTGCGGTCGTGTCGCCGTCCGTACCGAGCTCGCGGCTCGCGCGCACCGTCCATTGCTCGACGCCGCGCGACACGCCGGCGTATGCGTCCATGACGCCACGGTTCGGATATTTCCCGAGCCCGAAGCCCACCGAGATCGAGCCGTCGTGAGCACCGGCCATCGCACAGATCTTCTCGGTCCAGG
>JANLQX010000006.1:0-44235 GCA_031368095.1 Actinomycetes bacterium | reverse complement strand
GCCCGGACCGGAGCTCCTGGGCCGCCATCAGGTAGGCGTTTCGGAAGGTCGTCGACTCCGACTGGTATCCGAGCTGTTCGTAGCTGTCGGACTGGAGTTGGCGTGCGCCTTCATGATCGGGGAACCCGAACACCACGTGGTTGAGTACCTCGCAGACCCACCGGTAGTCGCCGGCGTCAAAGGACTCTCGGGCCTTGGCCACGACCGCGTCGGGTCCGCCCATGAAGGCGACGTAGCGGCGTCCGGCCTCGGTCGGTTCATGCGGATTGAGTCGACTTGGATTCCCGTCGTACCACGAGAGGTACCGCTGGTACACCGCCTTGACGTTGTGCACGAGATCGCCGTAGTAGCCGCGAGTGTGGCCGTGTGCCAGGAACTCCGGGGCCAGAACGAGTCGCGCTGAGATCTCGGTCGGCGTGTAGCCCTGGTTGGCGAGCCGCAGTGTCTGGTCATGCATCCACCGGTACAGGTCGCGCTGGAGACGAAGGTACGCGCGCACATCATCACCACCCCACCTGGGCCAGTTGTGCGAGGCGAACATGATGGTCGTCTCGGCTCCGAAGAGATCCAGCGCTTCGCCGATATATTTCGACCAGGCCAACGCATCACGGACCTTGGCGCCGCGAATGGGGACGAGATTGTGCATGGTGTGGGTGCAGTTCTCCGCCGTGCACAGCCACCCGTGGTCCGGAAAGAAGAAGTTCATTTCCGCCGGAGCTTCCGTCTCCGGAGTCAGTTGGAAGATGATGCGCACACCGTCGACGATGAGCTCCTCCCCGGTAAACGTGATGTCCTCGGTCGGCGCCATGAGCCCCGCTCCCGATATCGGAATGGCTTTGCCGAGACCGCAGTCCACATGCGCCTGCGGGCCGGCGGGCAGCATGGGGCCGAACTGGTACGTGGCGCGTCGCAACATCGCCGGCCCGGCGAGCAGGTTTTCTGAGACGGCTTCGTGGAGGAACCCAACGGGGGCGATCACGCGGCAGCGTCCGGCGGCCACGTCGTCGTCGGTGGTGACGCCGCGAACCCCGCCGAAGTGATCGGCGTGCGAGTGGGTGTAGATCACCGCGGTCACGGGACGGGCGCCGAGGTGTTCGTTGGCCAAGCCGAGACAGGCCCGGGCGCAGTCCTCACTGGTGAGCGGATCGATAACGATCCATCCGCTGGTTCCGGCGATGAAGGTGACGTTGGAAATGTCGTAGCCACGGGCCTGCCAGATGCCCGGGGCCACCTCGAACAGTCCGTGTTCGTAGTTGAGCCGGGCCTGGCGCCACAAGCTCGGGTTCACCGTGTCAGGCACACCGTTGTCTTCGAGGAAGCGGTACCGGGTGATGTCCCAGACCACGTTCCCCTGCGGACCCAGAACCCGACCGGTCGGAAGCTGGGCCATGCGGCCACGCGTGGCCCGCTCGAAGTCAGCGTCGTCAAGGTCGAACTGAACGGACGCATTGGCGGCGGTGGTGTGAGGACTGGCGGGCTTGCGGGACAGATCAGGAGGCACGGGAAGATTCTGGCCACCTACGGCTCAGCAACCCAGTTCAGCGGGGCAGGCTGAACGGATGCGCATCGTTTCGGCTCATCATCCTTGCGCTCCCGGCCCCTTTCTCCTGGCCGTGCATGCGGTCGATGATGCCTTCATCTCGGCGGAGTTGGCGACGACGGGCTGTTGGGAGCCGTTCGAGACGGAGGTGTTCGCCCGCCTGGTCCGGGCGGCTGCGGCCCGTCACCAAAGGCGGCGCCCTCTGGTCGTGGACGGTGGGGCCAACCTTGGCTGGTACAGCGTGGTGGCGGGACTCCTCGGCGCCGATGTCATCGCCGCCGAACCGATGCCGGCGAATGCTGACCTGCTCGACCACAACGTGACCACCAATGGGCTTGATGATCGCGTGAGGGTGGAACGAGCAGCACTGGGAGCGGAGGAGGGTATCGCCACCCTGCATCTGTCATCGTCGAACCAGGGTGATCATCGGCTTCACGTCGGAACGACCGCCGATCCAGCGAAGCGAAAGCAGACCGTCGAAGTCCGCGTGACGCGACTCGACACGCTCCTCGGCGGGAGTCGCCCCGATGTCATCAAGCTCGATACGCAAGGTTCGGAGGTCGCCATTCTTCAAGGCGCAATGACTGCGTGGGGTCCGGGGGCTTCTGACGACACGTCGCTACTGACCGAGTTCTGGCCCTACGGCCTGAGCCGTTGTGGAAGTTCGGCGGCCGACCTTCTGGCCGTGCTGGCGCCGTGCATCGGAACGACCCACGAGTGTTTCGTCGTACTCGAGTCCAGTTCGGCTCTCGTGCCCGTCGACGCCGCCTCGCTCCGGCGGTTGGCCGAGGCGACAGCGTTGGCACAGCACGTGCGCGGGTTCGTCAACCTGGCCCTGATCCCGGTGGCCCAGACGGGAGTGCTGATCGACCTGATCGACCTCGCCAAACCGGTGCCGTTCCTCTAGTTCCTCAAGAGGACCGAGGAATCCTGAAGCAAACTTCAGGATTGCACACGCAATTCAACAAGAGAACTTCTTTTGAAGCTATTTGGGTGATCTATCTTGCATCAAGACTGCGCCTATTCACTTTTGTCGTGACGATCAGTATCCGAAACACGAGGCATGACCTCCCCAAGCAACACCGCTGGTCGCCTCACCCCGACGCAGCAGAATCTCCTCAATGACCACCTGCCCATCGTCCAGTATATGGTCAGTGATCTTCTCCGGCGAGTGCCGAGTTACATCCAGCGTGATGACCTCACAAGTGCTGCCATGCTTGGACTTCTCCAAGCAGTGCGAGCATTCGATCCTACCCGTGAAGCAAAGTTCTCGACCTTTGCCCGGGTTCGAATTCAGGGTTCCCTCCTCGACGAGCTTCGCTCCCGAGACTGGGCCTCGCGAGGAGTTCGCCAGCAGGCCAAGCAGGTCGACATGGAGTCCGAACGGCTGGCCAACGTCCTGGGGCGTACCCCCACAACCAAAGAAATAAGCGACTCACTCGGTGGCTCAGATGGACAAATTCACCGACTGAAGGCCGACGTCCACCGGGCCACGGTCTTGAGTTTCGACGGAGCCCCTGTGGACGCGCAACGCACACCCCTCGACGTTCTGGCCATCCACCACGACCACCTCGACCCGGCTGAGCAACTCGAACAGCGCGAGCTGACGGCCTATGTCCGCGATGCCGTTGCCAACCTCCCGGAGCGCCTTCGCCACGTGATCATCGGCTACTTCCTCGAAGAGCGCCCGATGGCGGAGTTGGCCATGGAACTGGGCGTCACCGAGTCACGTATCTCGCATATGCGAGCTGAGGCCCTGGGACTCATGGGAGAGGCCATCCGCTCGGCCACCGACGACAAGCCGAAGGAGAGCGAACCGGGCGTGGCATCACGTCGGCGGTCGGCCTACTACGCCGCCGTGGCCGCCACGTCGGACTACCGCAGTCGGTTGGTGAAGACGCCGCAGATGAGGTCCGTTCCGGCCCCAACGACGCACGCGGTGCGTGGGTGAATGAGCCCAGCATGGGGCGGGCCATCGTCGTTGACGACTCCCGCGCCGCCCGAACCGCGCTCCGGAGGATTCTGGTGACACTTGGTTTTGCTGTCGTGGAAGCCGAACACGGCGAACATGCTTTGGAATTGTTGCGCGCTGAGCCCACCGTCGGGCTGGTTCTTGTCGACTGGCATATGCCGGTGATGGACGGTTTGACCCTGATCAAGGCGATCAGGTGCGAGCCGCAATGGTCGGTCCTTCCCATCTTGATGGTCAGTTCCGAGGTCGATCAACGCCAAATCTCGCGCGCCATGCTTGCTGGCGCCGACGAGTACGTCATGAAACCGTTCGACGCCGAAACGATCGTCAACAAGCTCCGATCTCTCGGCGTGGTGCCACCCCAACACGACATGGGCGCGTCATGAAACCGGTTCCTATGGCCGCGCGTTCGGGAGTGACAGTGACGGGACAATGCACCGAGAAGATCGTTGCTGACGGACCATCGTGGGGGGTCACCCTTCAGTGTGTGGCGTGGTGCGATCCAACGGTTCCCTACCGGCTGGCGATCGCCGTCTCAGAAATGTTTCCCGAACTGGCCAAGAATGGTCGGGTCCGCATTGTGACCTTGGTGGCCGACCCGCAGATTGCCGATCGGACGATCAACGCAAGATTTGACTACCTGGAGGCGAACCGAAGTTTTGCCACGAAAGACCTCCTGCGGTACTTCCGTCAAGACGGCACAACGTGGGTGGCGACCCGTCAACTTCGCGAGATGGTCGAACTTCGAACGTCGTCGTCGGCTTCGGTCACCGCTGCGACCGGTGGCGCGCCTGTCGTGAGAACACGGCGCGAGCAGTGTTCGAGCGCCGTCGTCAGCATGCAATCGCTCAGTCGCGAAGCCCTTCTCCAATCGACGGAGTCCGTGTTGGCGAGGCTCTTCGGTACTGCCGTCGAGGTCCGTCCGGAGCCGCATTCGTTCTCTTCGGCCGGAGCCGTTGTCGTCATCGGCGCTCACCACGAAACGGTCGTGGTGAGGGTGGCGAAAGGTCTGCTCATGGCCTACGCATCGTCGTTGCTGAGCGTTGACGAGGCTGACATCTCCGAGACCGACCGTTCCGATGCGCTGCTCGAACTCGTCGACGTGTTGGCGGGAGCGGTACGCACGGCGATTCCGGGTGACGCCACTCTCACCGTCCCGTACGAAATCGCCGTGTCGCTCGTCGACCGAGATGTCGCCACCGCCGCCAATGTGGTGTCCTTCTCCACAGCGAAGGGACTCCTCAGCATCCTGACGGTCTGCGGGCAGGTCCATCTAGCGGATTAGCGACCCGGAGCGGCGATGCCGGGGTCGGCGAGCACGAAGCGGTTACGCCCAGTGGTTTTGGCGGAGTACATCGCCTGATCGGCCTGACGGAGAAGCGCCATTGGATCAACGGTTGGGTTCTCGCACACGGCAATGCCAATCGAGACGGTCTGGAGGCGGTCGGGAGGGAGGGCGGCCGAACACATGACCGGCGTCTTTTCGAGAAGCCTCC
This sequence comes from Actinomycetes bacterium, assembly GCA_031368095.1. Classification (GTDB taxonomy): domain Bacteria; phylum Actinomycetota; class Acidimicrobiia; order Acidimicrobiales; family JANYDT01; genus JANLQX01. The sequence goes on along the minus strand of JANLQX010000006.1, from coordinate 39,227 downwards.
GAGCCAATGCCTGGGCACCGTCGCGACCCGTTCCCGGACAGACGAGCAGGAACTCCTCGCCCCCCCAGCGAGCAGGCACGTCGTAGCCCCGGACGACTGCTTCGATGGCTTGGGCGAACAGACGGAGCACCTCGTCGCCTGCCTCGTGGCCGAACTCGTCGTTGACCGACTTGAACTTGTCGAGGTCCATCATGAACACGGCGTATTCCTCGCCGGCCCGACGAGCTCGGGCACTCGCCTGGGCCAAGGCGCGGGAGCCTCGTCGACGGTTCCCGATGCGGGTGAGTTCATCGGTTTCGACCTCGGAGCGAAGGGCGGCGGTCTGCTCCGCCCGGCCGATGGATGCCTTGAGACGCTCGGCGATGTCGTCGAGACGAGTGTCGGTGGGCGGCGATCCCCCGGTCCACCACACGCGCAGCGTCATGGCTGCGCTTCGCTCGATGGAATCAATGCGTTCGGTGTGGGGTGCGTCGGAATTGACTTCACCGGCCTCGACGATCATCGGTCCACCGAAGCGAGGAATTTCCAACAGAATCGTCGCCGCTTCCGCGCCGGGAAGCGTCTGGATGGTGGAAACAATTTCATGGAGTTCGGATTCCCCGAACTCATCACCAAGCGCGCTTACGAGTTCCATGGCCCGGGCCGATGCCGCCGCTCGCCGAAGTCGTTCCGCTTCGATGAGCATGCCGAGCATCGACGAAACCTGCTCGCTCGCTCGAACCACCAAACCGGCATCGATGATGGCGGCCGGAGCACCCCGTACTCCAAGGTACCCAATGGCGTTGTCGCGATCGGTTCCGAAGACCGGACTCCACGCCACGTCGGCGGCGTCGAAAGACAGGTTCGAAAGATCACCGGTGGGAGACGGCCAATCCCCGGAGACGCATTGCACCGGAGGTATATCGGGGGCGGTAAAGACCAACGCGCACGCGTCGAGCGGCGCGCATTGGGCGATGGTGGTCAGCGTGGCTCGGGCAAACTCCAACAGGCTCAGTCGAGCCGAAGCGAGGCGTGACAATTCCAACAGGCTGTTGGAGATCATCAGTGCGGTGAGCATCTCGGCGTGCAGCGACGCCGGGTCCTGCAGCGAAAGGAGAAGGCCAGCCTGGCGACCGTCGAGCTCGGCGAGGGCTCGGGTCGCCGACGCCGGTCGACTCGGGCGAAGATCTTGCGCCGGTAGGGGACGGGCGCTCGTGGCGAGATTCATGACCGATCCCGTGACGCGATCTCGATGATCGTGTTCACTCGTCGATCAGCGTCGGCGAGTATGCGGTCAGGACTCTCCGAACCGAGGCCGAGGACCTTCAGAACCGTTGTTGGGTTGGTGACCTCACCGGCTCCGAGTTGCGGCTGACCGGCAATGATGGCGCCAAGTCGATGACCACCCCAGACAACCCGTGAAAGCGAGTCAGTGAGCGCTTCGGCGGGGGCGTGGTGCGACCGGACCGCTCGGACGATTCGTTCCGGGAAGAACCATCGTTCGAGCTGGTCCGCACCGACCTCCACATGGGTGCGCCCGAACATCGACTTTTCCGTGGCCAGGATCGGGCGACCGTTGGTGGCGATACGACCTGACACGACGGCGTGCATCTCCGGATCACCTCGGAAGAGCAGAAGGTCACCCACATCGTGCAGGAGGCCGCAGGTGAATGCTTCGTCGACATTGAGTCCGAGACGCCCGGCCAGCACGGCACTTGCGGCCGCCGCGGTGATTGACCTGACCCAGTAGCCGGTCGGAAAGCCCACGTCGTCAGGGCCGAGCACCAAGGCCGCGGTACGGCAGGTGGCGATGGCCTCCACCGCGTTGGCGCCGAGCAACACCATGGCCTGGCGAACGCTGGCCACCCGTCGGGCCTGGCGGAGATGGGGAGCGTTGGCGGCGGCCATGACGGCGATGGTGAGCGCCGGATCGATCTCGGCCAGCGGGGTGAGCTCGACCTCGTTCTCCTTCGCCAGCTCGGCCAATACGGCCGCGGCGATGAGGGGCTGGGTGGGGAGCAGTTGGGCACGCGAGAGTGTGCGGGCGTTCATTGCCTCTCCCGATCGGCACGGAGCGAAGAAACCTGCGTTTGGTTCGGACAACGTTGGCAAGGATTCAAGAACCTCAAGGTCCGTCGTCGCATTGCGCATGTCTGATGGAGAGGTGCCGATAGGAACGTTGTCCATCAGCGGCCATTTCTGGCCACTGCCTTTCGCGCCTTTCGCGTCCGAGACGTCCCAGGAACCACGTGAGCCTTTCTGACATCAGCGCTGCCCTTCTGCGTGAGCAGGCACTCCTGGAAATGCTGCTGTTCAAGCTGGAGTCCGAGAACTTGTTCCTGGCGTCGGGTCGCGGCCGTTGGCTTCCGGCGGCGTCCCGCGAAATCGAAGCGGTGCTGGGAGAGATCCGACGCTGTGAACTTGTTCGCGCCACGCTGGTCGAGGCCGAGGCGCCCAAGCTTGGGCTCGGTCGCAACCCGAGTCTGCGCGAGCTCGCCCAATTCGCCCCCGAGCCGTGGGACGACGTGTTCACGCACCATCGCACCGCGTTCCTGGAAATCGCCGACGAGATCAGTGTGCAGTCCACGGCCAACAAGGCGCTGGCCGTGCGCGGCGCGGCGGCCACTCGTGAACTTCTTGATCGAGCTGCTCGTGAGCGCTCGGCGGGAACCCGCGACGGCGAGCCGGCTCACCTTGTCGATCAGGTTCTCTGATGCCTGATGTGCACCGTTCTTGCGGGCGTCGGTCGTGAGCGACTTCGGCGCACTGAGCGTCGGCCTGTCCGGACTTCAGGCCCATCGACGCGCCCTCGACGTGGCCGGGCACAACCTCGCCAACGTCAATTCGCCCGGGTACAGCCGCCAGCGCGTCGACCTCTCACCGATGACCGAACCCGTTGGGGCGGCAATCTTTGCCCGCACGAACGGCGCCGGCCTTGGCGTGCGGGCGAGCACCGCGTATCGGTTACACGATCAGTTCACCGAGATTCGAGCCCTGCAAGAGCACGGTGCGGATTCGTCACTGAAACAGTCACAGGCGGTTCTTGGCCAGATCGAGGCGGCGGTCAACGAACCGAGCGACACCGGCATGGCGTCGCAGATCAACCGGTTCATGGCGGCGTGGCACGACGTGGCCAACCGCCCCGATGACCTTTCCGCCCGTCGCCAAATCGTCGAGGTAGGTAAGACCCTCGCCGCCGACTTTGCCCGGCTCGATGGATCGTTCTCGGCTATGTCCGCCAACCTCACCAGCGAACTCCGGGCCGGGGTTGCCGATGTCAATGTCACCGCATCGGCCGTCGCCGATCTCAATACGCGAATCCTTGCTGCGGTCAACGCCGACATGCCGGCCGGTGACCTCATGGACCAACGCGACGCGCTCGTCCGCACCCTCGCCGATCAGGTGGGGGTGACGACGCGACCCCAGGACAAGGGCGTGGTCGACGTGTATCTCGGCACGAACGCGCTCGTCCGAGGTGGGGTCGCCGATGCCCTTCGCGTCGATGCCACGTCGACCCCCGGAGTCACTGCGGTCGTCTGGGATCGTCTCGGCGTCACCGCCACGGCGAGCGGTTCGGTGGGTGCGCTGCAGGGGTCGATCAACACCACGATTCCGGCGTATCGGGCGCAGCTCACCGCGGTACAGCTGCAATTGAGCACTGATGTAAATGCGGTGCATACGACCGGTTTCGACCTCAATGGAGCTGCTGGCGTTCCGTTCTTTCAGATGGGTCCGGGCGGGCTCAGCGTGAATCCGGTGATCGACGCTGATCCGTCGAAGGTCGCCGCTGCGGCTACGGCGACGGGCCTTCGCGATGGCTCGGTGGCCGGCCGGATTGCCGACCAAACGGGAGCGGCGTCGGCGTACAACGCGATGGTTCTCCACCTTGGCATCGAGAGCCGGACCATCAACCGCCAGGTCGCGACCCAGAGCCTCGTCACGGAACAGGTCGATGCTGCTCGTGAGGCGACGTCGGGTGTGAATATCGACGAGGAGATGACGAACATGATCGCCATCCAGCACGCCTACGCGGCGTCGGCTCGGTTCATCAGCGCCGTCGATTCCATGCTCGACACGTTGATCCACAACACCGGCCTGGTCGGCCGATAGGTAGGAAGAAGATATGTCCGCATCCTTTCGCGTCACGCAACGAAGCGCTTCCCTCGGCGTACAGGCAAACCTGCAGCGCGGCATTTCGGCGCTTCAGACCCTGCAGGACAAGGTGTCGTCCGGCCGCGAAATCTCGCGCCCATCAGATTCTCCGGGCGGTACTTCTTCGGCCCTCAACCTGCGATCTGACATCGCCAGGCTCGGGCAATTCGACCGCAATGCGAACGACGGTGGGGGATGGCTGGCCGAGTCCGACAACGCCCTGCAGGGCAGCGCGCAGGTGTTGCGTCGAGCTCGTGACCTCGGTGCAACGGCGGTCAACGCTTCACTGAATGCCACTGATCGTGAAGCGCTGGCGGTTGAAGTCGACGGTTTGCGCGGCCAATTGCTGTCGTTGGCCAACTCCTCGCGGCTGGGCCGTCCGCTGTTCTCGGGCAATGCGCTACCCGGCGTCGGCCAACCCAACGTCGCCTTTGACGCCACTGGGACCTACGTCGGCGACGCCGGCACCGTGGTGCGTCCGGTGGCCGAAGGAGCTTCGGTCCAGGTGAACCTCACCGGACCGGACGTCTACGGCCCGGCCGCCAACAACGCGTTCAAGGTACTCACCGACCTCGCCGCCAACATTCGTGCGAACTCCCCGACGATCTCCCCGACAAGTATCAACGACATCGATACTGCGCTCAACCGCATCCAGACCGGACTGGCGACCGTAGGTGCACGTACGAATCAGTTGGAGACGTTGCAAGGCCGAAATATCGTCAGTCGCGACAACCGCGTGAACTCCCTCAGCGAGATCGAGAGCATCGATCTCCCCAAGGCCCTCACCGACTTGAAGCTGCAAGAACTTGCCTACCAAGCGTCGCTGTCGGCCGCGGCGCGTGTCATCCAACCCTCATTGATGGACTTCCTCCGATGACCTCACCACAGAGAAGGGACCGGGGCCAACGATCAGCGATCGTCTCCGCGCTCCGTACGCTATGAACGCAACCTTGCAAGATCTCAGCAATGCGCCTGCTGCTCCGCCCACTCATCCGGCCGGAGAAATTATCTTTGACCACGGCCTGCCCGGGTTTCCGTCCACTCGACGATTTCTTCTTGAAGCGTGGGGCGTGGCCAACGGTCCGTTCTCGCTTTTACGGAGTGTGGAGCGCGACACCGAATTCCTGCTCGCCGATCCCGACGTGTTCTTTCCCGACTACACGGCGGAAATCGATGATGAGACGGCCACGTGGCTCGGCCTGCGCCAGGCCGACGATGCGGTGTTGTTCGTCATCGTCACGGTCGGCGACCGAGCCGACCAGGCCACCGCCAACCTGCTCGGCCCAATCGTCGTGAATCGAAGCACCGGACGGGCGATCCAGGCCGTCCTGAACGAGGGGTTCAGCACTCGGGAACCGCTCTTCGCGACCCGGGGTGCGTAGAACCCGAATCCGACGATTTCGTCGACCCATCCGGTAGGGTCCTCAGGCAGTCGGCGACCTCTCAAAGGAGCATGGATGCTCGTCCTCACTCGCAGTACCAACCAAAGCATCATGATCGGCCCCGACGTGGTCGTCACGGTCCTCGAAGTACGCGGCGATCACGTCCGTCTCGGCATCACGGCCCCGCGTTCGGTCGCGGTCTATCGCGAGGAAGTTATCGCTCAGCTCGAGGCGGCCAACCGCGACGCGTCGTCGCCCAGCGCCGCCGCACTCGACGAACTTCGCTCGTTGGAGCCGCCCGCCTCGGGAGCAACCGAACCCACCTGAAACCGACGGTTCATCAGTTTTCGCGCACCTCGGACCGATGTCGGCCGAGCAGTACGAGGTGAACGAAACCGCGTTCGATGACGCCCTCACCCCAACGGAGCTTCGAGCGCGTCATGCGCCGATCTTCCTCGGGCGAATTCCTCTCTATGACGCCAGGGCCCAAACGACGGCGTATGCGCTCTTCGGGTCCGACGGCATCGATGACCGATGCCCGTTCGGCGACCGTGACGTGGCTACCCGACGGCTCCTCTCGGCGATCCGAGCAACGGTCGACCTTGACGACCTGATCACCGGCCGGGATGTTTGGGTGCCGTGCCCGGCCGACGGCGCCGGGCTGCCGGCGAACCTCGCGCCACCTCGCACGGTGCTCATTTTTGACCGCCTGGCCATCGCCAGACCTGAATTCGCGACGCGTTCCGAGCAGCTTCGTCGCCATGGCTACCGGATCGCCCTCGATGTGACCGGGGACGCCGCCAACCACGGGTCCCTGGGGCTTCCATCCCCAGCCGCCGCCGAACCCGACGATCCATTCCTGCTTACGCACGCTCTCGGCATTACCGATTGCCTCGACGCCGTCATGGTCAGTGTGTCCTCCGATCGAGTGGAAATGTTCAGCGGCATGGTGACCGAAGCTCGGCGTCGCAAGATGGTCGCGGTGGCCGTCGGCGTCGACACTGTGGCCATGGCCGAGCGCTGTGGCGCGACCTTTGATCTGTGTATCGGTCGGTTTGTGTTCCAACCTTCCGATGTCGGTCCGGCTGGCTCGGTCGATCGTCTTGCTGCGGTGCAACTTCTTGCCGAGCTGGAGCGGCCCAACAGTACGTTCGAAGACGTCGAGCGGGTGATCGGACGCGACCCATCGCTCGTGTTGCGCATGCTTGCTCTGGCGAACTCCGGCATGTTCAGCCTGCCCCGTCGGATCGACACCACCCGAGCGGCGTTGGTGATGTTGGGCCTTCGCAACGTCCGCCAGTTGGCACTCGCGGTCACCCTCCACTCGGTGACTTCGGTAGCGCCGGAGTTGACGCTGACGGCCCTTGTGCGGGCTCGCCACTGCGAACTTCTGGCCGCATCGATCGGTCTGCGCTCCGACGTGGCCTTTACCGTTGGACTGCTCTCGCTGGTCGGTACGTTCACCGGTCGTCCGACCGAAGAAGCGCTCGCGACGTTGCCGCTGACGACGGAAGTGGTCAACGCCATTGCTCGCCAATCCGGTCTTCTCGGCGACATCCTTGCCGCGGTGCTGTGCTGTGAGCGGGGGCGGATATCAACGGCTTGCCTGATCCTCGATGCCCTGGCCCCGTCGACCACCGGTCCGGCGGCCAACGTGGCGATCCTGGCGTCGACGTCAACCGACGCCATCGTGTGGGCGGAGCGGTTGCGGGCCGGATCAGGAGCGGCCGTGTCAGCATCTGCGCCGGCACCCCGTACCGGTGGTCGGTTCTTCAACCGCCGCTGAAACGTTCGGGCGCCGCTGACCGTTGGGGGCTGGGCCGATCGGCTCATTCGGCCGGATTGAATCTCGTTCGGCGCAACTTCCGGGCGAGGTCGCCGATCGGAGGAATATCCACCCCAGTGTGGCAGTCGGGGCCGCTCACGGATTGAGCACCCGAAGAACACCTTCCACAACCCGAATCAAGGAGGATTCCCGTGGGACTTCGCATCAATCAGAACACCGCAGCAGCCAATGCCTACCGCAACCTGAACGTCTCCGACGGTCAGATGGCCAAGAGCCTGGAGAAGCTGTCGAGCGGATTTCGCATCAACCGTGCCGCCGATGACGCTGCCGGTCTCAGCATCTCCGAAGGCATGCGCTCGCAGATCGGTGGCCTCAAGGTCGCCGTCCGCAACGCCCAGGACGGTATCTCGGTCGTGCAAACGGCGGAAGGTGCCCTGACCGAGGTCCACTCGCTCCTGCAGCGTGCCCGTGACCTCTCCGTCCAGTCGGCGAACACCGGCGGCAACGACGCCGCCGCTCGTACCGCCGCCTCGACCGAAGTTGATCAGATCGTCAACGAAGTCAACCGCATTTCGGCTTCCACCGCTTTCGGCGGCAAGAACCTTCTCGACGGCTCCCAGACCGCCGGCTTCACCTTCCAGGTGGGCTCCGGAACGGCGACGACCGACCGAGTCACCGTCAATATTGCCTCCATGTCGGCCGCTGGTCTCGGCCTTACCGGCACCGGTGCCAGTGCCGCCGCCGGAACGTTGGGCGGTGCTCCGGTAGTTGCTGGGCCCGGCACGGTCAACCTCACCTACAACACGGGTGCCGGTGCCAACGTCACGACGTCCTTCAACGTTGCGGCTGGCACGTACGACACCACGACCTCCACCGGCCGGGACGCGCTGCAGTCGGCGTTGAACACCGGCCTTTCGTCGGCTGGTCTCTCCAATGACCTGAAGGCCGAAATTGTCGGCGCCGGCGGCGGGACCTACGCGGTCAAGTTGTCGACGTTGGGAACCGGCGCCGCGGCGTCGATCTCCGTCACCAGCGGTACCTCGATCGGGGCCGGCGGACTCAACCTCACCGGTGGCACGCAGACCGGTAGCGGCTCTGGCTCGGTCGGTGCTCAGGTGGCCGCAGGTAGCACGTCGGCCATTTCGGCCCTCGATACCGCCATCGGGCAGGTCTCGACCCAACGGGCCCAGCTTGGTGCGGTGCAGAACCGCTTCGAGCACACCATTGCCAACCTCAACGTGACCGTGGAAAACCTGTCGGCATCGGAGTCACGTATCCGTGACACCGACATGGCGATGGAAATGACGGCCTACAGCCGTACGCAAATCCTGACCCAGGCCGGTACCGCGATGTTGGCTCAGGCCAACCAGTCGCAGCAGGGTGTTCTTCAGCTTCTCCGAGGCTGATTCATCGGTTTTCTAGTTTTGAGGGTGCTGGTCGCCGGTCGAAAAGACCGGTGACCGCCCTCGGTCCATCGCCGGCCGACGCCGGCGACGGTCCTTGCAGGTTTCGCTAGGCCGGGAGGGGTCGAGCGATTGCTGTCGAGATGGTGGTCGGATGGCCACATGCGTCATCCGGTCATCATCGCGACGCTCAACCGTCTTGTCATTTTTCGCACCCTGAGGAGGAGCGCAGATGCCCACCAGTATCGACGGGCTCATCTCGGGCCTCAACACCACCAATACCATCAGTCAGCTGATGGCCGTCGAACGACAATCGCAGGTTCGACTCACCGCCAAGCGCACCGCGAATGACTCCCTTATCGGAACGTTTCAAGCATTGAATAGTCGGATGCTGGCAATGAAGGACGGCGGCACCAACATCAAGTCCGCAACGGCGTGGCAGGTCACCAAGGCATCGTCATCGGACGCCACGATCGCCACGGCCACGACCACGAGTACGGCCCGGAGCGGGAACCTGACGTTCCGCGTTGATCAACTCGCGACCACCCATGCCCTGGTCTCGGCCGGCTCGGTGTCAAGCACCGATGCCGTGGTGGCCACCCCGAATTCCCACTACCTCGTGTCGGCCTCGTCGGCCCTTGGCGTTTCCCGGCTCACCTCGTCGTCGGACCTGGCCCTTGGCGCACACACCCTTACCGTCACGCAATCGTCGGCCGGAGCAACGGAGCGCAGCAGCGTGCTCGGCACGTCCGTCACCATTGCGGCCGGAGCCACCATCGACATCGCCACCGACGGGTCGACGGCGACTACCCAGAGCATCGTGTTGCCGGCCGGAACGTACTCCCGCTCCGCCCTCGAAGAGCTTGTCACCACCGCCTCAGCCGGCACTCTGACGGCCAAGTTCGGCAATGACGGACGCCTCGCCGTGGCTACCACCCGCGAAGGAAGTGCCGCACAACTGGCCATCACCGGTGGGACCGCGCTCGCCGCCCTCGGACTAGCGGTGAGCGCATCGGCGATGAGCGGAACCGATGGGATCGTCACGGTCGGCGCAACATCGACCACCGTCACTGACATCGCCGTCGGGACGATAGCGACGTTCGCGGCGTCGACCGGAACCGTCAACGCCACGCTTTCCGGCGGCCTTCGGGCGGGAACGTCGAAAGTCGTCAATGTCGATCTCGGTGACGCCAAACTCACGACCGTCACCGACGCCATCAACAACGCTGGTGCGGGCTTTCGGGCCACGACCGTGCAGGTCGCGGCGGGGACGTACCGTCTCCAGCTGGCGGCGACGAACTCCGGCCAAAATGGTCGGATCACCGCCGATACGACCGTTTTTGATACGGCCCTCGGCGGGATGCAAACCCTGACCGCGGCCGTCGACGCCAAGCTCACCGTCGGTACCGGTTCGGCGGCATACACCGTCACGTCGTCGGACAATCGTGCCGAAGTTCTCCCCGGCGTTACGGTTGCCCTGGCGAAAGCCGCGCCGGCGACCGATGTCACGATCAACGTGACCAACGATGCCGATGCCATTGGTGCGAAAGTAAGCGCACTTATTGATTCAGTGAACGGTGCACTCGACCACATCACCAGCCAGTCGCGTTACGACACCACCACCAAAAGGGGTGGACCGTTGCTCGGTGACAGCACTACCCAATCCCTTCAGCGTCAGATCTACAACGCCTTCGGGACGATCGGCGGCGGGGCCGCGGCCCTCGGAATCAAACTCGGCTCGGCCGCCAACATCAACTTCGACCGCGCCAAATTCATTGCGGCCTACCAAGCCGACCCGGCCGGCGTGGAAGCAGCGTTCACCAACGCCACGACAGGTTTCGCGGCACGAACCGAAGCAGTCGCAAAGTCCGCCACTGAGGCGGTCACGGGACTGCTCACCACGAAGATCAGCGGCAGTCAATCGCAGACCAAAACACTCACCGAACAGATCGCCAGCTGGGATACCCGCCTGGCGCTGCGCGAAGCGGCGCTGCGGCGAACGTTCGGGAACCTGGAAGTGGCATTGGGCCGCCTGCAGGGTCAAAGCGCTCGGCTCGCCGGCGAAATCAAAAAGCTCGGATAGCTCAGATACCTATGACGATGAACGCTCAACTCCAACGCGCCCGTTATCTCCAAGATGCCGTCGAGACAGCATCACCGGCCCGACTTCTGACGATGCTCTACGACCGTCTCGCGGGCGATCTCGCCGGCGCGGAGTTGGCGATTCGGTCGGCGGCGCACGGCGAAGCCAATGCGCTGCTTCTTCATGCCCAAGAGATCGTGCTGGAACTGCAGGTCTCACTCGACCTGAGCGTATGGGCCGGGGCCAAGGGCCTCTCGGAGCTCTACACATATCTGTACCGCGAACTCATTGCCGCCAACATGGCCAAGGATGCACCACGCGTGGCGGTGTGCTCGCGCATCGTGGAACCACTACGGACCGCATGGCACGAAGCGGCAACTGGCCTTGTCAGTGCCTCTGCGGCCGTGGCCGTGTAATCGATGCCTGTCGTATCCGTCAGTCACGACTGGCCGTCGTATCTCGACGGCCTCGACCGGGCCCTGGGTCGCTTCGACAACGACCCGTCGGTCTTCGGTGACGAACTCTGGATGCTCGATGAGATCTTCGTCGACGCGCCGCTCAGTTCGCTCCCGGCTTCGGTCAGCGAACGCGCTCGTGTGGTCTTGGCGCGCGTCGACCGAGCGGTGGAGTTGGTGCTGAGCGAGATGCGGCGCGTGGTCGACCGTCTTACCGTAACCGGCGATGAATATCGCGACAATCGGACCAACGCACCTGCGGTGTATATCGACGAGAAGTTCTAGGCCGCTGGACCCGGGCCGTTCGGCTCATCACCTTTGATGAATCGGCCGCGGAGGCCGCAGCTTCGACCCGCTCCCGACGATCGGTGGGCCTGCACGGAGTGCACAGACTTAGCTGCCAAGGATCGGCGGCGCTCGTCAACAATGCCTGTGAAAGCGAACCGCCCTCCGTGCGCTCCGAGTACCTCAATCGACTTGTTGGTGATCCGAAATGAGCGACCCCACCGTCGCCATCCTTCGCCAAGCGCTGCATGGTCTTAGCGTCCGGCAGCGCTCCATCACCGATAATCTTGCCAACCTCGAGACCCCGAACTACCTCGCCAAACGGGTGGACTTCGAAGCAAGTCTGCAACAGGCCATCGGATCCGGGAACCCAGCCACGACCACGGTTTCAACCAGTCGCACGGCCGATCCCACCGGGGTCAACGGCAACAACGTCAACCTCGATGACGAGACGATCCTCGCGTCGGACACGGCACTTCGTTACCAGCTCTCGGTCGAGGCGCTCAACGCCAAGTACCGGCTCATGCGCGTGGCGATCCGAGGCCAGGGATGACGACGTTCGCCTCGCTCGGCGTGTCCGCCAGCGGTCTCCACGCCTTTCGTTCGTGGCTCGACTCGATCTCTGACAACCTCGCCAACCTCAACACGGTCCGCCCGACGAGCGAGTCGGCCTATCAGGCGCGCTACATCCAGGTGACGGCCGATCCCAACGGCGGAGCACTCGTCCAGGGTGTGCGGTTCGGTGATCCGACCGGAGTGGTGGTCAGCGACCCGACCAATCCGATGGCCGATGTGAACGGGTTCGTACGTCGACCGGACATCGACCTCAACGAACAGATGACGGCGCTCCTCGTTGCCCAACGCGGCTACCAGGCGAATGTGGCCGCCGTTGAGCGTGTCCGCGACGCCTATCAACAAGCGCTGACGATCGGGAAATGACCATGCCAATTGCTCCGCTCGGACCCATTGCGACGCCGGCGCTCACGCCGCGAGTCGACTCCGCCATGAAGGGCGTCGCCGGGTCGGGAAGTGACGGGTTCGCCAAGGCCGTCACGTCGGCCCTCGACTCGGTGAATACCCAGCAGGCAAAGGCCGATCAACTGGCCAATGACGCTGCGGTGGGCAAGGTTGCCGACCCCCACGAATACATGATCGCGGCCACCGAGGCGTCGCTGTCGACCGAGCTCACGGTGGCCGTCCGCAATCGTGCTGTTGAAGCGTTCAACGAGATCATGCGGATGAGCCTGTAATGCCGACGGAAGTGTCCGATCGCACCTGTGTTGCGAGCAGCGAAGCGCAGCGGAGAAGCGCAGCGCCCAGGAGCAGAGCCTGTAATGCCGCTTGAGCTTGTAACGGATGTTCTCTAATGGCGTCGTTCGATTTTGCCGGCGCGGGCGAACGGGCCAAGCGCACCCTCGATGGTTTTACCCGTGGGCAGAAGACGATGTTGGTGTTGGCCGGGGTCGCCGTGGCTGTTGGTGCCCTCGTGCTGTCACGGTGGTCGGGCGGCACCAGCTACGCCACCCTGTATTCGAATCTGGCTCCCGCCGACGCTGCCGCCGTTACCCAAAACCTCGATTCCCAGGGCGTCAGCTACCGGCTCGGTGCCGGCGGCTCGTCGATTCTCGTGGCGCAGGACGCGGTGTATCGCACCCGAATCGATATGTCGGCCAAGGGGCTCCCGACCGATAGCTCGCCCGGATACGCGCTGCTCGACAAGCAGGGCCTGACCACCAGCGAGTTCCGTCAGAAGGTCGACTATCAGCGAGCGCTCGAAGGAGAACTGTCCAAAACTATTCGCGCTATTGACGGCGTGGCGGCCACGTCGGTCCACCTCGTCATTCCGCAGGAAGACCTCTTCAGCGGCGATGCCACAAAACCAAGCGCTTCGGTTCTGGTGCGGACGACGGGCAACACCAAACTTCGCGCTGGGCAGGTTCAGGCCATTGTTCATCTGGTCGCTTCGTCGGTCGAAGGTCTTGCCCCGGAAGACGTCACGCTCGCTGACGCGAACGGCAACGTGCTGGCCGCTCCCGGGCAGGATGCGGCGGCGGCATCGAGCACCCGGGTCGAGCAGACGAAGGCGTTCGAAGACACGTTGGCGCTGTCGCTCTCGCAGATGGTTCAGAAGGTCACCGGCGACGGTCATGCCGTGGTCCGGGTCAAGGCGGAACTCGACTTCGATCGCAAGAGCACGACCAAGGAATCGTTCGCCGATCCGGCCACGCGGACGGCGCTGGCGGAGAAGGTTTCGAAGGAGACCTACAGCGGCGGCTCGGCCTCGCCGCAGGCGACCGGTGTCCTTGGCGCCAACGGCACGGCGAACTCCACCCCACCAAACGTTCCGGGCAACGCGTCGTCGTACTCGAAGCAGGATTCGCAGTCCGATTTCGCCCTCGGCAAGGTGACCGAGAAGACCGACGCACTGCCGGGCACCGTCACTCGAATGTCAATCGCCGTCCTACTCGACTCGTCGAAGAAGCTCAAAGCCGCCGATGCCGCCAGCCTTCGCAAGCTGGTGTCAGCAGCGGCCGGTTTGCAAACGGGTCGCGGCGACGCACTGGAACTCGGTCAACTGAGCTTTGACACGACCGGTGCGAAGCAAGCCGCCAACGACTTGGCCCTGGTCGGCGCGACAGAACAGAAGATGGCGATGTTCGATCTCATCAAGAGTGTTCTGCTGGGGCTTCTCGCCTTGGTGACAGTGCTTTTGGCGTACCGCGGGGCCAAGAAGTCGAGCGGTCGGTTTGTCTCGCCGATCCCCCTGGACCTGCTCCCTCGGCCCTCGGTCATCGCTCTTCCGCCCGCGCCCGTCGCCATCGAACCTGCCGATCTCGCCGACAGCCTCGTGTCGGTCGGAGGAGCACTGCCGCTGCCATCGACCGCTCGTCCGGATCTTGCCGGCCTGATCGAGCGTCAGCCGGACGAAGTGACGAGCACTCTGCGCGAGTGGCTTGCTGATCGGAGGGCGTGATGGCCCGGGAACTTTCCGGGATTCAGAAGGCCGCGCTCTTGCTGATGCAGATGAACAAACAAGATTCTTCGCGAATGCTACGGCTTCTTTCGGCCAACGAAGTCGCCGATATAACTGCCGAAATCGCCCGGATGGCGACCGTCAGCGAAGCAACCGCGGAAGGCGTTGTCGACGAATTCCTGACGCAGGTCACCGCGCGTCCGGCCACGACGACCGGTGGGATCGCAGTGGCCAAATCGATTCTCGAAAATGGACTTGGGAAGCAGGAAGCCCAGGACATCATGGACGCCGTCATCGCCGGAATGGGAAAGATCCCGTTTCAATTCTTGCGACATGCCGACCCGCGACAGGTGCTTTCGTTCATTCAAGACGAGCACCCGCAGACGATCACCCTGGTCCTTGCCCACATGAGTGCCGAACAGGCGGCGTCGGTCATGGGCGGGCTGAGCGAGGACCTGCAGCGCGACGTGGCCACCCGCCTGGCGGTCATGGACCGGACCTCGCCCGATGTCGTGGAACAGGTGGAGCATCAGCTGGAGCGAAGGTTCTCTTCAGTGATGCAGCCCAACGAATTGAGTTCGCTGGGCGGTGTCCAAAACCTCGTCGACATCCTGAACCGATCCGACCGGGCGATGGAACGCCTCATTCTCGAAGGCCTGGAGCGATCCACTCCCGACCTGGCGGACGAAATCCGTCAACGGATGTTCGTATTCGAAGACATCGGCGGACTTGACGATCGCTCGATTCAGCTGGTGCTCCGCCAGGTCGATGGCAAGGAACTTGCGGTCGCTCTCAAAGGCGTCAAAGTCGACGTCCGCGACAAGATTGGCCGAAACATGTCGGAGCGTGCGGCACAGAACCTGAAAGAGGAAATCGACATGCTCGGCGCCGTTCGTATCAAGACGGTTGAAGAGGCTCAGGGCGGGATCGTGCGAGTCATCCGAGCCCTCGAAGAAGCCGGCCAGCTCGTGCTGGCGCGGGGGGCCGATGAATTCGTTGTCTGACACCCTCGACTCCCTCAATACCCCGTCCGTCCGTGCGCATCGCAAGACGGTCCCGGCCTCCGTTGCCGTCGCTCGCTTCGACGAACAGTTCCCAGTTTCTGGTGCTGACCGTCGCGGCCGGGCGACCCCGGAGCAAGCCTGGACGACCGGCTACGACGTTGGGTTCGAACAGGGTATGGCGTGCGGCCGCGCCGCCACCGAAGCCGATGCTGCGGCGGCCGACCGTCGGGCCACGTTGGTCGCCTCCGCCGTGGCCGGCGCCGCCGAAAACGCGGCTTTCGACCTGGAGGCGCAATGCCATCGGGCGACCGAAACGGTGTTGGCCACGGCGTTCGAGGTGGCGTACGCGATCATCGGCCGCGATCTGCGCGAGCGGCCGCGCACCGGTGAGGAGGCCCTCCGGACGGCACTCGAACTGGTGGCGAACCATGAGCCGTGTATCGCCCATCTTCACCCATCAGATCTTGAACTCCTTGGCGGTAAGAGTGCGGACGCCATTGCCGATCTTGTCGGGGGACGAGCCGACTTCCGCATCGTTGCCGACCCGAGCGTCGACTCCGGTGATTGTGTGATCGAGACCGACTCGGCGCGGATTGAACATCGTCTGTCGGACGCACTGGCTCGTGTGCGCCAGACGCTGGACGGGTCCGATCTCGCCGCCCCGGCCGAAACCACCGAAGCCACCGCAACGACCGAAGCTTCCACGCCGGGGGACACGCTGTGACAACCGTCGAAGCAACGTCGAAGACCGCGTTGCCTCCGAGTCTTCTCGCCGACGTTCGGCGGGCGGCGGCGCCGCGTCGCATCGGTCGGGTACGTCGTCTCCTCGGCATCCAAGTCGACGTGGTCGGCCTTGATGTCGCTATCGGTGACGCGGTGACCGTCGATGGTCCCGACGGGCCGGTCCCGTGCGAAGTCGTCGCCGTGCACGATCGGTCGGCCACCTGTATGCCGATGGGCAGCCTTCGGGGTGTGCGGATCGGGGCAGGCGCGGTGGCGACCGGTGGTGTCCCGACGATCCTCACCGGGCGGGGTCTTCTCGGCCGCGTGCTCGACGGCCTCGGGCGGCCACTCGACGGTCGTCCGTTGCCCTCCGGTTTGGAACGGGTGTCCGTCTCCGGGAGCGCGCCACATCCACTTCGGCGTCGGCCAGTAACCGAGCAGCTTCCTCTCGGCGTTCGGGTCATGGACACCCTCGTGCCCTGTGGTCGCGGGCAGCGCATCGGCATCTTTGCCGGATCGGGCGTCGGAAAGTCCAGCTTGTTATCCATGATGATCCGAGGCACCGAGGCTGATGTATCGGTGCTGGCGCTGGTCGGTGAACGCGGGCGGGAAGTGCAGGAGTTCATTGTTCGCGACCTCGGCCCCGAAGGTCTGGCGCGGTCGGTCGTGATCGTGGCGACATCGGACGAGCCGCCTCTCGTTCGGCTGCGCGCCGCACTCACCGCGACCCGCATCGCCGAGTCGTTTCGCGACGATGGCGACGACGTGCTGCTGCTGATGGACAGCCTCACCCGGTTCGCCATGGCGCAGCGCGAGGTCGGTCTTTCCGCCGGTGAACCGCCGGCCACCCGCGGCTATCCACCGTCGACATTCTCCCTTCTCGCCCAGCTCCTCGAACGGGCGGGCTCCGGCGAGCGAGGCTCGATCACCGGGCTCTACACCGTGCTCGTCGACGGCGATGACATGAATGAACCGATTGCTGATGCGGCCCGCTCGATCCTTGACGGCCATGTGGTGCTTTCTCGCAAGCTGGCCACCGCCGGACAGTTCCCGACGGTGGATGCCCTTGAGTCGATTTCGCGAGTTGCCCCGGCGATCACCTCGTCGGCGCAACGAGGTGCCGCCACGGAACTTCGTCGGATGATGGCGGCGCATCGAGAGGCGAAGGACCTCATCGAGATCGGCGCCTACGTTCCCGGCTCGAACCCGCTCGTTGATCGAGCGGTCTTGTTGGAATCCGCTACGCGCGCTTTCCTTTCGCAGGATCTGCACGAAACCGTGCCGGCGGCGCAGAGTTGGGAGCAGCTAGGGCGATTGGTTGGGGCGTCGTCATGAAGCGAGACCGCTTCCGCTTGGCCACGGTGCTACGCGTCCGACAGATCCAAGAAGACGCCGTGCGCGGGCGACTGGCTCTTGCTCGGGCTGCTTCGCAGCGAGCGACGTTCCACTCCGATGCGCAAACGTCGCGATATCGCGACGGCGCAGGAATCGCGCCGAAGTCCGGGTCAACCGACTCCTTCATCGCGAAGCGCGTGTCCGTCGATCGTCTCGTCGATGCGGTTGTTTCGGCCCATGGCGAAGTAGCCACGGCCGAAGTTCTCGTCGACGAACGGCGGGTCGAATGGTCCGTGGCTGCCCAACGAGTTGCCGCCCTGGATCGCCTCCGTGATCGCCATCGCGAGGCCTTCGTCGCGGCGGCGTTGGCCGAGGACATCTTCGATGCGGACGAGCGGACCATCGCTCGTCGCCACCGACTACGTGCTCCCGACCGTGCGTCTGAACCTGCTTCTGAATCTCGCCTGCTGCACCGTCCTGCCAACCCTCCCCCAGCTGTCCCAGCGGAGTTCCGATGAATACTTCCAGCCCCCTTTCCTCCGTTGCCGATCGAATCTCTTCGATCGAAGCGCGCTTCGGGGCGCGTCCGCCGGTGGCTGCGCCGCGGACGGTGACGAGCTCCGGTTCGCCGTCGGGCTCTCCCTCGTTCAGCAGTCTGGTCAACCGCCTGGTGTCGTCGTCGTCGGAGATCAGTCCCGACACGGCGTCGTCGGTGACCGATCTGCTCGGTGCCGTTCTTGAACGGGATCGCCCGGTGGCGGTAGGAGCACAGGTGCGAACCACCGTCGACGCCGATGTCGGTGGGATGGGTTCGCTGGCGGGCGAGGAGGGCACGTCGTCGGCCGGCGAGGAGGTGGTGCAGTTGGCCTCGCACTACCTCGGTGTGCCCTACGTGTGGGGCGGCGAAGACCCGACCGGGTTCGACTGTTCTGGACTGATCCAGCACGTCTACGGCCAACTCGGGATCGACATTCCTCGGGTGTCGCGCGACCAGGCCCGCATTGGCGTGGGGGTGTCGAGTCTCGACCACGCCCTGCCAGGCGATCTCGTGGCGTTTGGGAATCCCGTGGATCACATCGGGATCTATGCCGGTGGCGGGAACATGGTCGTGGCGCCGCATACCGGTGACGTCGTGAAGGTGCAAAAGATCGGCCGAGCCCCAACGGCCATTCGTCGGGTGCTCGAACCCGACACTGCGTCGGTGGATGCCGCCTCTCGGGCTCTCGATCTTTCTGCCCCTGATTCAGGAATAACCGGTGATCGGAATGATGCGGCGGCGTCGTATCGTTCGATTTTTGCCGAGGCCGAAGCCCGCTATGGCGTGTCGGCCGACCTTCTCGAAGCGGTTGCCAAGCAGGAGTCAGGGTTCAATCCCGATGCGGTGAGTCCGGCCGGGGCCCAGGGCCTTATGCAGCTGATGCCAGCCACGGCTCGGGCCTTGAAGGTCGATGCTTTCGATCCGGCCGCGGCGGTCGACGGGTCGGCGCGACTCCTCGGTCAACACCTCCGCCGCTTCGGATCCGTTCCCCTCGCACTGGCTGCCTACAACGCCGGTCCCGGTGCGGTCGAGCGTTTCGGCGGCGTGCCGCCGTATCGGGAGACGCAGGGCTACGTCACCAAGATCATGGCCGACCTTGCTGGCCCGGGCCCCGGCACCGTCGCTTCGTTGTCCACGCCGGTGCGCAGTCTCGGTCGGCTGGTCTCGGCCCCGATGTCGCTGTCGCCCAGCAAGCCGCTGTTTTCCGACTCGTCGTCGAGTCCGGCGGCGTCGGCGCTCGCCTCGCTGACCTCGTCGCCCTCGGCCACTGCGGCCGCCACGGCCGCCACGACGGCGGCGACGGCGACCGCGACGGCAACGACCGCAACGACGGCGACGACGCCCGTCAAACCGGCGGCCCCGCCGCTGGTGACCGTTCCTCAGCCGACCATGGTCGCCTCGACCACCCTCGGTGCCCCGGGCTTCACGATGCCCGAAGGCAAGCTGGTCAGTCCGGTCAAGGGCGCTTGGGGTCCATCGACGCAGACCCAGGTGACGAGCGTCGGAGGGTCGGGCACGGTCAGCTGGCTCGAAGCTGGTTTGCTCGATCCGGCCAGTCCCGCCGACGTGGCGGCGATCGTGTCGTCGGCCAAGGGGCCCGTGGCCAAGGGTGTGCTGAAGATCCTCCAGAACGCCACTGCCGCCCAGCTGATTTCACCGGAGTTTCGTCAAACCCTCAATGACGTGAACCGCGACGCCCTGGGCCTGCCCGACGCGCCGGACGTGATCCCCGTCCAGCCGCCGCCGGCCCCCGCTCCTTCTGCCACCGGGGCCGCGGCACCGGCAGCATCGGCGGCCACTCCGACGTCGCTTGATCCGAGCGCCGCCACCCCGACGACGCTCGCTCGCCCCCTTCCGATGGCGACGAAGCCATGAGTTCCATCTCGACTCTTTCCAGCACCTCGTCACCCGGCGCCTCTCTCGGTCCCTCAGTGGCGGTTGACGTGACCTGTGCCCCCACCGGAGCAATCGCCGGTTCGTCCACACCCGTCGGCGCGGGCGGAGGCGACCCCACTGACGATGCCAGATCAGGTGGCCGTCGTTCGCTGACACCACGCGACGACTTCAGCGCCCTGCTTGCTTCGATGATGGCCGCCGCCAGCATGGCGAGCACGTTGAGCATGTCGAGCACTGCGTCCGTTTCACCTCCAGTGCCGGTGCCGGTACCGACGGTGTCGGAGCCGCCGTCGAGCGATCTCGCGGCTGGCGCACCAGTCGCCGAGGGGGCGGTCTCGTCGGTCGGCACGAACCTGACCTCCCACGGTGTCTTCGACGGATCCACGGACCGACCAATTCTCGGGAATGTCCACCCAGCCGCGACATCAACGGTGCCGGCGTCATCGGTGGGCTCCGACTCCGGCTCCAGCGGCCGTGGCATCGCTCTCGATCGGGGGATCTTGGTTCCGCTCGTTGCGTCGTCGAGCCTGGCGACGATGGTGACGGCCCCGGTGTCGTCCCCGATGGATCGCCAACCGGTCCCGAATGACGCGCCCGCCCCGGTCCCGCCCGTCGCGCCCGAAATCGCCCGACCCCCGGCGACCACCCGTGATCAACCCGGACCCGCCGCTCCCATCGACACCGTGTTTACGGAAACGATGAAGCCAGGTCAGGACCAGGGAGGCAAGCCCCCCGTCGCCGCCATCGACGATCGGTCGTCGGCCGCACTGACGCTGACGCCGGGGGTTGTTCCCGTAGACACCGGCGAATCACGACCGCTGATTCGCACCAAAGCGCCGGGACCGACGACCGCGGCGTTGAGGCAAGTCGGCGTGGAAATGATCGCCGAGCCGATTGCGGACCAGAAGGTCGCCCCCGACCCAGGACTCCTGGGTGAGCTGGCATCCCCCACGTTCAACGTCGGCCCCGGACAACCTTCGAATCGCCGGAGTCTCGCCGCCGCCTACACCGATGAAGCGTTGCGATCATCGTCGAGCGCGTCCGGCGAAACGAGCGGCCCGACGTCGGCGGGACTCGACGGGGCACCGGCACGAACCGGGATCGACATCGTCGCCGCGGCCCCGGCGACCTCGGCGCCGACCACCGCCGGGGTCCCGTTAGGCCCGCCGGCCACCGTCCCTTCCGTCGCTTCAACGAACACCGAGGGTGGCGTTGATCTCGCCCCGGCTCGGACGGCGGCCGAGGTGAGCGACCGCGTCGTGACGATGGCCGAACGGGTTCGATCGACCGACGGACTGCACCACTTTCGCCTCGAGATGCATCCGGGCGACCTTGGTGCGGTAGCCGTCGAACTCACCGTTGACGGAGCCACCGTGCACGTGGAGATGGTGGCCGAGCGGGTCGCCACCGGCGAACTGCTCAGGTCGGCCGTTGGGGAACTGCGAACATCACTCGCGGCCGTTGGTCTGCAACCCGGTCGCCTTGACGTCGGCGCCGATCTCGGACGGTCCTTCGGCGATCCCCGCGGCGGTGGATCCCGGCCACCGTCGCCGGACGCCGGACAGAACTCCCCGAACCCCCAGAACTCACCGAACCCCCAGAACTCTCAGGACTCGTTGCGGGACTCGCCGGGCCGCAACACCGCCCGCAATGCGCTGGTCGCACTAAACGAACGTCACGCGGGCACCCGATCGGTGACGAGTCGCGTCGACGTTTCCGTCACGAGTGCTCCTGCCGTCAACCGTCGCATTGACATTCACCTCTGATCCGCGTTCACGCCAAGGAATCTGATGCCCCTCACCACTCCATCTGCCACTACCGCCGCCAACACCGCCGTCACCACCCCCGGCGGCGCAAAAGTGAACAAGCCGACCACGGAACCAAACGACCGGCTCGGCAAGGACGCATTCCTCAAGCTCCTCGTCGCTCAGCTCAGGTATCAGAACCCGCTGAGTCCGATGGATGGGACCCAATTTGTGGCGCAGACAGCGCAGCTCACGATGACCGAAAAGTTGACGGAGCTTTCCAAGTTTTCCGAGGCGGCCGTGATGGATAGCAACCGTCGTTCCGCCGCCGATCTCGTCGGCAAGACGATCACCTACGACGACGGAAACAGAGTCGTCGAAGGCACGGTCACCTCGGCCCTGATGAACGGCGGCAATCCAGTGCTGCTCATCGGTCGGGTGGAAGTACCGCTGGCGTCGGTACTCGAAGTGCGGGCGGCGGCAGCAACTCCGTCGCCGGCCTCGCCAACTCCGTAACGCCTGCTTCCCGCATCAGCTCACGCATCACCTCTCACCTCGACACAACACCAACAAAAGGACCTACATGCTCCGTTCCATGTTTTCCGGAGTCTCCGGACTTCGCAGCCATCAAACGATGATGGATGTCATCGGCAACAACATCGCCAACGTCAATACCGTCGGCTACAAATCAAGCTCTGTCGTGTTCCAGGACATGCTCAGTCAGAAGATGTCCGGCGCCGGCGTACCCACGTCGGGCCCCGGTGGACTCGGTGGGACCAACCCGTCGCAGGTCGGTCTGGGCGTCAAGATCGGCGGGATCGTCACCTCGTTCCGCCAAGGTGCTTCCCAGTTGACCGGCAACTCGACAGATCTCTCGATTCAGGGTGACGGTTTCCTGGTGACCCGGAACGAAGGCCAGACCCTGTTCACCCGAGCCGGCGCGCTTTCCTTTGACGCCTTCGGTCGGATGGTCACGCCCGACGGCGGCATCGTGCAGGGATGGACCGCGGACACCTCCGGAGCGGTGAACACCAACGCTGGGGTCAGCGATCTCGTGATGCCGCTCGGCCAAGCCATCAGCCCCCAGGTGACATCGAAAGTGAGCTTGGGCGGCAACTTGGATGCGACCGTTCCGACGACGCTTCCGGGCAAGGAAGTACTCACCACAATTACCGTCTATGACCAGTTGGGCAAGTCCCTCGACCTTACCTTTGGGATGAAAATGACGGCTGCGAACTCGTGGTCCGTACAGCCCTATACGCCCGACGGTTCCGACGCCGACACCACGCCCGACGTGTTGGGAGCGGCGTTCACCCTGACGTTTGATCCGGCGACAGGAAAGGTCACGGCGCCGACGACGCCTCCAACGGTCACGATCCCGGCCTCCTTCGGTACCTATGCCGGTCCGATCACCATCGATCTCGGCACCACGTCGCCCGATGGCCTACGTCAATTCGCCGGAAAATCGACGGCCGCGGCAATCTCCCAGGACGGAGCGACAACCGGTTCGCTCCAGACGTTCAGTATCGGCGCCGATGGCACCGTGACCGGCGTGTTCTCCAACGGTCGCAATCGTGTGATCGGCCAGATTGCGTTGGCATCGTTCTCCAACCCGTCGGGCATGGAGAAAGTCGGCGGTTCGTTCTACCGGCCAACACCGAACAGCGGCCTCGCTCAGGTCGGCACGGCCGGATCGGGCGGTCGAGGTTCCCTCGCCGGCGGCACGTTGGAGATGTCGAATGTGGACCTCGCCCAGGAATTCACCTCACTCATCTCGGCCCAACGTGGGTTTCAGGCCAACTCCCGAGTCATCACCACGGCCGACGAGCTACTGCAGGAACTGGTGAATCTCAAGCGATAAGCGCACATAGAGTCACGTTTGGCGGCTGATGCCGTCACGCAGCGTGGCGGACGAGTGAGCTATCCGGCCTATTTCGGTCAACATGCTCCTCTCCGTCACGCTGTTGACGCACATCTCGCCGGCATGCACCGATCGGTACATCTGAAACCCCTCGGGTTTCTCGTTTCACGGATAGCTCCACCGGACCAAGGAAGGCCCACCCATGATTATCGTCTCGCGACTGAATGGTCACGAGTTTGCGTTGAATTGCAACCTCATAGAAAAAGTCGAGGCCAACCCCGACACGGTTGTCACACTGATCGACGGAACCAAGTTTGTCATCGCCGAAAGCGTTCCGAACGTGATTGACCTGGTCCGCACCTACCAAGCGTCGATCATCGCCGCCGCCGATGAATTCGCCGGCCGACCGGCTGGCCGGATGAAGCTCCAACTCGTTGCCCCAGCCGAGGAGCAGTAGGGCCATGGATCCCTTCACCCTCGCCGGCATCGTTCTGGCCTTCGCCGCCGTGTTCGGCTCCATGATCATGGAAGGCGGAAACCCGGCCTCGATCTTCCTGCCGCCGGCCATGATGCTGGTGTTCCTCGGAACGTTTGGCGTCGCCATGGCGTGCGGCCTGAAGCGAGACACGATAGGAGCCCTTAAGTCGGTCAAGGATGCCTTGCTGACGAAGCAGCATGCCCCCGACGATGTCGTGAAGATGATCGTCGGATTTGCCGAATTGGCCCGACGCGATGGACTTCTTGCCCTGGAGGAAGCGGCAAAGGCGATTGATGATCCGTTCCTGAAGAAGGGGATCGAACTGGCCGTCGACGGGACCGATCCGGAAGAACTCCGCGAAATCATGGAGGGACAGATCAAGTCCCGCAAAGTGCAGGATAAGGCGGGAGCAAAATTCTTCGCCGACATGGGCGGCTTCGCTCCGACCCTGGGCATCATCGGCACTGTGCTCGGTCTCGTGCACGTGTTGGAGAACCTGTCGGATCCAGGCAAGCTCGGTCACCTCATCGCCGGTGCGTTCGTGGCCACACTCTGGGGGGTCCTCACCGCCAACATCATGTGGCTCCCGATCGGCAACAAGCTCGCTCGGGTTGGTGCCGTGAACGCGCATCATATGGAGCTCATTGTGGAAGGCGTCCTCTCCGTGCAGGCCGGCGCCAATCCGCGCATCGTCGAGCAGAAGCTTCTGTCGTTCTTGAACGACGACGAGCGGCCGGAAGAATCACCGAAGGCGGCGTAGTCCAATGTCGAAGCGCCGTCAGAAGCATGAAGAGCATGAGGAGCACGTCAACCACGAGCGTTGGCTTGTGACGTACGCCGACATGATCACCCTGCTGATGGTGCTTTTCATCGTGCTCTTCGCCATGGGCCAGACCGACATCGCCAAGTACAAGAAGCTGCGCCACAGTCTCGCCGTCGGGTTCGGCGGACCGGACAAGCTCGGTCTACTCGACGGGGGGAGTGGTGTTCTGGAAGGGGGCGCGTCGCCGGTCGGCATTGCGCCGGCGGAGCTGGCCGCCAAACAGGCTATTTCAACCCTTGATCGCCGCAGTGCGGCGTGGCGGGCGGAGAAAGCCAAGCTCGAAGGCACCCGCACGGCGCTGGAGAAGTCCCTGAAGGGGCTGAGCAGTACGTCGCTGGTGAAGGACTCCCAGATCCGTGTGGCCGTCAGCTCCCGAGGCCTGGTCATCACCATCGAGAGCGACATTGTTCTCTTTGAACCAGGCTCGGCGACGATTCGTCCGGAGGGCCAAAAGGTCCTTGATCGCATTGCTGCGCAACTGATTGCGCTGCCCAATTCGATCACCGTGGAAGGACACACGGACAATGTGCCTATTGCCGGAACCTATCCGTCGAACTGGGAGCTGTCGACGGCGCGTGCGTCATCGGTCCTACGTTCACTTATCGCCTTACATGGCCTGTCGCCATCAAAGGGAACAGCATCCGGTTTCGCCGATCAACGAAGAGTCGCACCGAACGACACGCCGGCTGGTCGGGCCAAGAACCGTCGGGTCGAGATCGTGGTGCAGGCCGCAGTGAGCGATCCGGGAGTCGATTCGCCCGAAGCCGTTGCTGCCGTGGACGCCGCCAAGGCCGCCGACGCGGCATCGAGCCCGCCGGAGCCCGGCAACGCGATCGGCCTGGCTGACCTCCCCGCCACCACCGTGGGACCGTCGACCACCGTCGCGCCGACGTCTCCTCCCGCGATCGCGCGAACAACCACCACGGCCCCGGACGAACTCGTGCTCGCGGCACCGTTCCCGGCAACCTCGTAGTCCCTATCCATCCCCGCCTCATCCCAAGAACAAGGACCAGATCACCATGGCGAAGAAAGAGAAAGCCGCCGCTCCCGCCGATGGCGTCGAAGCACCGAAGAAGAGCAAAAAGAACCTGGCGATTGCCGGCGTTGGGGCCATTGTGCTCTTCATGGCCGGCGGCAAGGTCATGGGTGGTGAAACGAAGACCGTGATCAAGATCGTCACCACCACGACCACCATCCCCGTTGGCGACGTGGTGACCCTTGACGCCATCACCCTCAATCTCGCCGACGGACACCTGCTCAAAGTCGGGATCGGGTTCCAACTTGAGTACGAGAAGAAGGCTGCCGCGGCGGAAGGCGAAGGTGCCCCTCCGGCGGACACGAGCGACCCGACCAAGGGCTACGCCAAGGCCCTCGATGCGGTGATCGACGAGCTCGGCAAGCACACCATGGAGGACCTCACCGGCGAAGGACGCAACGTGGCCAAGGAAGAACTCGTCAAGCGCCTACGAAAGGAATTCCACGGCAAAATCGAGGACGTCTACTTTTATCAATTCGTGATGCAGTAGCGCAAAACATTCCTTTGTTTGGTTCGCTACGCAATCCAATTGTGATGCAGTAGTCACCCGACAGTCACCCAATCGCCTTTGTCGGTAGATCAAGGAACTCTTTGATGAGTTCGATCATGCGCAGTGGGTTGTCGAGCGATGCGAACGTGTAGGCATCGTTGATCCATCGGAGTTGGCATCCTGGCAACAGATCGGTCAGGCGTTGGGCGTCCTTGCGAGGAAAGACTTTTTCCTGGCGCGACCACATGACCATTGAGGGTCCGGGAAACTGGCGGAGCACTGCAGCCGCTGCCAACGTATCGAAGGCGTTCATCTGTTTGATGAAGGCCACGAGGTCGGCGCGCACGTTGGGGTCGGTCTTGCAAGGTTCCGACCAGGCTCG
Source organism: Actinomycetes bacterium (assembly GCA_031368095.1). Classification (GTDB taxonomy): domain Bacteria; phylum Actinomycetota; class Acidimicrobiia; order Acidimicrobiales; family JANYDT01; genus JANLQX01. Next base: position 12,417 of record JANLQX010000006.1, on the reverse strand, counting down.
GACAAGGTGGGCATCGATCTTGTGCTTGGCGACGAGCCCGAGGGGCAACGGGATGTGTTGGTACCGATTGTTGCTGAGGGTCTTGAGCACCAGGGTCATCGCCGGCGGCCGCCGAGCGGCCCACATGAAGGGCTTGATGAGCAGTGGCGGGAAATGGTCGAACGCATCGCACGACATGAGCGCGAGCCGCTCGATCCGCTCGGGCCGAGATGCGGCCGCAACTTGCGAAATCGCTCCGCCAGTATCGAAACCTAGAATCGAGAACCGCTCGATGCCGAGCTGGTCGGCAACGTCGAACAGGCAGGCCGCAACCCCCGATGTGGTGAGCTTCCAACGATCAGCAACCGCCACCGAGTGTGCACCCAACGGAAGGTCTGGCAGCACGACGGTGAATCCGGCGGCGGCGATCGGCGTTGCTACTTGGTCCCAAATCCGACTGTCCACCAGCAACCCGTGCGTAAACACGAGGGCTGGGCCTTCACCAGCAGTGCGCACTCGGATCCGACCCAACGGGACATCAAGCCAATGGGTCGCGAACGTTTGTGTAGTCATAACTACACAACCTAATCGTAGTTATCACTACAGGCCAACGCCATGCTCGTGGCCCCGGCGCTTCGGTTGTCTAGGAACGGTGGACCGCCAGTGGAAAGGTCGGAACGTCTGGGACGGGCAACACGCTTTCCAGCGGGCCAGCGGGCCAGCGGGCCACCGGGCCAGTCGGCAGGTCAGCGGGGGCAACGGGGTCGGGGGCGGTCAGGACGGCCGCTAGGCGGCTTGGCGGACGAGTGGTGGCCCGGTGGTGTGGATGCTCCCATCGGGATAGGTGACCTGAAGGGAGCGATCGCTCGCGAGGGTGAGCTTCCAGCCGCCTTCGTGGACGAGGTGGTGATGGCGACTGCATAGCGGCGCGAGGTTGGCGAGATCGGTCAGACCGCCGTTTTCCCAATAGGTGACGTGATGCGGTTGGCAATGATCGAACTTGACCGCACATCCATACAGGGCGCATGTGGGGTAGAGCCCTCGCAAGGCTCTCCGTTGGGCCCGATTGGCGAGCCGGGTGCTGCGACCGAGGTTCAACTCGCCCGGGGCGTGCAAGACGACGCCGTTAAGCACGATGATCGGATGGGCATCAGCCCGTTGGAAGAGTTGCTCAAGAGTCCGGCCGGGGAGTTCGACCGGGATACCCCAGTCGACGACGTGTTTGCCGCAGTTCGCTTCCAACGTGGCGGCCCGGAAATCGACCACGACGACGATTTCTGGCCGACCGAAACGCGACGGCCCGGTCCGGGTGAACGGGGACCACTCATCGTCGGGACCGGCATCGGGTTCGTCGGCCTGCGCGCCACCCCAGCCGGCCGTGAGAAACAGCAACGCCAACGCTCGGAGGTGATCCTGTTTCAAACCCGGATCGGTCGGACACGTGGACGGAGTCTGCTCCGCGAAGAGCGCCGCCATTGCCGCGTGAAGACGTCCGTTGAGCAACGCTCCACTCAACGGATCAAAGCTGCCCGACACCCGGAACATGCCGTTGCGCTTGTCCGTCCACGTGCGCAACGCAGTGTCTCGCCGCTGCTGCTCAAAACGGCTGACGCCGTCATCGTTTTCGAGAGCTCGCGCCGCCTTATCCAACATCCGCGCGAATTGGTCGGGGTTGATCCGCCCGGTCACGGCCTCGTGGATCATCGTGGGCAACCCCTCACGAAATTGTAGGAGGTGCTCATCACGCACCGTTCGCATGACCTTCGCCAACGTGTCTACATGGGCGCCGTGAATTGCGCCGACCCGCAGTGGCTCGGCCAGCTCGGCAACAGCGGCGAGTGCGGCGGCGCGTTCGAACACGGTAGTGGCGGCCCGCCCGTGACGTTGCGTGGCGATGGCCAAATCAGCTGGTGCCGTGACAGACAACGCATGGAGCGCCCGCGCTGCGATGATCTCGGCGCTGTCGAGCATGCCCCGCCACCGTTGCAGTTGCGCCAGAAATACCAACACCGTGGGCTTGTCGACATCATCAAACGTCTGGTCGCAAAGATCACCGATGATCTTGTCTGCGAGCCCGAGTTCCATGGGTCAAGTATGTCGAGGGGGGTGACAATTTCGGGGCCTTGGCCAGAGAATCCGAAAGAAATTTCAGAACGTATGAACTAGCCGAAGTCTTTTGATCCATCGGGAACTTTCGGTCGCTCGGGCCGGTCTGCTTCGTAATGTTCATGAACTACTCGTCCGTTGGTGCCGAGACCGGCGCGACCACACCCGTCGCCACCGACCCAGGCGCATTGGACATCCCTTCTACTCCGGCATATTCGCCGTGCAGGGAACCGAGAAACCTGGGAGCGGGATCATCGGACTGGCCAACCGGCTGCACGGCTATCTCAATCTCAACACCGAGAAGGTGTCGCTGCCGACCGTTTCCGCGCTCTGGGACGGCGGGCGGATTCTGCGGCCCTACGTCGTCGGCGACATGATCCTCGAAGTGCTCGGCGTGTGGACGCTCGTATTGGTGATGTCGGGCCTCTACCTGTGGTGGCCTCGCCGCTCATGGGCGCTGGCAACTTCATCGCCGCCGGCGAAGCGACGCGCCTTCGGAATTCGACGCCGCACCACCGGTCGGGCGAAGTGGCTCGACCTCCACGGCTTCTCGGGTGTGCTGCTTCTTACCGCTGGACCGACGCGCCCGTAAGCGCGCTTGGTACCTGTGCTGACCTCGATGTGATTGGAAATCACATCCCGTGGGACACGGGCCACCGTCCGATTCCGGCGAGCCATGCCACGGGCGCGAACGGAACCCTGCCGTCGCCGCCGAGGCGTCGCGCCGAGGAATGAAGCCCGGGTTCAAGATCAGCCTTCCTAAGAACGTGATCGGCGCCAAGACGAACGTCACGACCTATGGAACTCTTACGGTGTCGAATTCGTGGCGGCGCAAGACCAATGAGGCACGTGATCTCTCGCTCGATCAGTTCTCCGGCAAAACCGTCGGGGACCAGACTGCTTACGGATACGGCGCTGTTTCCTACGACCTCGACACGCTCATAAGTACACCTACGGTCACGCAAATCGGTCTACCGGGCCGAATCATGATGACGCTGCTGCCCGCTTTCGATCTCGTTAATGGTCAGTGCGCTGACGTCGTTGCTCTCACCAGAGCTCAGACGTCGACTCACCATCGGCTTCATGTGTGCACTGGCCAGCCACGCCGGCCGACACGCCCTGCGACTAGGTTCACCGAACCACAACTGAATCGGAGAATTCCATGGCTGAAGTCGGCACCTACCTGAATTTTCGTCGAGAGACGGAAGCGGCGTTCTCGTTCTACCGAGAGGTGTTCAACGCGGAGTTCGAAGGGGCCGGGCTCATGCGCATGGGTGACGCTCCGCCGCCGGACGGCGCGCCGCCGATGGCCGACGAGGACAAGACGCTCGTCATGAACGTCGGCCTGCGCATCACGGGTGGTCATCTCCTCATGGGTACCGACGCGCCTGACTCGTTTGGTTTCAACCTCAACCCCGGCAACAACGTCTACATCAACGTCATGCCGGACAGCCGAGAAGAAGGCGATCGGCTTTTTGGCGCGCTGTCCGACGGTGGCGTCGTCGAGTCACCGATGGCTGTGATGTTTTGGGGCGACTACTGGGGCAGCCTTGCCGACAAGTTCGGTGTGCAGTGGATGATCAACTGCATCACTCCCGTTGTTCCGTAGGCCGTTTACACCCTCTTCTTCGTTGTCTTTGACGCCCGCTTCGACGACCTCTTTGTTGTTGTGGTCACCACGGCTTTTGGCTTCACGGTGGTGGTCGGCGCGGCCGTAGTCGGTGCCTTGGGACGTGTTCCCGGAGGTCCGGCATTTGGAGGTTGGCCGGGCGCACCAGGTCCTCCGCCACCCCCGCCCGACGCTTTCACGGTGTCGGACACCGACAGCGCGAGGGCGGCGACAAAGCCCGTCGACGGCGTTCCCGTGACGGTCGGTAGCTGTCGCGCCGCGCTGTCGTCGGAGAAGACCCCGTCGGTGGCCAGGCTCACCTTGGCCAGATTGCCCGGGCTGGCGCCATAGCCGGCGGTGGCATACGCCGCCTCGCAGGCCCCTTTCGGCAGTGCGAGCTGTGACGTGGCGATTCTCTTGCCGGCGTCGCCCGCGGCGGCGAGGCTCGGGTAGACCTCAAAGTGAATATGGGGCCACCGCCCGTCGTAACAGCCGGGGAAGATCGTGGTGAACGTGACGGTCCCCGAAGCGTCCGCCTCCTGCACGCCGCGTAGGTAGTTCTGATCGGTGACGCCAGCCGAATACAGCGAATAGCGACCCTGCTGATCAGCGTGCCAGGCGTATACGGCATAACCCTTTGCCGGACCGCACGTTGCGGTGTTGTTGACCGTGAGACTGACGGTGAGCGGCACGCCCGCGGCGGTACCGGACATCGACCCGAAGCTCTTGGTGAGGTCGCGTCGAACGACCCCGCTGGTGGTGAGTACGTTCGGCCCGTTGATCCCGTCACCGGGAAATGGGCCACCAGTTTCTTCGGGAATGTCAACGCATGCGCCTGCCCCCTGCGCTGATGCCGGGCGGCGCATTCCGAAGGTGGCTGCACCGGCGAAGGTGGCAACGGCAGCCAGCTTCAGCAGGCGACGACGATCAAAGCTCGAAACGATGGCGACCGGAGTGTTGTTGGCTCGGCGGTGCAATTCAGCGAGGTCGTAGCCGAGCCCGAAGTCGTGGTAGTCATCGTGCTCGGCGCTGTTCTGCATACGGTTCATCCTGTTCGGTCGAGGTAAGAGTCAAACGAGAAGGTGGAGTGCGGATCCTTTGGCCAGCCGCCGGTCCCGGTATCCGTAGTGAGTTGATATTTGCAACTGACACGGGTACGGTCTCCGCTGTGCCCGCCGAGACATCACCGTCGAGGGCAGAACTCGAGCTCGATTGCTCCATCGCCGCCACTCTTGGCGTGATCGGTGATCGTTGGAGCCTGTTGATCCTGCGTGACGCGTTTCGGGGCATCCGGAGGTTTGATGCGTTGGCGGAGAATCTTGGCGTCGCCCGGAATCTGCTGGCCGAACGCCTCGTGCGACTTGTCGATCACGGGATCTTGGAGAAGGTGGCCTACCAGGAACGGCCGACTCGCCACGAGTATCGCCTGACCGCCAAGGGACGCGATTTGTCGGCCGCTCTTGTTGCCCTCATGAAGTGGGGTGATCTGCATCTCGCCGGGCCCCATCGGGCACCAACGCTGCTGATTCATGACGAATGCGGTCATGAGTTGGAGCAGCGCCTCGTTTGCCCACAGTGTGACGAGTCCGTCACGCCAACCCATATTCGCAGTAAACCCGGCCCGGGCCGCGGCGCGGCACGAAAGGCGTCACGATGACTCACCCGCTCCTCGATCGACCCATTGGCGATCTCCTGACCGCGGCGTCCGCTGTCAGAGACCGAACAACGGGAAGTCGAATCACGTTTTCCCCCAAAGTCTTTATTCCGCTCACTCGGCTGTGCAATGACACGTGCGGTTACTGCACGTTCGCCCAACCGCCGGCCCGGGTCGAAAAGCCGTTTCTTGATCCTGAAGACGTGCTGGCGATCGCCAGGGCGGGCGCCCAGCAGGGTTGTCACGAAGCGTTGTTCACGCTCGGCGAACGGCCGGAAGACCGCTACGAGGTTGCCCGTAGCTGGCTCACCGAGAGGGGCTTTGCTTCGACGGTTCACTATGTCGCGGCGATGGCGAAACTGGTACTCGACGAGACCGGGTTGCTTCCTCACGCGAACTGCGGCGCCCTGCGCGCCGATGAACTTTCGCTGCTTCGTTCGGTCGCCCTCAGCCAGGGAATGATGATCGAGTCACTGAACGGCGATCTCGAGTGTCATCGCCTGGCGCCCGACAAAGAACCGGCTCGGCGGCTGGCGACCCTGGAGGCCGCCGGTGAACTCCAGATCCCGTTCACGACGGGCATCCTGTGCGGCATTGGGGAGTCACGCCAGGACCGCATCGACGCGTTGGAAGCAATCGCCGCCAGCCATCGGCGTCATGGCCACGTGCAAGAAGTCATCGTGCAGAACTTCCTCCCGAAAGAACGCACTGCGATGCGTACGCACCCGGCCTGTCCGAGCGTTGAGGAGTTGTGGTCGATCGCCGTGGCCCGCCTGATTCTTCCTGCGGAGATTCACCTGCAAGCGCCGCCGAACCTGACTGATCACTTCGGTCTCCTACTCGATGCCGGGATCGACGACTGGGGTGGCGTCTCACCGGTGACCGCTGACCACGTGAACCCCGAGCGGCCGTGGCCGGCCATCAACCTCCTCCGATCAGCGACGCAGGCAAGGGGGTTTGAACTTGCCCCACGACTCACGATCTACCCCGAGTTCGCCCTCGCGCCGCTTCGTTGGGTCGACCCTGCGTTGCATTTCGCCGTGATGGACCGCTCCGATGGCGAGGCATTGGGCCGAGATGATCCGGGTGCCATGTTCCCGGAAAAGGTCAGCCACTTCGTCGATATCCTCGACGGAGCTGAGGTCGTCCTCACCGGCGAACGCTCAACGGGCTGGTACTCGGGTGCTTCGGTGTCTCCGGTCGAACTCGTTCCCGGCGTCGCCGCGTTGCGTCGGGGTGGGCGAATCGACGAAGTGCTCGCCGGGCACCGGGCCGGCCAAGAGCTCGGGGTGGAAGAAATCACGGCGCTCTTCAACGCTCGTGGTCGCGAAGTCGTTGCGGTTGCCGAGTACGCCGACGAACTGCGCGCACAGGTCAATGGCGATGAGATCACGTGGGTGCACAACCGCAACATCAACTACACCAATGTGTGTACGTTCAAGTGCAAATTCTGCGGGTTTTCCAAGGGTCCACTTTCGCTCAACCTACGCGGCAAGCCGTATTTGTTGACGCTGGAGGACATCGCCGAACGGGTGGCGGAGGCGTGGGCCCTCGGCGCGACAGAGGTGACGCTCCAAGGGGGAATTCATCCGAACTTCGATGGCGACTACTACATCGACGTGTGCCGAGCCGTAAAGGAAGCTGCGCCCGGAATTCACGTCCATGGGTTCACCGCCCTCGAGGTCACCGAAGGGGCCAAACGCTTAGGTGAACCCATAGACAAGTACCTCCGCCGGCTCATGGATGCCGGGCTGCGTTCGCTCCCGGGCACCGCCGCGGAGATCCTCGACGACGACATTCGAGCGATTTTGTGCCCCGACAAGGTGAACACCGAGGAATGGTTGGAGTGCCACCGCGTTGCTCATCAGGTTGGGTTGCGATCGAATGTGACGATCATGCATGGCGCCGTCGAGCAACCGGTGCATTGGGCGCGCCACATCGTTCGCACCCGCGATCTTCAGAAGGAGACCGGCGGATTCACCGAGTTCATTCCGCTGCCGTTCGTGCACATGGCATCACCAATTTATCTGCAAAAGAAGTCACGTCGCGGCCCGACATTTCGCGAAGTCGTGTTGATGCACGCGGTCGGTCGGATTGCCTACGCCGGGCTCATCGACAACGTGCAGTGTTCATGGGTGAAGATCGGCCACGCGGGGGTGCGCCAGTTACTCCAAGCCGGATGCAACGACCTGGGTGGCACCCTCATGAACGAGAACATCTCTCGAGCGGCCGGGGCATCCCATGGCCAAGGCATGACGCCTGAGGAATTCAAGACCTTGGTTGCGCCCCTCGCCGGCCGCTCGCTGGCCCGACGCAACACGCTGTACGCCCGCATCCAGAGCAGCAACTCGCGAACCGTCTGATTTCAGTCTTCCGGCTCGGCCCAGAAATCCCGTTCTCCGCGTGATGGCTTCCAGTCGTTCTTCCGAGTCCGTCGCTTCCGGCTCGGCGCTTCCACTCGTGGTGACGACGGGGGCGAAGGTTCGTCGAGGCCGACGACGAAGGCGGTGAGCGCAGTAGTGATCGGGACGGCGGCCATGAGACCGATGCTCCCGGCGAGCATGCGCACCAGCTCCGTCGCCACCGGTTCACCGTTGAACACTTCACCGAGAGGTGTTCCCGCTTGCGTGAACAACAACAGGAGCGGGAGCGAGGCACCGGCATAGGCGAGGATGAGGGTGTTGACGACGGAGGCGATGTGATCACGTCCGATGCGTTGGGCTGCTTCGTAGCGGCCGCGGAATCCGAGGCCCGGGTTGGCTTGGTGGAGCTCCCACACGGCCGAGGCCTGGGTCACGGTGACGTCGTCGAGGACCCCGAGTGCCCCGATGATGATGCCGGCGAGCAACAGGCCCCGCAGATCGATTTGACCGGCGGTTGCCCGCAGGTACGACGCTTCCTCGCCACTGAGCCCGGTGAAGTGCGCGGCCTTCACCGCCGCGGTTGCCAGCGCGCCGGTGATGCCGAGGCTCACCAGGGTTCCAAGCACTGCGGAAGTGGTTCGCACGTTGACGCCATGAGAAATGTAGAGGGCTAAAAACATCACGGCGGCGGAGCCGACCAGCGCGACGAGAAGTGGACTCTGACCTTGAATGATGGCGGGAAGCATGAACTTCACCAGCAGCAACAGCGAGAGCCCGAGGGCCACGAGGGCCCGCAGTCCGGCTCGACGTCCAATTGCCAGGGCCGTGATGATGAAGGCAACGAGCAGGAACAGCACCGGTTTCTCGCGTTGGAATTCGTAGAACGCGTAGATCGGTTGCCCTTTCTTTTCGCCAATCTCCGTCACGTAGATCTTGTCGTGCAGGTGAATCTTGATCGCCGACAACGACGTCTCTTCGAACGTTGTCACTGCTCCACCCTTCGCCTTCCCTTCGAGTTTCGCCGTGGTCAGTACGCATTTCGCCGCACCGGCGTCGATGTCGTACCGCGAGGTGCAATCGATCAGATCGACATCGACCACCGTGGCGGCGATCAACGGAGGTGCGCCGGCCGGAGATGACAGGGCACTCGATGCGGAGCCGTGGCGGGGCCACATGATGATGAGTGCCACAACAGTGGCCACCACGAGCGGCAAGGTCACATAGACGAGCACTCGGCGGACCTTGGCCGACCCCCGCGGAGCGGGCCCGTGACTATGGCTATGACCGTGACCGTGCTCGGCTGCGGTGGTATCTGGGGTCCAATCGTGCTGACGATTCCGGGCGATCCGGATGAGTCGTTCGAGCCAACGATTGCGCACCATCAAACGAGTCTCACTCCTAACCTCTGGGGGGTCCAGCTCCCACGGCTGGGGCGCGTCGCCGACCCCCCAGAGGTATCGACCTCGTCGATGTCGAACGGATCCCGGTTGCGGGGAGTGTTAGGAGTGCCTACTATTGCATCTATGGACCTCCTACGATCCCCCTTGACGCACCGCCTAACTGGTCGTGGCGTCCTAGTCACGCTCGCCGTTGCGCTCGTTGTCACTGCGGCGACTGGCGTGACGGCCTCGGCCCAAACCACAACGACTGGCCAGGGCGCGTCGGCGGAACGGGCCGTGGCCCGGGCGACGCCGAAGCTGCCGATCCGGGTCAAGTCGGTCGGCAATGAGGTCGTGGAGGTGACCGACGTGAGTCGCATCGTGGTTCTGAACGGTGACGTGAACGAGATTCTCTACGCCCTTGGTATGGGTGACCGGATCGTGGCCAACGACATCACCGGGTACTTCCCCGACGATGCCAAAAAGAAGCCAAAGATTGGCTACCAAAGGACTCTGTCGGCGGAAGCAATCCTGAGCTTTCGACCCACGTTGGTGATCGGCAACACCGACGCCGGCCCGCCCGCGGTCCTCACCCAACTTCGTGGTGCTGGGGTGGCGGTGGTGATTGTTGAAGCCGGTGACGACGTGGCCGATGCACCGAAGAAGATCCGTCGGGTTGGTGCTGCGGTGGGTCTGATGAACGAGGGTGATGCACTTGGTGACAAGATCGAAACGCAGCTTCGAGCGGTGCAGAAGAAGTGGTCCGATGCGGCCAATCGCTACGAGCCGCGGGCCGCGTTTCTCTATCTGCGCGGACCTCGCACTCAGCTGCTCGGTGGCTCAGGAACACGGGCCAACGCCATGCTCCTCGGTGCTGGGGCTACCGACGCCGGCGCGTTCTACGCCAACGTGAAGGGTTACGTGCCGATCACCTCGGAAGCCCTCGTGCAGGCCAACCCCGACGTCATCGTGGTCCTCGACGATGGGCTCGAATCTGTTGGCGGCATCGACGGTCTGATGAAGATCCCCGGCATCGCGCTGACCAAGGCAGGCCAGAACAAGCGGATTCTTTCCTTCGACGATCTCAAACTGCTGGAGCTCGGACCCCGCACGCCCGACGCGCTCGACGAACTCAGTCGGGCGCTCTACGCGCCATTCAAGAAATGACCGCCCGCGGACGAACACTACTCAGTGCACTTACGGTTCTGCTGATTGCGGCATTTGTCCTCGGTCTCGGCCGCGGGGCGGTACCGATCTCACCGCTCGACGTGCTGGCGATCTTGACGAAACGCCTCAGTGGTCGCAACTTCGGCGTCGGGTTCACCGAACAACAGGATGCGGTGCTCTGGACGATTCGCCTCCCACGCGTGCTCCTTGCGCTCGGGGTCGGGGCCGCACTCGGCCTGTCCGGTGCTGCTCTGCAGGGCGTGTTCCGCAATCCTCTCGCTGATCCCGGGTTGATCGGCGTGTCCTCGGGTGCCGCCGTGGGAGCGGTGGGATCAATCGTGTTGGGCTTCCATGCACTCGGGCTGTGGTCCGTCCCAACGGCGGCGTTCCTCGGAGCGTTGACCGCCGCCGCGGTGGTGTTCCGGGCCGCCCATCGTGATGGCCGCGTCGAGGTCGTGACGTTGGTGCTGTGCGGCGTTGGCGTGAACGCCCTGTGCGGGGCGGCCATTGGCCTACTCACATCGATCGCCGATGACGACAAACTCCGCAACGTCTCGTTCTGGCAGCTCGGTTCGGTCGGTGGTGCCACGTGGGAACTTGTTCGCGCCCTGCTTCCGTTCGTTGTCCTTGCCCTCCTTGCCCTTCCCCGTTTGGCCGACGAGCTTGACTTGTTTGTCCTCGGCGAACGAGAAGCGCGTCATCTCGGGGTACGAGTGGAACGAACGCGTTTGTTCGTCATCGTGATCGCGTCGTTGGCCGCCGGGGCTGCCGTCGCCGTTGCCGGAATTCTCGGTTTCGTCGGTCTGATCGTGCCCCACCTGATTCGGCTGATCAACGGTCCAGGCCATCGCGTGCTGCTTCCGGCGTCGGCCCTCGGAGGTGCGGCCGTGCTCACGCTCGCTGATCTGGCCGCCCGCACGGTGACGGTGCCTCGCGAGGTACCGCTCGGCGTGATGACTGCCCTTCTGGGTGCACCGGTGTTTCTCGTTCTGCTTCGTCGAACGAGACAGACGAGTGGCGGGTTCGCGTAGATGCTGGCCGCCTCGAACGTCACGGTGCGGATCGGTCAACGCGATCTCGTGGACGGCGTTAGCGTCACCTTCCGACCCGGCCAATTGACGGCGGTCGTTGGCCCCAATGGGGCCGGAAAGTCGACGCTTCTGGCGGTGCTGGCGGGGGACCTGACACCGACCGCCGGCACGGTCACGATTGCTCATAGAGCGATTTGTGAGATCGCTCCCAAACGGTTGGCGCAGTTGCGTTCCGTGGTTCCCCAACACACCGCACCGATGTTCTCGTTCTCCGTCCGCCAGATCATCACGATGGGCCGCCACCCGTGGTCTACGGGAGCCGATGACGATGTGGCTTTCGTTGACGCCGCGATCAACCATTGCGGGATCGCAGCATTGGCTGATCGTTCGTTCCCGACCCTCTCCGGCGGAGAACAGGCACTCGTCAACCTTGCTCGAGTCATGGCCCAAAACACCGACATCGTTCTGCTCGATGAGCCCACCGCGGCCCTCGACGTTGGCCATCAGGAACTGGTGCTGACGCTGGCGTCTCGCCTTGCCCGCGCCGGGCGAACCGTCATCGTTGTGGTGCACGACGTGAACCTGGCCTGTCGCTTTGCCGATCGCATCGTGGTCATGGCAAACGGCCGCGTTGAGCGCGACGGCACACCGGTCGACGTGATTGACGGAGAACTCCTCAGCCGCCTTTACCGAACGCCGATCTGCGTCGTCGACCATCCCTTCAGTCCCGGCGTTCCCCTCGTCCTCCCCGCTCCCATCTAGCCACGAAAGACCAGAAATGACTACCGCTCCTTCTTCCGCAACGGCCGTCCGTGACCCCCATCGCGACGGCGGCTTCGATCCTCAGCCCGACGTTCCCCGCCTTACCCATGCCGAACGGGTGCGGACTCTTGTGCACGGCGCGGGTCGGGCCACGCTGTGCACGATCGCCCGCAATCCTGCCGGATTTCCGTTCGGGTCTCTCGTAAGTGTACATATTGATGATGAAGGTACGCCCTGGGTCGTGATCTCGACGATGGCCGAGCACACCGCGAACGCCGCTGCCGACGACCGGGTCAGCATGCTCGTGGCCGAAGACGCGCCGGACGGTGTTGATCCGCTCGCGCTCGGCCGGGTCACGCTGCTCGGC
>JANLQX010000509.1:0-9261 GCA_031368095.1 Actinomycetes bacterium | reverse complement strand
CGTTGTTGTACTGCTTGACGAGTTCGAGCACCAGCGTGTTGGTCTTGGCCGGGCTCTTCAGGTAGTCGATGGTGGCCTGCTGAATGATTGGTACCAACTTCTTGAAGCAGTCACCGTATTTGGCGATGTTCTCCGGCTTGGTGGCAATCGATTCGGCGTAGTTGTTCCAGCCGGCGTCATTGATATAGGCGTACTTGACCGGCTTACCCCACTCCTTGACTTCGTTCTGGTAGATGTACGGTTCGGCCGACCCGAAGATCTGCGAGGCGGACTTCCCTTGATCGGCGACGAAAAGCGCCGGCGACCCGTCGTAGTTCCCATCGACCTGGTCCTTGCTCAAGATGCCCTGGCTGGTGAAGTAGTCCATGTAGGCCGCACCCGAGAAGTACCGCACCTTCGCCTTGGTCTTACCGAGGTCGGCGATGGTCTTCACGTCGGGATATACCGACGGATCCCACATGATGGCCTGAGGGTTCTTTTCGAACGGCGACAGAATGGCCTTGGTCGGGTTCTTGGCTGACAGCTGAATGGCTTCGTCGGTATACACGTAGCCGAGCAACAGGTTGGGGTCCTGGTACAGCTGCGAGGTCACCGTCTGGAAACCGATGGCCGGTCCTCCAGATCGAACTTCGATCTTGACACCGGCATCGACGCCCGCGGCCATCAGTTCACCGACGACGAGCTTCTTGTCGGCGTTGATGGCCGGGTTCGGCCCGAACATTTCGTAGAGGAAGCCATGTTCCGCTTCCGGATTCCAGTCGGTCTGGAACGACACGACATCGGGGCAGATCCCCTTGAGGCTCACATCGGCGGCTGCCGGGGCGGCCACGGCGGTGGTTTCAGCGGCGGCCGCTGCGGCTGTCGTCTCGGCGGCTGGTGCCGCGGTCGTGTCAGCCGCTGGTGCCGCGGTGGTTTCTGCCGCAACTGCGGCGGTGGTCTCCGCCGGCGCGGCGGTGGTGTCGGCGGCCTTGTCGGAGCTGCAGCTGGCAAGAGCCAGGGCGGCAGCAAATGGGGCGGCGATCAGGATGGATTTCCATTGGGTACGCAAGCGATGCTCCTTGACGGGTCAGGCAGTGGTTGGTTGGTTGGTTAGGTGTTTGGAACTAGATGCTTCGGGAAGAACTCATCGAGTGGATTCGTACCAGTGACCGACGGTCTTTTCCGACAGCCACGTGAAGAAAGCGAACACCACGATGCCGATAATGGCGGCGATGAGCACCGCGCCATACATGGCTTCGTTCTGGAGACGAGACCGGAAATTGTCGATCAAGATCCCGATTCCTGGCTTGCCTTGACGAAAGAACGTGTCACCGACAACCGACCCGATGACCGACAGCCCGGCGGCGATTTTTAGACCGGCGAACATCGCCGGTAGTGCCGCCGGGAACTGCAGCTTGGTGAGGCGAGTCCAGCGCGAGGCCTTGCGAAGCGTGAACAAATCGTGGAGGGATTGATCCGCCGAGAGCAAACCGAACAGCGTGTTGGACACGATTGGAAACAGGGAAATGATGATGCAGACGATGACCCGGGCCTTGAAGTTGAAGCCGAAGAACACTGCCAGCAGGGGTACGAACGCCAGGATCGGCACGGCCTGGAGCGCCACCAGATAGGGAAAAAGTGACCGCTCGATCCATTTGGCCTGGCTCATCAAAATCGCCAGGCCGATACCAAGAACGATGGCGATCGCTAGTCCGATGAATGCCACCCGTACGCTGAGAACCGTGGCCGCCACCAGCTGATCACGAACGTACACATTGGTGATCGATTCGTTGATGACCTTGTGCGGCGGAGGGAGCAGGAACTGCGGTTTCGAGAACAGGTGCTCAAGTCCCCAGTACGACATCAAATACCAAAGGCCCACGAACAGCCCGAAAGCCACCACGGGCAGAGTTCGAAACAACGCCGCACGACGTCGATTGGAGCCACCAACGAGACTCGCCGTTTCAGCACCAAGATAGGTCGTCATGCGTGTGCTCCTCGGAGGGCGTGAGATACGTCGCCGCACAGTTCGGCGAACTTCGGGTCGAACCGCAACTCCGGCGAGCGGGGATAGGCAAAGGGCACTTCGAAGTCGCCAACGATTTCACCGGGACGACCAGACATCACAATCACCCGAGTGGACAAAAAAACCGCCTCGGCAATCGAGAGGGTAATGAACAGCGAGGCGAATCGCTGACGCGCGAAGAGCAGGAGAAGTTCGTCGTTCAACCGCTCGCGGGTGATCTCGTCGAGGGCTCCGAACGGTTCGTCGAACATGAACACTTTGGGATTCATGACGAGCGCTCGTGCCAGCGAACACCTCATCCGCATGCCACCCGACAACTGCTTCGGGTACTTCGTCTCGAATCCCTTCAGCCCGACGAGGTCGATGACCTCGCTGGCCAACCGTCGGCGTTCGTCCTTGTCGATGCCGCTCAGTTCGGCCATGAGTTCCACATTGCTCTGGACGGTCCGCCACTTGAGCAGGGTGGCGTCTTGAAAGACGTAGCCGAGGCTCTCGCGATCGACCGTCACCGAACCGCTGGTATGACGGGTAAGGCCCGACGCAATGCGCAACAACGTTGACTTGCCGCACCCGGACGGCCCGACCACCGTCACGAATTCGCCGGAATGAACCGTGAACGTGGCATTCTTCAACGCCAAGGTACCGTCGGGGAATTGCATCGATACTCCGTCGAAAGCCAGCGCTGGCTCAGCCATCAGTGCATCACCATTCCACCGGAGACGTTCATCGCCTGGCCGGTGCAGTAATCAGAATCGGCCGACGCCAGGAACAGGGCGGTGCTGGAGACATCGGTCGGTTCGGCGAGCCGAGCCAGGGGCGACTTGGCCGACCATGTGGCCACCATCTCGGCCGTGCGCGTGGCGGCCCCCATTTCGGTCAGCACGTAACCGGGGCAGATGCAGTTGACGTTGATCCCGTGAACGCCGAACTCCATAGCACAGACCCGGGTGAAGGAGATGACGGCAGCCTTCGACGCGCAGTAGTGCGCCTGGTTTGGGCTACCGAGCTTGCCGCCCATCGACGCCATGTTCACGATTTTTCCAGCCGTCACTTTTCCCCCACGACCTTGAGCGATCATCTGCCGGACGGCGACCTGCGTGGTGAACAGCATCGAGCGAGCATTGACCTCGAACATCAGATCCCAATCGTCGGCGCTCATGTCGAGGATCGAGGAGAACCGCAGCACCCCAGCATTGTTGACGAGAACATCGATTCCCCCGAGGGCGTCGATCGCCGCTTGCGTCGTGGCCACGGCGGCGACGGGACTACGAAGATCACCGACGATCGGTTTGGCGTTGAGGTTGGCGGCCACCTCGGCGAGCTCGTCGCCGAGCTGGTCAACAAGGGCCAGGACTGCCCCTTCACTGGCAAAGCGACGAGCGATATCGGCCCCGATCCCGCGGGCGGCGCCGGTGATGACCACGCGCCGACCGGCAAGACGCCCGGTGGCAGTTCGGTCGGCGACGGGCGCTTCGGTCGACATCAGGGGCATCTTACGGGCGTCGTCCAGTCCGACCCCGGTAGAACCTGTGAACGCCGCGTTACCGATCCGTACGTCGCCGCCCCCACGTGTGGAGTGTGGGGCGAAGTGTGCACCAAAAGTCGACCGACTTACGGTCCACAGACCGCCTCACACTCCACACTTGGCGAGCCGGTGGGGTCATCGTTGGCGGTCAACCTCTAGATTGTCCGACGTGGTCGTGGACGAGCTCGCCGCTCGCCTCGCGGCACTCGACTCCCCACTTGTTGCCGAGTTATTTGCGTCGACCGACGCCGCCGCATGCGCCATTGTCGGCCTCGGTGCCGACTGCGCCGGCGAGGTACTCGGCATCGAGCTGCTGCGAGCCAGCTCCGGTTTGGTTGTCAGCCTTCGCTGTTCGGATCGACGCCTCGTCGTCAAGATTCATCGCCCGCACCTGTCGGTTCGCATCGTGGCGGCCTCCCGGGCCCAACGATCGATGCTGACGGCCGGCTTGCCCGTTGCCACTCCCCTGCTCGACGCCCCCGTTCCGCTCGGGCGAGGAACGGCCACCGTCGACGAATGGCGCGTCGAGGGCGACGAGGTAGACGTGCGCTCGCCGCCACGCCGTCGGGCTATCGCTTCGGTTTCGTGGGCGATATCCGCCGCCCTACCGTCGGACCGGTTTCCCGACCTCGCGCCCACCTGGACCGGCCGGTACCCGCCACCACACTCGGCCCTCTTTGACTTCGAGGCCACGGCGCCGGGCGCCCAGTGGATCGATCATGCCGCCGATGAAGCCTGGGAGAACCGCCGCATCCTTCGCGCCGCCGGGGTGGGCCAAGCCATGGTGCTCCACACCGATCTCCGTCCCGAGAACGTGCTCCTATCTGAAGGGCCAGACGGAACCGCCACGGTGACCACGATGTACGACCTCGACAGCTTGGAATTGGATCTCGAACCGTGGCTCATCGGGGGCGTGGCCCGAGCGTTTTCCACGAACTGGTCCCGGACCGACCCGATGCTGCCAACGGTCGACGAGATCGGGGCGTTCATCGAGGACTACGAGGTCGTCCGACGGCACTCGTTCACTAATGACGAACGGCTCCTTGCGGCGTCCGGCGTCACCTTTGCATTGGCCTACTCGGCCCGGTGCGAACATGCGTTGTTCCCTGACGGAAGCGATGCCCCGTGGGGTCCCGGCTGGCGTGAGCTTCTCCGCCTCTGGCGCAATAGCCACGACCCCGGCTGAAGGCGTTGCGACGGATGCCTCGGCCAGCCGTGGGCCGACGACGGACGAACGCCGGGGGTGGCGACGGCGGATTCCTGTCCGACGTGCAACGCCCGAGAACACTCGGGCGACGCTGATCGTTAGCTACGGGGTTGTCAGAACGGCATCGATCTGGCCCATGGCGGCTTTCATGCCTTCGTCCATGCCCATCTCGGTCAGCTGCGCCATGGCTTCGGCTGACGGGAACTTCGTCTCGATGGTCATTGCTGTCCGGTTGGCACCGAGTTCATCGAATATGACGGTGAACATCGTGGTGGGCATGGCGTCGTTCGGGGTCCCGTCGGCGTCGGCGAAGCCGTCTTGGAGGTCGAGACGTTTTGGTTCGTCGACGGAGATCACCCGCCACCAACCGTCGTGACGGTCGCCCTCGGGGCCGGTCATGAAGTACGTGACGCGACCGCCGGGTTGCAGATCGTGTTCGACCACGGTGGCCGGATAGGTAGGCGGTCCCCACCAGCGTTCGAGTTTGCGGGGGTCGGCCCAGAGCTGCCAGACCCTGTCGATCGGGGCGTCCCACTCGCTGGCGATGGTCATCGTCAACTGGTCGGTGTCTTTGCGGATGTCGGTCACGCTCATCGTTTCGCTCCTTGGCTTCGGGTGTTTTTCGGGGGTGTTGCGGTCTTGGTCCGGTTCTTCCCAACCGGTTCGGGGTCGGCGTCCGCCAGCACGTCGCCGAAGCGGTCCAGGCGGTCACGCCACGCCGATTCCAGTTGATCGAACATCCGGGAGACGTCGCGCACGGCCTCGATCCGGCCCCGGACCAGACGTTCACGACCACGCTCCTGCTTCGTCACCAGTGACGCCCGCTCCAGGATGGCGACGTGCTTTTGCACCGCGGCGAAGCTCATCGGATAGCGGCGGGCAAGGCTCGACACCGAGTATTCCTGGTGCAGAACCAGCCGCACGATGTCGCGTCGTGTCGGGTCGGCCAGGGCGTGAAGGACGAGGTCGAACCGATCCGTTGTTGCGACCGTGGCTGCACTGCGTTGTGCTTGTTCTACAACCATACGGTTGCACGTTAGAGGTCCGAGTTGATTTGCGCAACTCGACACCAGACCTACCTACGAAAGTGACACACCTGGCGTTTCAGCCATGCCCGAGATGGTCATTCGGTGTCGGTCAATGCAGCTCTGAAGGGGGACTCCGTCATTCGCTAACGTCACGTTCATGAGGGGTCTCGAAGGCAAAGTCGCGTAGGTCACCGGTGCGGCGCGGAAGCGAGGGATCGGTCGTGCCATCGCCGTTCGACTCGCCGAGGAAGGCTGCGATGTCGTGGTCACCGGCCTGCGGCGTGATCGCGCGACCTTCCCGGTTCAGGAACAGGGTGAAGGGTGGCTCCATCGTGAACATCTCGTCGATGGCAGGCGGCTTCCGTGGCCTTCCTGGCCAGCACGATGCGCGTTACATCACCGGTCAGACCCTGAACGTTGACGGCGGGCTCCGCAACGATTGACGCCGCCGCACCACATGTCGGTCGATGCCGGCGACGATTTGGCGGACGGTCCGCCCCCGGATTCTTCAGCGCCCGGTCGTGGTCAAGTCCGGGTGGGCGATTGGCCGTACGGTGAGGTCAGCGATTCCAGCAAAGTCGTCGGGGTTCGCTGTGTACAGGGGAAGATTTTTTGCAACGGCCACTGCGGCGATAAGCGCGTCGTAGGCGCGGGCAGCGGGTTGGCGCCCCGAGGCGCGAAGGCTCGATGCGACCCGACCGAACGCGCGTTGCCGCTGCTGCGTCGAACGGCAACGCGTCGAAGTCGTGCTCGGCCTGCCGGACGTGAGCGAGCCTTGCCGCCCGTGTCGCCTCGTCGTTGGCGACGAGCGGGCCGACGCTTAACTCAGCCAGTGTGATCGAAGTATTCGTGGATGGGCGGGAAGATGTCGCCAGCGGTCGAGAAGCGCCGGCGCATCCAGGGCCCGTCGGCTCGGAACTGGATGCTGACCCGCGGCCCGATGCTCCGGACCGTCTTCACGGCTCGGTGGTGGCTGGCCTCGCCGGAGTCGGACCATCGTCGGCGGTGCTTACTGATGTCCAGGGTGGAATGGTCGAGAGGGACTACGGTCGGTCAGACAGCAGGCGACGGTGCCCGCCAGCTCAAAGGACGCCTCCTATGAATTTCCGCCCTTCAATACTCGTTGTGGCCTTTGCGTGTGGCGGCCTTTCGCTCACGGCATGCAGTTCCGACAGCGGGGGAGACACCGCTGCATCCGCCCAGACCGAGTCGGCTGGAGGGGCGTCCACCGAGGCGACACTGGTGGCTGACGGGTCCTCGCCGGCCGAGAGCGCGGCGTCGGATACGGGTTCGGCGACCATGAAGGCCGATGATTTGTGCACGGTCGTGCCCAGTCCGGCGGCGATCGAAGCGGCGATCGGCGTTTCGGTCAAGAACCCGCTCGGTATCGGCGAACCGGGCTCACAGCAAACCTGCACGTTCCTTCGGGCGACCGATGACTTCCCGGGGATCACCCTTTCCGTGTCGCCTGGGGCGACTATTGCCGGCAAGACCAAGTTTGTGAAGACGAACTTCAATATCGACATCGTGCCGCTCGCCGGGTTTGAGGGTTACTACGCGGGCGAAGGGGACTCTGTCTACGTCGAGCGCAAAGGCGTGCTCTACCAGACGAGCGCCACGATCGACGGTGACAGTCGGGCTGCCTCGCAGAAACTGATGGAGGCGTGGCTCGCTTCATAGGAGATCATTGCCGTCCTGTGCGATGTGCGGCCGACCCCTCGCTACCGCGTCAACGCATCGAGTGATCGAGGACGAGGCAAAACGGATGGCCGACGGGATCGAGATAGACCCGGAATGCGGTGCCGGGCTGGTACTCGGCCCTGACCGCCCCGATCGCCAGGACGGCACGCTCGGCATCGTCGAGGTTCAATACGTGAATATCAACGTGAGCCTGCTGCGGGTGTATTGAGCCCGGCCAGGTCGGTGCCATGTAGTCCTCGACCCGTTGGAAGGCCAGGGTCGGTCCATCGTTCACAAGCTCGATCCAGTCGTCGTCGCCGTCGTCATCGCCGACCGGCAAACCCGTAAGCGCGCTGTAGAACGCGGCGAGCGTGCGGTGGTCGGGACAGTCGATGGCGAGCACGGCAAGGCGTCCAATTCCAGGCATGAACGAAACGTAGCAACCGCTGCGGCCCGTCGACGTTGCCAGCTTCGCGCTCGCCCGGGGTTGGCGGAACTCTCGTTCTACGGAGGACTTGGAGTCTCAGTAGCTCCCAGAGCAACCCAAGTTCCAAATCCTGCGCTGGCAAATTCTGCGTCGTATCTACTTATCCAGAGAGGACGGCGTCGATCTGGCCCATCGCGCTTCGCATTCCCTCGTCCATGCCCATCTCGATCAGTTGGGCCATCGCCTCAGACGACGCAAAACGACTTTCGATCGTCATCGCCGTGCAATTCGCCGCGAGCTCCTCGAAAGTGACGGTGAACATGGTGGTCGGCAGGGCGTCGGGCGCTCCGCCGGCATCGGCGAAGCCGTCTTGTCGATCGAGTCGCTTCGGCTCGTCGACGGAGAGAACCCGCCACCCACCGGCGTGGCGATCGCCCCCGGGCCCGGGCATGAAGTGCCTGATACGGCCCCCGCACTGGAGGTCGTGGTCGATGACGGTGGCCGGGTACGTCGGCGGTCCCCACCAGCGTTCCAACTTGCGGGGGTCGGCCCACAGCTGCCAGACCTTCTCGATCGGGCTGTCCCATTCGCTGACGATGGTCATCGTCAGGTTGGTCGTGTCCTTGCGGACCTCGGTCACGCTCATTGTTCTGCTCCTTCGGTTATTTTTTGCTTCCGTTGGGGAACGCAAGCCCTGGCGGCAAGGGGGCCTCCCAGGCGGCGGGAGTTCGGGGTCTACGTTGCTCTCGGAGCAACGCCGGCTGCGAACTCGCGGCCGGATTTCGCTTCGATTTTCGTGGTGGGTCGCTCTTTATGATCGACGCGCCGTATCGAGGAACGACGACACGGGCCTCGCCATGGCCTCGGGCGTCGACGCGATCGAGCGCAAACGGTCGAGCGCCTCGGGTCGAGAAACAAGCGCGCCGAGGTGGACGAGGCGACCGGCATGAATTGGAGTCGCAAACCCGCGCCGGCACCGTCGACGGCGCGGTGGAGCGAGCGAGCCGGATCGCCGCAGCCTTCGCGCAAGTCTGCGCCGCGCTGAGTCAGACCGGGAGTTCGTTCGCTTCGTCCCGCCACGAGCGACGGAGCGAACGATGTCGCGACCGCGACTACGACCTGACACACCTGCCCTCGTACGATTAGCCAATCCTGCTCCATTACCCGCGTATCTCGAAGATACGTTCGACTATAAAGAACATGCGCTTGACATAGGCCCGGAGGTCGTGTAGGATGGAGTCATGAACTCGCCACTTGATCCCTGGAAGCATTCGTCTCTTCCTTCGGTCGCCGTCGAGGACTGGGATTCGTCAAGCGCATTCCTCGCGTTGGCCCAGATCAAGCGTCTTCGTGGAGAGCTCGCTGCGGCGCAAGCGCTGTTCATCACGC
>JANLQX010000489.1:0-11373 GCA_031368095.1 Actinomycetes bacterium | reverse complement strand
TTCGTCGAGTTCGATGGTTGTTCGTCGAATCATGCATGCACACTATCAACGGATGTGTATGTACCACGTCAGGAAGGGCCGCCGATGAATGGATCATGCGCGAGGTTGCGCGAGCGGGCTTCGTTGAGGAGGCGGCCGGGGAGCGTCGGCACGAACAGGAAGCGGGCCGTGCTGCCAACCTCCGACGTTTTGCGGCTCATCACCCGCACAATCTCGATCTTTTCGGTGAGGACCGCTTCGAGGACGAGTCCGCCAGCACCGTTGGTGAGATCGAGCGAATCGGAACCGGCATCGGCCGGGCGCAACTCCTGCACGAAACGTCGACCGAAGAGCACGGGATCACGGACCACGAACTCATCGTGCAACACGAAGCCCGCCGGCACGAACACCACGAAGCGGCGCGCCTGCGCGTAGAGCGCCTTGCCGAGTATCCACGTGAGGCCAAAGCCAACACCAGTCGCAAGAACGCCGGCGACCCACTGCCGTGCGGCCAACAACATCGGCCCAACCACCACACCGGCCCCAGTCAACACGCCGAACAACGCCAGCGGTCCAACGGCGAGCGCGGCGGCCGGTCGCAACAAGAACCGTCGCTCGTTCGGATACGCCGCACCGTTGACACACGCGTGACCGGTCTCACTCGACAGCACGAGGGCCAACGCCACCACGGCGACGACCATTGCCGCCGAGCGCCAGACTACGGCGGCCTCTGACGATCGCACCGCGCACGCAGTTGCGGCCGCGGCGATCGGTGCACTGCAGCGCAGCCACACCAACCCGATTGGATGCCACACGAGGACCGCCACCAGACCGACGCCCCACACGAGCCACCACAACACCTGTCCGGCCAGGACCACGGCCGTGCTGCGTCCGTCGAGCGCACGTCCGAACAGCAGACCGGCACCGGCCAGGAGAAGCCAAGTCACCCGAACGGCCACCGGCACCCACCGTTCGAGAACCGACCCCACCGGCCGAGGAGTGGCGACCGGGCCGGACACGTCGATGGGGGAGCTGCTCGTCATCGCCCTCTATCCTCCCGCATCGCCACAACCACCGCGAAGCGAGGCACCCGAGCAAAGGCACCGGTGCGTTACCTTCAGTCCCATGGATGACCACGAGCCCGTCCGGGTCGCCGAACTTCGACGGCTGATTGCCGAACACGATCGCCGCTATTACGAGCTCGACGAGCCGTCGATCACCGATGGTGACTACGACGCACTGATGGCCGAACTTCGAGCCCTCGAAGCGGCCCATCCGGAACTGATTTCCGTCGACTCACCCACCACGACCGTCCGCGGCGCCTCCACTTTGACGACCTTCGACGAGGTGGAGCACCTGCAGCCGATGATGTCGCTCGACAACGTCTTCGATGCCGACGAGCTCCGCGGCTGGGGTGCGCGCAACGCCAAGATCATCGGCGACGATGGAGCCAGACGATTCGTCTGTGAACTGAAGATTGACGGTCTCGCCATGTCGTTGCTCTACCGCGACGGCGTGTTTGTTCGAGCCGCCACGCGCGGCGACGGGCGCGTCGGCGAAGACGTGACCGAGAACGTCCGCACTATTCCGGCGATTCCCAAGCGACTTGTGCCGGTAGGCGAAGAAGGTGCGCTGTTTGCCACGGTGCCGTCGCTTCTCGAAGTTCGCGGAGAGGTCTACATGCCGCGTGAAGCATTCGCGGCGTTGAACCGTCGACGCGCCGAGGCGGGCGAGCCACTGTTCGTGAACCCGCGAAACTCGGCGGCTGGCTCATTGCGGCAAAAGGATCCGTCGGTCACGGCCGGACGCGAACTCAGCTTTCTTTCGTATCAACTCGGCGCCATCGAAGGTGGACCGACCTTCAGCGCGCATAGCGAAACGCTGGCGTTTCTGGCCAGCTGCGGCTTCCCCGTGAGTCCGGAGATCCGCGTTGTCGACACCCTCGACGAGGTGGCGGTGTTCTGCGATAACTGGACCACCCATCGACACGATCTGCCTTATGAGATCGACGGTGTCGTAGTCAAGGTCGATGACCTGGCCCAACGACGCGAGCTCGGCTCAACGTCCAAAGCGCCGCGTTGGGCCACGGCCTTCAAGTTTCCGCCCGAAGAACGCACCACGCTCCTCAAAGGCATCGAGATTTCGGTTGGTCGTACCGGGCGGGCAACCCCGTTCGCCGTCCTCGAACCGGTCTTTGTCGGTGGCTCCACCGTCTCGATGGCCACGCTCCACAACCAGGACCAGGTGGCGATCAAAGACGTGCGTCCCGGCGACACCGTCACGGTGCGCAAAGCGGGTGATGTGATCCCGGAGGTCGTTGGTCCGGTCCTCTCCATGCGTGACCCGAGCAGCGAGCCATGGGTGTTCCCCAAGCTCTGTCCGTGCGATCGTAAGTCCACATTGCTTCGTCCGGATGGTGAGAGTGACACTCGCTGCGTGGAGCCTCACTGTCCGTTCCAACAATGGGCTCGGCTCGTCCACTTCGGTTCAAGGGGGGCGATGGACATTGAAGGCTTCGGCGAGAAGACCGTTTCTGCGTTGCTCGATGCCGGACTCATCAACGACGTTGGTGATCTCTACGACCTGAGAAACCGGACCGATGAGCTCGGGCGGATCGAAGGCTTCGGAGGCGTCTCGATTCAGAACCTGGTGGCCGGTATCGAAGGGTCCAAGAGTCGACCGCTAGGTAATCTGCTCGTCGGCCTCAATATTCGCCATGTCGGCGCCACCATGGGACATGTCCTCGCCAAAGCGTTCGGCACGCTCGACGCGCTCGCCGTCGCATCAGCGGACGAGATCGCCAGCCATGAAGGAATCGGCGGAATCATTGCTGCGTCGGTGGCCGAATGGTTCGCCGACGACACCAATCGGACGCTCATCGAACGGCTTCGACTCGCCGGTCTGAATTTCATCGGACCACCGCCTCCCGCGATGGCGCAGAACCTCGTCGGCCTATCCGTGGTCGTTACCGGTTCGCTCGTTGGGTTCAGCCGCGATGGTGCTGAGGAAGCAATTACGTCTCGCGGGGGCAAGGCGCCGGGCAGCGTTTCGAAGAAGACCACTGCTGTCGTCGTGGGCGACGAGCCCGGTGCGGCGAAGCTGACTAAGGCCGCGGAGCTCGGCGTTCCGATCCTTGACGAAGCAGGTTTCGTTCATCTGTTGGAGACCGGTCGGCTGCCGGGAGCTGTCCAGCAATAAGCGTGCTTATAATGTCGCGCGGGCGTCAAGGTAGAGACGAAATTCTTCGGCCGACGCGAACCCGTTAAGCACCGGGTCGGCCTCCTCGGCAGCCACGCGCTGTGCGACGTCGTGACGCGTCGCTCGTGACACTGCGACGACGTGGGCGAGCGCGCACGCGCCGCCGTAGGCAAGCACCATCGCTACGAACCAACCGTCGAACGGTGAGCGAACATGCCGGGCCAGTCCGGTGCCGAGCGCGGGTGCAGCAATCGCCGTGAACACGACTTGGCGTCGCGCTGCGTGGATCGCGAACCCAAGCTTCTCGGCGATGAACTCGGCGGCCACGGGAAACGGCAGGACGAGAAAGAGCATGGGATCAATCGAGCGTGACCAACCGAAGCCAGCCAGCGTAAGGAACATCACCGCGAAGGCCATCGGATGGAGCACGAGGCAACGTCGGCAGACGTGTCTCGAGCCAATCACGACGCAGCGGTCGTGTTCGTGCGGCAGGTGATGCGACAGCGCGATGGAAGCCAGGCGCGACCCAAACGACGCGGGGGATGATGGCGGCGCCTTTGGCATCAGTAGATCTATCGACCCAGTCGGGCCAGGGCTTGAACGGGCCTCGTTTGGTTCTCGTGGACCCAGTCGCTCTCGGAGTGACCAGCTCGACGATTACGAGGCCACTGCGCGCGTCTTTACGGACGCGGCTCGGCGGGGAGGCCGAGGAGTCGCTCGCCGATGAGGTTTCGCTGGATCTGACTGGTGCCGCCGGCGATCCTTCCACCGGGCGCGGCCAGCAACGACCTGGCGGCGTCGTTGGTTTCGAGCATGGCGTGCGCCCCGGCCATCGACACCCGGGCCTGGGCCGTGGCGAACATCAACTCGGTGATGCCGAGCTTGCCGAGCGACGCCGCCGTTGATGCCACCGGACCCTGGCGCAACCCCAGCATGGTCAGCACTCGGCCGGAACTAAGCACGCGTATCAGTTCATCACGCAACCCAACCTCAAGTCCGTCGCCGGCGTTGGCTTCGCGCCGCAACGTTTCGGTGAGGGCGCCCATGCGTCGGGTCAAACTGATCGCCGCCGATCCGATCGAGCCGCGCTCATTGGTGAGCGTGGCCATGGCCACGCCCCACCCGCCGTGAAGCGGGCCAAGCAGGGCCGAGGCTGGGATGCGCACGTCATCGAGGAACACTTCGTCGAACTCGGCCTCACCGGTCATTTGTCGCAGCGGTCGGATCTCGACTCCGGGACGGGTCATATCGAACAGGAAGAACGAGATACCCCGATGCTTCGCTGCCGATGCATCGGTTCGGGCCAGCAGAATGCCGCGGTCGGAGTAGCGCGCTCCCGAGCACCACACCTTCTGACCGCTGATGACGAACTCGTCGCCATCACGTTCAGCCCGGGTCGAGAGACCGGCTAAGTCCGACCCGGCTCCCGGTTCGGAGAACAACTGACACCACGTGTGCTCGGCGGTCAAGATTCCACGAAGGTGTTCGGCCTTCTGCTCGGGCGTGCCATAGAGGAGCGTCGACCCGCCGGCCAGGACGGTACCAACCATATTGAGAAATGGCGGTACCCCGGCCAACGCACACGCTCGGACCCAGGCGCCCCGGTGCTCCGGGGTCAGCCCGAGACCTCCGTATTCGGCCGGCCAATCGATCCCGGCAAGGCCCGAGGCGTAGAGGAGTCGTTGCCAGTCGAGCGCCCGCCCGATGAGATCAGGCGGACAAATGGCGCCGTAGTCCGGCGGGGCATCATCGAGGTGGGTCGCCAGCCAACTTTGGGACTGCGCCTCGAACTCGTCGACGGTCAGAGCCATCGGGGTCAGATCGGTCATGGCCGATGTTCCTACAAGACGTTGAAGGTCCAGGCGTATTCGCGGGCGTTCGCGTCTCGGGTTCCCTGCTCCGGCCAGAAGATGACCACCACGCGCACGTCGCTGCCGGGGAGCTTGGTGAACTCCCGGTCCTTACCCGGGGTAAAGGAAAGCGTGCCCGTGGCCCGTTCGTAGTCGAGTTGATCGAGGGGAATCTCGCGCCCATTGACCACGAGTACTCCGGTGTTGCCGAACGTGAGGTCGGCCACGATCGTGGACTGCGACGGAACGTTCGTCGCCAGGTTGGCCGGTGTCACTGACTCCAACCCGGCCGGAAGGGAGCTGGCCGGGGTTCGATTTTCGTTCACTCCCGAAACCAGGAGAAACAACGCCAGAGCGATCAGGGCGGCGACGCCGAGCCGTCCGAGCAGAATCCGCGACCGCAATCGAGCCCGCCGACTGCCCGGGACATCGTTGTCGCCCATGACGGGTCCCAGCGCTTCGACCTTCGGTGATTGCACCATGTCCCCAGCTTCCCAGAGTTCCAGAACTACCCTCAGTGTGTGTCCGGGTTCGAAGGAGATCTGGTCGGCCATACCCTGAATGCCCGCTACCGGCTGCTGGCGTTGCTCGGTTCGGGTTCGTCCGCGCGTGTTTATCTTGCCCACGATGTCCAGTTGGCCCGCCAGGTTGCGGTCAAAGTGCTGCACGCCAGCCTCGCCGAAGACCCGGAGTTTCTCCGGCGGTTCCGGATCGAGGCCGAGGCGCTCGGGCAGCTGACGCACCCCAATATCGTCACCGTTCACGACTTCAACGACGGGGCGAACGCCCTGGGTGAACCCCCGTATCTCGTCACGAACTACCTCGAAGGGGGGAGTCTTCGCAACCTCCTTGATCAGGGATACCGACTCACTCCCTCGCAGGCAGCACGCCTTGGCCTCGACATCGTGCGCGGCCTCGCTTTCGCCCACGCTCGCGGGTACGTGCATCGTGACGTCAAGCCGGCCAACGTGCTGTTCACCGACGATCAGCGCGCCCATATCGCCGACTTTGGTCTGGCCCGGGCCAAGGCCGAAGCCGCTCGAACCGAAGCCGACGGCGCCCCGGTGGGGACCATGCGATACCTGTCCCCGGAACA
This sequence comes from Actinomycetes bacterium, assembly GCA_031368095.1. Taxonomy (GTDB): domain Bacteria; phylum Actinomycetota; class Acidimicrobiia; order Acidimicrobiales; family JANYDT01; genus JANLQX01. The sequence continues at coordinate 5,250 of JANLQX010000489.1, read as the reverse complement.
GGTGATGGCTGAGGCGACGGATAAATCCGACGTCTATTCCCTGGCGCTCGTGCTGGTCGAGTCCGTCACCGGAGTGGTGCCGTTCTCCCGTGACAACTGGCAGGGGACCGTGTTCGCCCGCACCCGTGAGGACCTTCGGGCGCCAGAAATGCTCGGCGGACTGACCGACGTGATCAACGCCGCTGGCACCCGCGACCTTGACCTGCGCCTCGACGCCGCGGGCTTTGCCGAACGGATCGAGGAGGCGGCCCGGCGACTCCCGCGTGTCGAACCGCTTCCTCTCGACGGCGCCCGGGTCCTTCAGCGCGGTCGGCTTCTTGACGGCCGAGATCCCACCCGGATCCTCGTCCCCGCTTCGCCGCGTGACCGTCGTCCCAACGCCGAGGCCCGTCCTGACGCCAACGACGACGTCACGATCGTGCTTCCCGACGATGGACCGACACGGTCGAACGGCGGGTTAGCGCCCAGTCTCCGTGAACCGGCAACCGTGTTTGACCAGGCGCACTTCGACGACGAGACGGTTCCCCCACGCCCGCGTCGGAACGCTTCGACGGCCGACACACCCGAAATCCCGCTGGTAATTCCGCCGGAACACGTTCCTCGGACGGAGTCCCGTCCGCGCCGCGTGGAGCGCGCCGAGAAGACCGGCCGCGCCGACTTGCAAAACGAGCCATCTCGTCGGCGTCGATGGTGGCCCCGGCTCCTCGCCTCACTGGCGCTCGTGGCGGTCGTTGCCGGTTCGATCGGCGCCGTGGTCTGGCTTCGTCGACCTGAACTTCACGACGTTCCGCTGGTGGAACAGATGACGCTGGCCGATGCTCGCGCCGCCATCTCGAATGAGCGCCTTGTCGTCGTTACCGATCCGCCGGTGTTCAGTGAGGCCATTGCCGAGGGTCTCGTCGTCGCCCAAGAGCCCCAACCGCCGAGGCGGCTGAAAAAGGGCGAGACGATCACCCTCACGCTTTCGAAGGGCCGTGCTCCGATTGTCGTCCCGTTGCTTGATGGACTCACCGTCGAGCAGGGGGTTGCGGTGCTGCAAGCGGCTGGACTTGGCGTTGCCACCCCCGCACGCGTAGAGGCCAGCCAGACGGTCAGCGAAGGCAAGATCATTTCGTGGTCGCCACGCAACCCTCAGCTGCCGGGCACCGTCGTGAACCTGGTGGTGTCGAGCGGTCCGCCAACGGTAACCCTGCCTCGGGTCAACGGCATGTCGCCGGCGGAGGCCAAGGCGGCCCTCCCGCCCAAGCTCTCCGTCTCCGTGGTCGAGGTTTTCGCCGACAACACGCCGAAGGGGCAGGCGGTGGGCACCAATCCGAAGTCCGGCACCGAAGTGGCGGCCGATGCGCCGGTGAAACTCCTCATCTCCCTGGGACCGTCGACCGTCGTCGTTCCCGATGTCATCAACCTCAGTCCGGCCGATGCTGCGGTGCAGCTTCGAGCCGCTGGGCTGAAGCTCGCTTCGACGATGATCGGCGCCCCCGATCAACCGGTGCTCCATACCCGTCCGGTCCGTCGGTCCACGGTGAAGCGGGGAACGGTTGTCACGCTTTACACGACGGACGAGGGCGTTCCGCTGCTTCCCGGTGAGGAGCCGACCACGACGGCGTTGGTGTCTCCGCTCGCCGCGCCCGACACCACGTCGGTCCCGAGCTCCACCAAAGCGCCGACATCGTCGAAGGCGCCGACGTCGACCAAGAAGCCCTAACGCCGCTCTGGGCCGGCGCCTCTCCGGGCGGTTTACCTCGAAGTGACATATCGAGGTAACGAGGTCACGTTTGTGGGGGCAACCTCTCTCGCGAGGCTTTCCTGTCGGCTACTGGCTGGTGAGGCCGGCGTCCATGATGGAGAGGGCGGCGGGGCCGATGAGAACGACGAAGAGGGCGGGGAGGATGCAGAGGACGAGCGGGAAGAGCACCTTGACGGGGAGCTTCATGGCCTTTTCCTCCGCCCGCTGACGGCGCTTGCGGCGTTGCTCACCCGCCTGCACTCGGAGAACCTGAGCCATTGGGATACCGAACTGTTCGGCCTGCAGAATCGAGGCGACGAACTGGCGAAGCTCCACGACCTTGTTGCGGTTCGCCAACCCGCGGAGTGCCTCGCCCCGAGAGAGGCCGGCCTGCACATGCTGAAGCGTGCGGCGGAACTCTTCGGCCAGCGGGCCGTTGTTCGATTTGGCAGTGCGGGCCATCGCCGCGTCGAGCCCAAGTCCCGCTTCCACGCCGACGGTGATTTGGTCCAAGAAGTCGGGAAGCTGCAGCTGAATCTGCTTCTGGCGCTTGTCGGCGTTGTTCTTGATGAGGATGTCGGGGAGGAAGAACCCGAGCGGTGCGGGGGCGACCACCATCAGCATGCCCTTGATGCCGTCGATACCGCCGGTGAGGTTCTTGAAGGCGTACAGCGACCCGAGGATGAGGCCGACGGCCTTCAGTAGCAGAACGCGCTCGGCGCTCCACTTCTGGTTCAGGCCAGCCATGGCGATGCGCTGTTCCATCTGCTCCGTCCACCCCTTGGGGGTGAGGCGGCGCATCAGCTTCATCAGCTTGGCGAGGGCCGGCGCGATCGCCCGATCACGGGTCGAATGCGAAAGGATCTGACTGCGAAGGTCGAGCGGGTCGCCCTTCTTCTTGCCGACGAGTTCCGACGCTGAGACGGTTGGCGAGTTGGAGTCCGAAAGGAACGTCCACGCCAGGATCGGCACGGCCGCCATCGCCGCACCGGCGCCGATGATCATTGGGAGGTTCACGCTGTCATTCCTTACTTAGAACTCGATCTTGCAGATCTTCATCAGCCAGAAGGCGCCAATGACCATCAACGCCACCCCGCCTCCGGCCAGATACAAGCCTTTGCCGTGGCCGAGCGCAGCGATGTACGTCGGGTTACTCGCTCGAATGATGAGCGTGATGGCGATCGGAAGGCCAAGGAGCACGAAGGCCGAGAACCGACCTTCGGCCGAAAGGGTCTTCACCTGGCGGCGGAGGTCGGCGCGGTCACGAATGGTCTTGGCCACGGTGTCGAGGACTTCGGCCAAGTCACCGCCAACCTCGCGGTTGATCTCGATAGCGGGAACGACCCAGCCGAAGTCCTCGGACTTGACTCGGTCGGCCATTGCCTTCATGGCGTCGACCACGTCACGACCGAGGCGGGCTTCGACGATCACCCGTCGGAATTCTTCGGAGGCAGGCGGATCGCCTTCCTTGGAGACCGAGTCGAGGGCCTGCATCATCGACTGCCCGGCCCGGAGGCTCGACGACAGCAGCTGCAGGGTGTCGCTCAACTGTTCACCGAAGGCATTGCCGCGCTTCTTGATCTTCTGGCTCAGGAATACCTTGCCGCCCAGGAGGGTGGCGACGAGTCCGGCGCCGGACCCGATATAGAGCCCGAACTTGAGGACGGCAACGGCGCCAAACGCGAGACCGAGGGCGAGCACCAGGACGACGAACTCGCCCGGCCGTAGGTTCAGACCGGCTCGTTCGAGCGACGCATTCAGCCCCTTCCCGCCGCCCTGCTTGGCTATGGCCTTGTCGGCCACCGCGGTCATTTTCTCGGCCAAGCCGGAAACCGGCGTGACGCCGCTTCGCTTCTCCGCCTTCTTGCCGGTGAGGTTGATCTTTTCCGGACCGGGAGAGGTGAGGCTGAGCATCGCCATGAGCACGGCGGCAAACACCAGCGCCATGAGCAGGTAGCGAAGGATCGGCGACGAGAGGATCTTCTTCGCCTGTGACGGAGGTTTCGGGGCAATCACCGTGATGGGTCGGGCCCACTCGGTGGTGCGCGTGGCGAGATCGACGACACCTTTGAGGTCGGTGGCGGCGATGGCCTGGCCCCCGGTCGAACTGGTGAGCAGATCGATGGTGGCGCGGTTCTCCTCGGCCGAGGACAGGGTGACGGCGTCGATACGGACGTTGTCGTTCAGGAGTCGGGTCCGGACGACATCGATGGTGGACGAGCTCGACTGATCGTTGCCATCGGTGAAGACGAGGATCTGCTTCTTGCTCTCGGCGATCGTCTCGAACTGATCGGCGGCCAAGACCAAACCGTCGAGCAAGGCAGCGTCACCATCGGCGGCCAGGTCGGTGAGGGCCACAATGGTGGCATCACGGGCATTGCTCAGGTCACGGATGACGGTTGGGAACTTGCCAACGGTGACGATCGAGACACGGATATTGGCGGGCAGCGTACGAATGTATTTCGTGAGTGCCCGCTTCTGATCTTCCAGATTGGCGCCGTAGTTTCGCGACGAGTTGTCGAGGACGGCAACCACATCGAAGCGCGGAGCCCGGGCCGCTGCCTGTTCGGCCGCGGCGGTGCTCGACGTCTGCGGAATGATCGCCAGAGCAAGGAGGATGAGTCCGAGCACGACATGAGAGACGGCTCGTACGAACCGGGCGCGCGGCATCGAACTACTTCCTTCCGTAGTTCAGAACGTCGACCGATCCGAAGATGTCCGGCGGCAACGTGATGCCATGGTCGGCCAGCTTCTCGGCGAACTTTGGTCGAATTCCCGTCGGCTTCAGCTTGCCGAGGTGACGGCCGGCCGAGTCGATACCGGCTGAGTGATCGAAGGCAAAGATGTCCGACAGTGTGATGGTCTGCCCTTCCATGCCTTCGACTTCGGTGATCGAGACCACGCGACGGGAACCGTCACGAAACCGGGCGATCTGCACAAAGACGTCGACGGCCGAAGCGATCTGTTGACGGATAGCCATGGCCGGAAGGTCGAATCCGGCCATCAGCACCAGGGTCTCGAGGCGAGCCAGGCCGTCTCGGGGGGTGTTGGCGTGAATGGTCGAGAGCGAGCCATCGTGTCCGGTGTTCATGGCCTGAAGCATGTCGAGCGCTTCGCCACCGCGGCATTCGCCAATTACCACTCGATCTGGACGCATACGAAGTGAGTTCTTGACCAGGTCACGAATTGTTACTGCGCCTTTTCCTTCGATATTGGCGGGACGGGTTTCTAGCCGAACAATATGGGGCTGACGAAGTTGCAATTCCACAGCATCTTCAATGGTCACGATTCGCTCATCGGGAGGAATGAAACTCGAAAGTATGTTCAGCAACGTTGTTTTGCCTGTGCCCGTTCCACCTGAAACAAGAATGTTCAATCGACCAGCAACACAAGCTGCAAGTAGCTGTGCCCCTTCCGGAGTAATGGAACCTTTTTCAATCAGGTGGTGGACCTGTAGTGGATCCCGTGAGAACTTCCGAATAGTTAGTGCCGCGCCGTCTACTGCGAGAGGCGGGATGACGGCG
>JANLQX010000481.1:0-21539 GCA_031368095.1 Actinomycetes bacterium | reverse complement strand
GCCTACGTCCTCGCCCGCCTCAAGAAAGGCGGGGTCGACACCGACGCCCTCGCCGCCAAGCCTGGAGTGTCCTTCAAGCCGGGCGGCCTCGACGTTATCGCCCTCCTGTAGAAGTGGGCGGCTCGCACACTTCAGAATCCGAACCCCATTGCTGAGAAGGGGTCTCGGAGCGGAAGGTAGGATTCGAGCTCCTTCTGAGCCCAACGTCGACCCACCCGGTATCAGCCAGAGCACAGTGATCAACGGCTGGGCACCCGCCGCTCGGTAACGAAGCCCCAGTCGCGCTCGCTGGCGGCACCGCAGGACGCCGGTTCCCGGGCGGGTTGCGGCGGCGCATGGTGCGAGCGTTACCGGGTGGCCGCTGCGGGCTGACGTTGGGCGTTGACGTTTGGGTGTGGGTGTTTCGCAGTGCTGGCACGGCGCCTACCCCCACGACCATGCTTGGTCCTGTAGGTGCTGGGCGCCGTGTTGATGGCGGGCGTGGCGGGGACTGTCTGGAAGTCTGTGTAAGTGGTCTGTCTTGAGGGTCCGCCGCATGGTGTCGCGGCCCGGAAAGGATTGATCATGACTACCAGGACGCTGGCGTGTGATCATGCCGGTCACACCATGCAGCCTGCGGTGGTTGAACCAAACGTTGACAGTTTTCGCGGAAACGGGGAAACTGCCGCGATGTCGAATCAGGACATTCACGAAGCAGTGCTCGAGTTCGAGAGCGACGAACTCGACGCGCGCGATCCGTTGTGAGCGAGGATGCGGCCGACAGATGCCGCTGGGTTTCGCGGGGCGTGGACGCTTGTGGTGCACCTATGGGACGACACGGTGGCGCGGGCTCGTACTCTGCCGCCCGAGTTACTGCACGAGTCAGTGAATGGTGAATGGTCCTTCATCGAGACGCTGCGGCACCTGCTGTTTGCGACCGACTCGTGGATTGGCCGGGTGCTACTCGGCGACCCGAATCCGTGGCACGCACTCGACTTACCATTCACCGAGATTTCCGAGGATGCCGAGGTGCCCAATGACCGCACCGCCCGTCCTTCGCTCGACGAAGTGGTGGCACTGCGTGCCGAGAGGATTGAAATGGTACGCACGGTGGTGGCGGGTCTGACCGACGTGTCAATGAACGCTCGCACGACTCCGGTCGACGCCCCGGGCTGGCCGGACGCAATGAGTTGCGCGGCGTACGACTGCCTGCTGTGCATTCTCAACGAGGAGTGGCAGCATCGTCTCTACGCCGAACGCGATCTCGACCTGCTGGTGCCAAGGCCGCCCGAAACCACTCCCGGGTAGGAGTGCCAGAAATATCACAGCCGAATCACAGTGCTCTCCCAATTCGCAGTCAGAGCTGATCGATCCGCACTGACTTCGCCTCAACCAGTGCCCGAAGAAATATCGCCAATGATAGGTGCACTTATCTACTAAGGGCCGAGCGATATCGAGTGCTAAGCGCGCGTAGGAACGCCGGATCCCGGGTGGCCGAGTCAACCTTGGAGGTGAGTGATATCGCGCTTCTGATCTGGCGCGGTGCCGAGGAGGCCGTTGTTGCGGCTATTGATGCGAAAGAGCGAGCCAACGCAGCTGCCGCCCGCGATCTGGAACCTCTCGATGATGCCGAACTCGAGTTGCCCACGCCCCGCGCCAGTGCGACGAAGGTGTTGTGCAACGGCAGAGACGTAATGCGGTCCCGATCGCAGCGCTCTTGTCCTTCGCTCCCTCCGTGGGACTCAACCAGGTGCCTTCGGACGCCGTCGCCAAGTCGTCGAAGTTCGCGCTCAAAAGCGACGCGACGCTCGGTTGCGCCGAACCGACCACGACGGCCCAGATGGTCACGTCGCCGAAGGTGCAGCTCGACCACGTTCTGCTCGATCACCCGGGGGCGCGCCTACCGTTTGCGGTGACCGCCAACGCAGGGCTGTCGCCCTTCAGCGATCATCGGGCGCTGGTTGTGGAGTTCAGCCGACCTTCCACAGCTTGATGGTTCCGGCGGCGCCATCGGTGCCGCTGGTGATGAGGGTCGTGCCGTCGACGCTGAAGCTCATAGACGACCCGACTTCGTGCGCCTGGAACGTTTTGACGACTCGCGACAGCCCTGGTTCCCAAATCGTCACGGACCCGTTGAGGTTGAGCGCCGCGACACGTCCCGTGGTTGGCGACACTGCTATTGCTATTGCTGTGGCGCTCGGCTTCTGGGGGAGGTCGCTACCCGAGGTGGCGAATTCTCCACCGCTCGTCGTATCGGTCGCAACAACCCTCCCGCTGTACGCGCCGTACACGAGCAGCTTCCCGTCGATTGGTTTGGGCGCAAGCGCAAGCTCCCGTGGGTAAACGCCCAGGGTGTACGTCCGCCACAGTTCCTTGCCGTCGGCCAGGTTCCACGCCTTCAGCCCGGGCGGTGTTTCGGCACCACGAAACTCCGCGGCGATCAGCACGCCGCCGTTCGTCACCACAGCCGCCTGAGCCAACGCGAACTCAATCGTCGGTCCAACCTGTTCGGCGCAGCACCCGTCGGGGCCATGGCGCTTGACCACCAGTTCGAGGTAGCTCGACCGGCACACGACGTCACCCAGAACCGGCGACGCAACCACCAGAGCGGAGTTGAAAAAACCTGCGGTGGTCGGCGTCACACGACACAGCGGCTCGGGGTTTGCAACTCCCGTGGTTGGATTCAACAGTTGAACCGACGGTTGATCGGCGACGTACAACCAGCGCCCATCAGGCGCAAACGCCAGTCGATTTCGGACACCGCCCAACGGCTCCGTCAGGGCGAGCGGGGTCTGGCTCCAACGAAGCTTGCGTGTCGAGAGATTCCACGATCGCACGCCACCCGTTGGGTGAGACGCAACAAGCGAGCGGCCATCGGGGCTGACCGCGAGATCATCGGAACCGGTTGCCGACCCGTTGCTCCACTGGGCCTTCAGCGTGAAGGTCGTGGTTTTCGCACCTGAGGGATGAGCAACCAGCAGCACCGCGATGACCGCCGCAACGGCCGACCTGATGGATCGCAACGACGCGTTCATCGCCGCGAGCGTAGATCGTGGTAAGCGTCGGTTGATAGCCGTGGAACCTCTGCAGTCGAGCTCGGCGGGCCGTGTGCACCAGCCGTTTCCGAGGAGTCGATGGATAGCGCAGGCCGCGAACGCCCGGTAACGACGCGGAATAACCCCACCAACGGGACACTTGGCTCCGCTGCAATACGGCCCTTCCCTCGCGCCCGATATTGCTCGCCCGCTCACAGCGGACCCGCCGCATCGTGCCCGAACTGTGCGGCCGTGGCTCACCCTCCGGCCACTCATATCCGGCGATATCTAGCTCGAAAAATCACTAGACGCCGTCGGCGGATGACCGGTGAGGGAACCCCTGTTTGGGGACGTTAGGGGTGGCGGTTGAGAACGGCTTGGAGCTGGCGGGTGAGATCGTCGAGGCGGGCGTCGATTCGGGCGATGGCGGCGTGGACGTCGAGATGGGAGTCGTTGAGGAGACGGGTCTGGGTGCTCAGCTCGGTAACGGTGGCATAGAGGTGTTCGTGATTGCTTTGCAGGTTGGCGGTGTGGGTGGCGACCCCGCCGATTGCTTCGGTCAGTGTCTGGCGTTCGGCGCGTGCGTTGACCTCGAGATCGAGGACGGCTTGGCGGGTCTGTTGCACGGCGTCGACCAGCGCAACGATCCGGGCCTGCTCGAAGGCGGCCTGCGACGCGAGCATTGGCTCGACGACGGTGCGCACGCGGTCGCCGACGGCGCCCAGGACCCCGCTTCCGGTCGGCCGGGCGGGCGCTCCTGCGCCCGGCAGTACGACCGGTCCGAGGCCGGCCGGAGTGGCTGGCGCGGCGAGAGGAGTCGTGGGCTCGGTCATTGGTGCCTCCGGTTCGGGCGGTGTTGGCAAGTCGACGAGTACGACGCGCTCGCGCAAGAAGTGCGTCAACTCGGTGCGTCGCTCACCGTGGAGTCGAGCGAGATGGGCGGTTGCTCGCGCCGCCTGTTCGTGAGCGAGCGCATGATCGTCGGCGATTGTTTGCAAAAGGTTTGCGGCAGCGTCGATATCGGGCTCAGCCCATTGACCGCAACCGGCGTAGACCGCGGTGGATGGGGGAATCTCCACGAGTGTGTACGGCACCAGGAACGCAGTGTCGGCGGTGACGAACGAGAGCGGTCCGGCGTAGTCGGTGCAGATCACGGGTGCGCCAGCAGCCATGGCTTCGGCGATGGTGAGACCGAGCCCTTCGCCCCGGTGCAGCGACAGATACGCGTCGGTGCGGGCAAACAGTCCGCGGTGAATTTCGGCGCTGAGGTGGCCGTCGATAACCAGGACGTCGGGTCGATCGCCGATGCTGTGGCGAAGGCGATCGACGTCGATCGGATGACGATCACCGCCAATGGCCTTGAGGACCAGGAGCGGCGTTCGGCCGTCGGCGCGGGCCGCGTTCGGTTCGGGGAATGCCCGTCGGTAGGCCTCGACTGCACCCCACGGGTTCTTCCGGTCGGCGACCGAGGCGAAGTCGAAGCTGAACGACACGACGAAGCGATCATCGGTGATGCTCTGCGCGTGTGCGAATGCGACTGCCTCGTTCGCACTCGTGACGGGATCCGTTGGGCCCGCGATCGGATATGGCAACTCGTAGACCGGCGGAGCATCGATATGCGCGCGTAGGGCATTGGCGACGAACGGTGTGGCGCACCAGATTTCGTCGACGAGGGCAAAGGCCGGGCGGAGACGATCGGGGAAGGTCGCCACCTCCCAGAACCAGTAGCCAACAACGTTTCGTCCGGCGCGGCGCGCGGCGATGGCGTCGGCCGGGTCGGACAGCAGCGCGTCCGCATTGCGCACGAGCACGAGCGTGGCGGGGGTAACTGATGCGTCGTCGGGTTCGGTCAGCGTGTGATCGTCGTAGACGCTTGACCGGTCGGCGTTGGCAACAACGTCGAACCCGGCCGTCCGTCCGGCGTCGATCAGTGAACGGGCGGCTTCGCCCATACCGAACGCCGCGTGGAGGTAGCCCCTCACTTCGAGACCGGAGGTGAGCTCGTCTGCGCTTGCCCTCGTTGACGCCCGGTCGACCGGGCGAAGGGTTCGAGGAATGCCGGCCTTGGCGCCGAGGTCGATGAGCCACCGCCGGAGGTCGTCGTCGGTCGCGAGCGACGCGGCGAGCTCGGGGTGCCCCTGACGGAACGCGACGGCATATCTCGATCGTCCCGCCGAGTCCTCGTCGGCCAGCCAGGCGAGGAACGACTCGGTCGAGTCGCCAGCAAAGGGATTCGGCGGCTCGGCGTCGTTGCCGGCGGTAAAGCGACGGAGACCGTCGGCGTACGCACGGCGAATCACCGCGTCGACGACGGTTCCATCGGGCAGTCGGGCAAAGGCGGGAACACCGTCGATCTGCTTGCCGTCCAATGCCGCGGCACGCTTCGCCGCCAGGTTGGCCAGCGTCGGACTGTTCGACGGACGGACACGCGGCAGGGTGCCGGTTTCGGCCGAAAGGATCCACGGCGCTTTTTGGTCGAAGCCGGGCCAGCGGACGAGCGCTGGACTCAGCTGGCGCTCGGTCTCGTCGGCATTGCGGACGGAAAGCGGGAAGGTTGGGTCGGTCATGGTGACGACGCCGTCGCGTTCGGCGAGCGCGTCGAGCCATGGATAGGTGACCGGGTCGAGGCGCTTCGTCGGAATGTGTGGACTGGGGACGAGGAGGTTGGCCCAGTCGTGAAGAAAATCATCTGCGCGCTGATCATCTGCGCGCAGAGCAAAAATATCCTGGTCGAAACGACCACGGGTCGCCGCGTCGATCGCATCGGGGAGTTGGCCGTCGGCGGGGGGCGTTGCGAAGCGGTTGTGGACGAGCACCACAGCGGCTTCTCCCACCGAGCCGGTCAGGGTATCGAGTGCGGCAAAGGTCTCGGCGTCGTCGGGCAGGACCACTACCGACGGTCCGATTGTCGGGAGCAAGGCCCGCAGCACCGTCGGACGAACGGCCACGAGGAGTTCGTCGGCGGTATGGGCAAGGGCCAAGCGGGCGAACTCCCGGGGGCCGAAGCAGGTCGACACGAACCCGGCGCCGCCGTTCCTCACCAGGTCATCGACCACGATCAGGCGGGGGGCCGTTTCGGGGTGGTGGGCGCCGAACATGGCGAGCGCCCGCTCGCCCTGGCGTTGTCGAGCGACGGTGGTCAGGCACACCACGGTGTCAGGACCACGCACCCCCTCAGCCTACGGCCGCCGATGCCGGCGCTGACGACACCGCGTTCCAGCGAAGCGGACGGTTACTCGTCGGCGCCGAAATAACGGAAGATTTGTCGGAATTCTTTTCCCAGTAGAGGGCATTTTTGTCATACCCCCCTTCGTACAATAGAACCATGATCGAGGCGACCTCAATTTCGGAAGGTGACGGTGCCCTGAGTGCTGAGCGCCGCCGAGCGGGTCGCGCCGTGAGTGACCGGTTCCGAGAGTTCGAGCTGGCCCGTCTGGCTTTGGCAGAAGCCGTTTCGGAGTGGGACGGTGTCGACGGTTGGCTGGTCGATGGGATGCGCTCGCCAGCGAAGTGGCTCGAACATCACCTCCGAATTGGGCGAGGGCGGGCCATGGAAATGAGCGGTTTCGCTCGCGGACTTTCTGCGTGGCCAGAGATCGCGAAAGCGATTGCTGATGCTCAAATATCAACGGGACAGGCCGAGCAGCTGCTCGCCGTGTTCACGGCCAAGCGGGCCGGGCACGCCGACCGGGATGTGGCGATGCTCATCGCCGAGATCGGACGTCTGCCGGTGTCGCGGGTGCGGACCGTGGCGCAGTACTGGGCCGCTCGGGTCGATGCCGAACTCGAAGCGGCGGACCGAGACCCCGATCAACCAACACCCGAGCCGACCGAGAAACCGAGCGAGCTCGATGTCGCCGAACTCCTCGACGGTGTCGTCAACATCGCGGGAATGCTCAACGCGGCCGACGGTGAAGTGGTTCGAACGGCGCTGGAGGCGGCACGTCGCCTCACCCAGCCCGGCGACCCCACCGATACCCGCCTGACCGATCACGAGTCAGAACGCGAAGACGGCGTTGCGAGTGAAGACGCTCCCGTCGACCCGAGGACGCCCGCGCAACAGCGAGCCGATGCCCTCTCGTTGATCTGTCGCTACTTTCTCGATAATTACCAAACGCTCGGCACATCGGGCGGCTATCGACCGCATGTAAGCGTCACGATCGACCTCGACGTCCTGGCGGGAAAGACTGGCGGCCTCGCGTCGGGCGAGTATGCATCGGCCGGCCTCAGCGCGGCCGCCGCCCTGCAGCTCTGCTGCGACGCGTCGGTCTCCCGAGTGCTGACCTCGGCCGGTTCACTTGTGCTCGATGTTGGCCGCGAGACCCGAGCGGTGAGCGGTCAACTTCGCAAGGCCATCGAGATCCGCGATCATCACTGTCGGGCGCCCGGCTGCACGATGCCAGCGCGATTCACCGAGTGTCATCACGTGCAGCACTGGCCAAAAGGCGGAGCGACGAGCCGAGCGAATCTGTGCCTTCTCTGTCACTTCCATCACCGCCTCGTCCATCGTGGCGGCTGGACGCTGACCGGCAACGCCAATGGCCCGCTGTTGTTCACCTCGCCCGACGGGACCACCTCCGAGTCCCGCCCACCACCGTCCCTGCTCCTTCGCTAGCCGGTCACGGAGTCAGTTCGTTCTCCATGGCGGTCTGCCGCTGGTACTCATCCGAAGTTGCGTCGGACGAGATGTTGTGGGGATCGTCGACCCAGTCGTCGAGTTCGATCGATGTGTCGAGGCGGTAGCCCGTGACCACTTGGAATGCGAGGAGGGCGAATGCAAACAGGAGCACACCACCGAAGTGACGAACGAGAACATCGAGATACTGAGCGACAGGTGATGGGGGCGAAGGGTCGGGCCCAAAAATCACGTTTCCGGCCGTTCGCACAACCGGATCAAGAACGCCCAACGCAGCGGTGAGTATGGCGGCCCACACGAGCGAGCCGACCACGAGCATGACGATGATGGCCCAGATCACCTTTCGCACGTCCACCTCATCGACACGGAGGCGCAATGAGTGAAGGCAGGGGAGTCAGCGGAGGTCGTCGGGTCGACAATCGCGAAGCGTTTCCTTCACGGCGACCTCATTCCGGGCAATCTCCTCGTTCGCCGTGCGGACCTGACTGCAGTCATCGACTGGGGTGGTGCCGGCATCGGTGACCCGGCGCAGGATCTCGCCCCGGCGTGGGCGATCTTCGAACTCCGCGCCCGGCGCATCTTCCGTGACGCTGTCTCCGCCGACGAGGAAATGTGGCTACGGGCACGCGCGTTCGAGCTAGAGCATGCCGTTGGCGGGATTCTTCTACCGACCCAAAGGTCACCCGCGACTCAGCGCACGATCACTTGGCGTCGTCGTTATTTCTTGAGCTTGGCCAATTTGACCGCTGTCTTGGCGAGCTTGATCTTGGCCGTCTTGGCCGGTCGCAGACCCAACGCCTTGGGGGCGCCACCGCCGACCCACCCGGCTTGGCTGGAGGGACCGTCGACGAGGGGGCCGAACTGGTAGCCCGAGGGTGAAGTGATGCCGCCGATGCGGACCGGACCGCCCGAGTAAGCCCGGCCCGTCTGGCCGCCGCGGTGGTGGACGACGTAGACGTACCATGTGCCCGTCGTCCCCGCCGCTGGCGTCCAGGTGAAGGAATTGCGACCGGCCACCACGGGAAGGCCGGAGGCGATTTGGGTGCCATCGAAGCCCTTGGCGTCGGTGTCGATAAAAATGTCGGCGGTAGTCGAACCGGCAAGGGCGTTGTCGTGCCATGCGACGACGAAACTCGTGGCGCCAGCATCGATGTCGGCCAGCTTCACCCGGTCGATGCGGAAGGAGCGGGCGCCGCGGTCTTCGTTCGGATCGAATCGGAACATCTCGATCAACTGACCGGCCCACCCAACACGCGGACCGTTCTGGGCCGGATCGGTGATGTCGGCCGGATTGGCCGTGGCGAGGTCGACGCTGAACGACGACTGGTTCGGATAGGTGACGATGTCGTCGGAGTTCTGCAGGTCGGCGCCCGTCTTCGTGAGCGGCGTCCCGGCGATGCGCCAGATCAGGCGAGCGATGGTGCCGCCGCCCGCCTTGTCTTCGAGATTGAACGGACCGTCGTAGGTGTAGTCGACGGTGGCCACGTGGAAGTCGGTGCCTTTGAGCGCCGCTCCGAGTCGTAATCCGATGGCCGGATCGTTGAGTGCCGGCGCCCCGTTGCGGCCAGCGAAGACGCCGCCCGACACGGTGCCACCGACATTGTCGAGACGGTGAATGTCGGTGGGCTCGGAGAAGTCCCAGGCGTCGCCGTTGCGGGCGATCGTGGCGTAGTCCGCTCCTCCATCGACACTCGGCTCATCGATCTGCGGAACCGGGACGACGCCTTCGCCGACGGCCGCGCCCGCCGGGTACACCTGCAGCCAGTCGAGGTCGAAATGCGTTGGGGCCGACGGAGACAGGGCAACTCGCAGGGACACGATGTTTCCCGACCATGGCGTGGTCAGGTTCGCTTCGCTGATCGGAGCGAGAGCGAAGTCATACGTCTGCCAGCCGGGTTTGGTGAAGAAGTTGAAGCCACCCTGGCAGGCGTCGGAGATCTCGGCGCAGGTGTACCAGCGAATGCCGGCAGGTACCTCGGCGGAGGCGTTCATCCGGAAGGAAATTCGGTTGTAGCGACTCGCATCGATCGGCTTCCCGGCGCCGTCGCGATCGTGGATGATCGAACCGGGGTAGCCCGCCCAGAGCGGATGGAAATATCCGGGCTGGCCCATATCGAAGTGCAGCTGCCCGCCGTCGATCCGGGCGTTGGTGGCTGAGCGCATCGGGCCGTCGTCGGCGATGACCTGGTCTTCTTGGTTGGCGTAGTCCCACGGATCGCTGAACGCCTCAGCGGCGTAATCGGCGGGAGACGAGAACCCGGACCCCATGGCGGTGGCGCGACCGGGCGCGCTCCCCAACGCGGCCGCCACCAGGCAGACGCTGCTCGCGACGAGCGCAGGGAGAAGGCGGCGGCGGGTCATGGGAAGAGATTCGGTCACGTAGGGCGGTTACTTAACCGCGAAACGTGGGAATTGGGCCGCGCGACCCAGGTGATGGGGTCGCGATCCGTACAATGGCCGGTCGTGCCAGGCCAGCTTCCCACGGTCAGCATCGTTCTGGTCACGTTCAACGGTCGCATCCACCTGCCGCCGTGCCTCGATTCGATTGCTGCCCTCGACTATCCCGCTGACCTCGTCCGCACGATTTGCGTCGACAACGACTCCACAGACGGGACGAAGGAGCTCCTGGGCAGCACGTATCCATGGGTGGAAGTTCTGGCGCAAACCCGTAATCTCGGCTTTGCCCCGGCCGTGACCCTGGCCGCCACTCACGCCCGAACGGAATGTGTGGCGTTCATCAACAACGACATGCGGGTCGATCCGGGTTGGTTGCGAGCGCTGGTGACCCGTTACCGGCCCGATGCGGGTGTGGTGTGCGTGGGAGGCACGATCCTCGACTGGGAGGGCGAACATGTCGACTTTGCCGACGCCACCATCAACTTTCATGGGTTCGGTCAGCAGCAGGGCTTCGGTATGCCCGTCGACGAAGCACGCGCCAAGGGCCTGCTCGGTGACTCGGCCGATGGCCGTGCGCTGCCGTTTGCCTGCGGTGGTTCGATGCTCGTGCGGCGTAATCTCTTTGTGGAACTCGGTGGTTTCGACCCGGCGTTCTTCGCGTACTTCGAAGACGTCGACTTTGGGTGGCGACTGCAGGTCTGCGGGTACCGCACAGAACTAAGCGCGCATGCGATTTCCTATCACCGTCACCACGGCACGTCGAGCCGGTTCGCCACCCACGAGCGCATCCTGCTGCTGGAACGCAACGCCTTGCGGATGCTGCTGAAGAACGTCGGCGACGAACATCTGCCCACGCTGCTGTCGGCCGCGCTGTTGCTCAACGCCCGGCGAGCGCGCAGCGACGCCCGCTCCGATCGGGCGTTGTACGAGATTGGCGTGAAGGCCGACGAAATGGAGTCCGTGCACCGCATCGGCACCGCTCGCATGCACGCCATCAATGACGTGCTCGATGATCTCGACGTCATCCTCGGGCAACGCCAGGAGGTCCAGTCCAAGCGGCAGGTATCCGATGCCGCCGTGTTCGCCACCTTCGGTCAGCCTCTCGAAGCACTCGGGAACGACTCGCCGCCGTACGTCGCCACCCTGGCCAAGGTCACGCGGTTCCTCGGTGTGCCCGAGCTGTTCGACGACGCGCCCGTCGGCCGCTTCGTGGTGCTGTGCGCCAACGACGTGATCGGCGAGCGCATGGCCGGCACGGCTATTCGGGCGTGGGAGGTGGCATGCGCGCTCGGCGCTCACGTGCCCACGGTGCTGGCGTCACCCACGCCGGTGGGCCGCCGTGATCCCGCCGTTGAGATCGCCGAGTTCGCCGATCCGAGCGAGTTGTTGGCCCTCGTCGATCGCGCCGACGCGGTGTTCGTGTTCGGGTTCGACCTCGTTCGCTATCCGTTCCTCAAGCACACTCGGGCGCTGATCGTCGTCGACCTCTACGACCCGTGGATCTTCGGGTCTCTGGAGCAGTACGACGCAATGACGCGTGACGAGGCCGAGGGGGCCAAGGCCCACGAGATCGGCACGCTCAACGACCTGCTCGATACCGGTGACTTCTTTGTCTGCGCGTCGGAACGTCAGCGCGATTTCTGGATCGGCATGCTGGCCTCACGAGGTCGGCTGGACAAGGCCGCTCATGAACTCGACCCGCATCTACACAAGCTCATCGACGTGGTGCCGTTCGGCTGTCCGACAACTCCACCCGTGGCATCCGCCTCGCCCGTCCTGCGGGGCGGCGCGTTCCCGGGGATCGACGCGTCGTCAAAGGTCGTCCTGTGGGGCGGCGGTACATGGGACTGGTTCGATCCCATCGGCGTGGTTGACGCATTCGTACGTGTACAGAGCAAAGTGCCGGAGGCCCGCTTGTTCTTCATGGGCCTTGAGCTTGAAGGTCGAGGTGTGCCGGAGATGGCCACCACCCGTCGGCTTATCGAGCACATCGACGCGCTTGGACTCCGTGAGCGTCGGCTCGTGGTGCTCGGTCCGTGGTTGCCGTATGACGAACGTGGCCAATTCCTGCTGGAAGC
The DNA here is from genome assembly GCA_031368095.1 of Actinomycetes bacterium. Lineage (GTDB taxonomy): Bacteria > Actinomycetota > Acidimicrobiia > Acidimicrobiales > JANYDT01 > JANLQX01. The sequence goes on along the minus strand of JANLQX010000481.1, from coordinate 9,414 downwards.
CGATGTCGGCGTGGTTGCCGCCAAGGCAATGGCCGAATCAAGGCTGGCCTGGCGCACCCGCACACTCGATCACTTCTGGGCTGGACTGCCGACGATCACGACGGCCGGCGATGTGCTGTCGGACCTCGTCCACGACGCCGGAGCGGGTCGGCGCATTCCGGCCAATGACGTCGACGCGCTCACCGCCGCGCTGCTTGAGTTGTTGACCGATGACGCCGCTCGTGCCCTCTGTGCGGCCAACGCGCTGCGGCTTGCTGACCAGTTCCGTTGGCCCGATGTGGTCGGGCCGCTCGCGTCCCTCGCCGCCGACCCCGGCCCGTGGCGGGCGGCTCGGGCGGCCCGCGGTCGGCTCGTGGGCGGCGGCGCCCGTAGCGGTGTTGCTGGCGGCGTCGCCGGGGTCGAGGTGGCCCGTCTCGCGGCCGAGCTGGCCGAGTCGCAGAAGCACCTTCATGCGGCGAGACGCAAGCTCGACATCCTTAACAAGACGCCCATATATCCGGCCTACCGAGCACTCCAAAATGCTCGGGCCAAGCTTCGGGGACAGAAGCGATGACGGCGCTGGCCGAGATGATCGAGCGGCGCGAGCTGCTCACCAACCTCACCCTGCGCGAACTGCGGGGCAAGTTCAAACGGACCGCGCTCGGCTGGGCGTGGTCGATGCTCAACCCGCTCTCGCAAATCGCTATTTACAGCCTGGTCTTCTCGTTTTTTCTTGGCGGCATTCCGGAGGTCGGTAACCCGAGTGGCCTGAACAACTTCACCCTGTGGCTCACCTGTGGGTTGCTGACGTGGAACTTTACGAACAGTGGCCTTCAGGCGACGATCCCGTCGTTGTTGGGGAACTCGAACCTGGTCAAGAAGGTTTATTTTCCCCGGGAATTCATCGCCGCCTCGTCGGTGCTGTCGTGGTTGGTCACGTTCCTTATCGAGCTCATCGTGCTGTGTTTCTTCTTCCTGTTTTTCGGCCAGGTGGTGTTCCAGTGGATCCCGCTGGTGGTGATCTTCGTCGCCATGCAGACGCTGTTCGTGCTCGGCCTGGCGCTGATGTTCAGCGCGCTGAACGTGTATTTCCGCGACGTGCAGCACTTCGTCGGCATCTTCATGCAGATGTGGTTCTACCTGACGCCGATTGTGTACCGAACGGCCTACGCCGACGAGAAGATCCACTCGGCCATCGGTCGGACGATCTACGGACTGAATCCGATGCTGCGCTTCGTTGACGCCTATCGCGACCTGCTGTACAGCCAGCGCGTGCCACCTCTCGCCACGTGGCTTGGCTGCCTCGGCGTTTCCATCGTGTCGCTGCTTGTCGGTTGGGCCGTGTTCTCCCGACTCGAACCCCGCTTCGCCGAGGAGCTTTGATGACCGACATCACCGAGGTGGCCATGAACTCGGCTCCGGCCTCGATCACCAACAAGGTGCAGACCAATCGTGGGATCGGCAGCAATGCGGCTCCGGTCATCGTGGTCGAGCACGTCCGCAAGAAGTTTCGGCTTTATCACGAGCGAAACAATTCGTTGAAGGCCGCACTGATGCGCCGACGGGTGGCCAAGTTCGAAGATTTCTGGGCCATCGACGACGTGAGCTTTGATATCCGTCCCGGTGAGACGTTCGGCATCATCGGGGAGAACGGTTCGGGCAAGTCGACGATGCTCAAATGCATCGCCCGCATCCTGCGACCCGATCACGGCTCGATCACGACGAAAGGAAAGATAAGCGCGCTGCTCGAACTCGGAGCGGGCTTTCATCCCGAGCTTTCCGGCCGGGAGAACGTCTACCTGAACGGTTCCATTCTCGGCCTCTCGAAGCGCGAGCTCGATGCCAAGTTCGATGAGATCGTCGACTTTGCCGGTCTGTCGACATTCATCGATCAGCCGGTCAAGAACTACTCCTCGGGCATGTACGTACGCTTAGGGTTCTCGATTGCCATCAACGTGGACCCGGACATCCTCCTGGTCGACGAAGTGCTGGCCGTGGGGGACGAGAACTTCCAGCGTCGGTGCGCGGAAAAGTTCGCCGAGCTGCAGAACAACGGGAAAACCATCGTCCTCGTGAGTCATGCCATGGGGCAGGTCCGAGCGTTGTGTGACCGCCTCGCCTGGATGAACCACGGCAAACTGGAAATGGTCGGCCCGGCCAAAGAAGTGATCGACAACTATCTCGGCGACGTGCACGTGGAGCGCTTCCGTCGGGGGCCCGGAGCCGAGGTTCGGTGGGGCACCGGCGAAGTCAACATCGACGCCATCGAATTGCTCGTGGGAAACGACCCGACGCCCGTCCTCACCGTTCGCCAGGGCGATCAAGTGACCATTCGTATCCGCTACAGCGTGCCCGGCGCCCCGGTGGCTCGGCCGGTGTTCGGCTTTGCCATCTATCGCAGCGACGGGGTTCACGTGACCGGAGTGAACTACCGCGAACACGGGATGGTGCCCGAAGAACTGAGCGGCGTTGGGTCCTACGACTTTGTGGTGGACCACTGGCCCGTCTTTACCGGCACGTTCGACTTGAGCGCCGCGGCGCAGAACATCAACTACACGCAGACCTACGACTGGTGGCAGAACGCGGTGCGGTTCGAGACCGCCCCGGGTGCTTTCGTGGAGGCCGAGGGCGTGCTCATCCTGCCGGGGGAGTGGAAGCACCAGGTATCGAAGCGCTGAGTCGGCGGCGGAGGTCCACCGCCAACGAAGCGAAGGCGTCGGCCACGCGGTCGGATTGCGCCGGGTCGGCGGTCGAGGCGAAGAGCACCCCGACGGTTCCGTCGACACGAAGGAGCAACTCGGCCAGTTCCAGCGCCAACGACATTCCGGTGTCCGCAACATCGGTGCTTTCGGCGACGCGCTCCGACCAGCCTGAAGGTATGCGCGCGTTGGGGTACTGCGACCAGCGGGCAAAGTCTTCACGCTCGAAGACGACCGACACCACCGGCACAAAACCCAGGTCCACGGCTCCATGCGACCGTGTATCGGCAATAAACCCCGCGAGGTCGTCGGCGGTCGACGGCTGATCGACCATGCAGATCGCCGCGCCGGCGAGCGCTTTGCCGGCGGTGCGTGCGGCGCGGAGGTGGGTCGGCGGGGTGTGTGGTGAAGCGGCCACCGAGATGCGGTGCCCGAACGTTGCCGCGAGCTCAGTGAGACGGGTCGAGTCGAGATCGAAGACGGGGGCGGCGTCGGGCCGATGACCGCTGTAGGTGTGGTTGCCGGTCACGCAGTGCACCCCAGGCACCCCTAGGTCGGCGAGGGCGGCGAGTTCGCCCTCCAGCGCCACGCGATTTCTATCCCGGGCATTGATACCCGGCCATGCGCCCAGACCGACGTCGTGGACGATGCGAGCCCGATACGACGGAGGAAACCTGACCCGCATCCAGTTCGCGTCGCCGAAGAGGACGGCGTCGACCGAACCGACGAGGCGCCGTGCCGTTCGACGGAGTTCGTCGGACGAGTTGGCATGCTCGGGCAACTCGCTCAGGATGAGCGGCACCGCGGTTGCCGGTGATCGATCGACGATCGTGACGCTCGAAGGTGCTGCCGACGACTTCGCATACAGCGGAGCGGCGTCGAGAAACACACAACGGTCCGGACCGCCGGCGGCGACCGGAACTTCGCATCCGCCATCCGTGCGGACATCGGCGCACGGTCCGTAGACCATGTGCTTCGGGCATGTTGGGGTATTCACGTTCGGTCCATCGTGGCCAGTCGTTGTTCGGCGAATGCCTCCGCCGCTCGCGCATCAGGAACGCGGTAGTTCACGGAATCGAAGAAGATCGGTTCGTCGTGCCGGTAGGCGGCGATCTGCGCGTCCGTGCGCACTCGTCTGGCGGTGATCCGACGACGCACCGCCACGACATGAGGCAGCCGCCGCACCACCCCGAGAAGGGCGCGGAGTCCGGCGAGTGGATAGTGGCGGCCGAGCATCGACCCACGGAGCAGGCCGAGGGTTCGACGACCGGTCACCGTGAGAGCGTGACGTGGCTCCAGGAACATAAGCGCGCAGAGAAGAAGGTTCCGCTCGGTGTGTTCGAACTTGAACGCATATGGTCGTTCTCGGACAACTCCCGCCGACATCACGTGATGGACCAGGGCGCTCGGTTCGGTGACGATGCGGTGGCCGATGAGTTGGGCCGCCCAGCACCACGCCACGTCTTCGTAGTAGAGGAAGAGTCGCTCGTCGACCGCTCCGACCGAGTGTGGGGCGAACGCACTCCGACGGATCAGTGCGGCACCGAAACACGCACCGAACACGTCGTCCGATCGGTCGTACTGTCCCAGGTCTGGCTGCCCGAGTCCGCGATTGGCAGCCTCGGCCTTGGCATTCACGCCGATCCCCACGGCGTCCAGCGTCAGACGCTTTCCGACCGGCGTTCCGTCGACGTCGACGAGAATCATTTTCGGAGCAACGGCGACGGTGTTCGGAGTCGCGTCCGTCAAGCGGGAAAGGCAACGGGCGATGGCCGTCGGAGAAACAGTGGCGTCCGGATTCAGTAGGAACACGAAGGAGCACTTGGAATCGAGCGCGGCGATCCCGTGGTTCACACCGGCGGCGAAACCGTCGTTGCGGTCCCGACGCAGGAGCCGAACGCCATCGGGGACGTTCGGACTCACCGTTGACGCGTTGTCGACCACCACGACATCGCCAATGGCCATCCCGTTGTCGACGATCGACCCGACGATCGAAGCGAGACAGCGATCGACGAGGTGCGGCGGAGTCTCATAGGTGACGACCACCACGCCCACGCCGAACACCCCAGTCATGGCGAACGAATGTAGACGGCCGACCTCGCCGGTCGGTTCGACAGCACTACCGTCGGGGCCTGTGTTGCGAGTGGCCATCGATACGACGCCACTCATCGGGCCCCGGACTGGCATCGGCCAATTCACTGCAGGACTCCTGGATGGCCTTCGTCGCCATCGCCCGGCGATCGAGACCGTCGGCTTCGAGATGACGTGGCGGGGGCGTACCCCGGGAAGCCGTCCGTTCCCGGCCCGACCGATGCGGGCGGTGTGGCGGCACATGGATCGTCCGTCGATCGAATGGTGGACGGGACCGGTCGACGTGGTCCACGGAACCAACTACGTGGTACCACCAACGCGTCGAGCAGCACGACTCGTGAGCGTCCACGATCTCACGGCAGTGCATTTTCCTGAACTGTGTATCGACGACACGCGTCAGTATCCACGTCTGGTGCAACGAGCCCTTGCGTCCGGAGCGCATGTGCACTGCGACTCACACTTCGTCGCCGACGAAGTGATTGCGTGGTCGGGGTGCGACCCGATGGTGGTTCATGTCGTTTCGCCGGGCGTTCCCAGGGCACTCCGTCGGCCCACGAATACGCAAGAGGGCCCGCCGTACATCCTTGTTCTCGGCACCGTCGAGCCCCGCAAAGATCACCTCACGGTGCTTCGGGCCTTTGCCGAAGTGGCCAGGCATGATTCCGAGTTACGCCTGGTCGTGGCTGGAGCTGATGGTTGGGGAACGGCGGCCTACGAAGCGGCGCTGAGGGCGTTGAGCCCCGAAGTCCGCGACCGGATCATTCGGCGAACCGACGTCGACGACGCGGCACGCGACTTGCTGGTGGCCGGAGCGCGCATGCTGGCATACCCGTCGGTCTACGAAGGCTTCGGGTTCCCTCCGCTCGAGGCCATGGCCGCAGGCGTCCCGGTGGTTGCGTCACGAGCTGGTTCGCTCCCTGAAGTGCTGGGCGACGCGGCGGCGTTTGTCGACGTAGGCAACGCCGAAGGTCTCGTCGACGCTCTGCTATGTGTACATACTGATGAGGCGAGGCGAGCCGAGCATATTGCGCGCGGTTCACGGCAGGCCGCGCTCTACTCCTGGGACCGCTGCGCCTCCGAAATGGTCGATCTCTACGCGGCGTTGGACGGAGGGCATCGGTGAAGCGCGTCGGCCTGGTCACCGAGCAGCTACGCCGACCCACACCCGGGGGAATCGGTCGCTATGCCTCGGCTCTTCGCCACGCCCTCCAGGCCACCGATGAAGTCGAGGTGGGTGAGATCGTTGGTATCCTGCCGCCCGCGGTGACCGCCCGTCTGTGGGCGATGGGCCTGCCGGCACGGGCACGAACGGACGTGGTCCACGCCACGTCGTTCGCCTTTCCCAGGACCGTTCCGGCTCGCCCGACCACGGTCTTCGTCCACGACGTTCTCTGGCGTCAGCGGGCGACTGCATCACTCAACCGCCGTGGCGTCGCCTTCCACGAGCGAGGCTTGCAGCGGACGATCTCAAGCGCGGACCGGATTCTCGTTCCGTCGGCGTCGGTGGCGGCGACGCTCGCACTCGACGGCGTGGCCACGAACCGCATCGTGGTGACCGGGGAAGGTAGCGATCATCTTCCGGCGCGGCCCCGACGACTCGACGGGGCCCCGGTGCTGCTGTCCGTGGGGACGGTGGAGCCGCGCAAGAACCTCAGTCGCCTGCTCGCCGCCTTTGCATCCGCCCGTGACCGGTTGCCGGAGGGCACGACCCTGCAGCTCGTGGGCAGCGACGCATGGCGAGGTGCTCCTGGATTGCCGAGCGACCTGCCGGCCGGCGTGGAGGTTCTCGGCCTCGTCGACGACGACCGGCTGGCCGACTTGTACGCCGGCGCCACGGCATTCGTCTATCCCTCGCTCGGCGAAGGATATGGCCTTCCCCCGCTGGAAGCGATGCGGGCCGGAGTACCACTGATCAGCGCACCCGTGCCGTCGATCGTCGAACCGAACGAAGCGGACACGTCACCTGTCGCTCCTGCGCAACTCGTTGATCCGCTCGATATAGGCAGCATCGCCGAAGCATTGGTAGCGGTGCTGACTGGTAGCGACCGCAGGCTTGAGCTCGCTGCAGCGGGATCAGCGTGGGCGGCGTCTCGAACATGGGCCGATGTGGCCCAACGACACCTCGACGTCTGGCGACAGCTGTGGTGACGAGCATCCCCGGCGTGGTGCTCGATGTCTCCGCCGTGCATCCGCTGGCCGGAGGGGGCCATACATATGCACACCTACTATCTCGGAATCTGCCGTCAGCAGGTATCGATCCGTGGTGTGTCACACGGCGTGGCGAATCGCTTGAAGACTGGGATGGTCGACGAACGCTCGCCATCGTGCCGAAGCAAAGACCGGCGAGATTGGTCTGGGAGCAGACATCGATGCTCGCCGCCCTGAGTCGTCGAGTCCCGGATGCTCGCGTTCTGCACGGGGTCCACTACACGATGCCGGAGCGACCCCGACGAAGTGACGTGGCCCGCATCGTGACGGTGCACGATCTCACGTTCTTCACGCACCCGTCGGAGCATTCGCGATCAAAGCGTGCCCTTTTTCGGCGAGCCATCAGGGTCGCCGCCCAGCGAGCGGACCATCTGATTTGTGTCAGTGAAAAGACCGCCGATGATCTCATCCGTCTGGTTGACGTACGGGTCCCGATCGAGGTGATTCCGCACGGCATCGACCTCACCCATTTCACGTCGGTCGAGCCCACGCTTGGTCACGACCAAGCCGTACTCGCCGAGTTCGGCTTGGACCATCCCTATGCGCTCCATCTGGGAACGATCGAACCGCGTAAGAACGTTCAGCGTCTTCTGGACGCGGTCGGCCAACTTCGGTCCGGCGGCGTTGCCGACCCCGATGTTGTGCTCGTTGGTGGAGCGTGGCCCGGAGCCCGTGAGGCGCTTCGTATTCCACCGCAGGTTCGCGTGCACCACCTCGGGATCGTTCGTGACGGCGCCGTTCCTGCCCTCCTGCGTAGAGCCGCCGTGGTGGCATACCCATCGCTGGCCGAAGGCTTCGGTCTCCCGGTGATCGAAGCGCTGGCCGCAGGCTCGCCGGTGGTGACCAGTGCGGGTTCGGTCATGGAACGTCTTGCTGACGGTGCGGTGATTCTTGTCGATCCCGCGCAGATCAGTTCGGTGGCCGACGGTATTGTCGTGGCGCTCAATGGCGGCGGACCGACGCGCTCCCACCGTCTGGCCGTGGCCGCCACGTTCGACGTGCGGCGGTGCGTCGAACGCCACGCCAAGCTCTACCGTCGCTACTGCTGACCCAAGAGCAGGGCGCTACCGTGGCGTGATCATGCGAGCGTTTGTCACCGGTGGAAGCGGTTTTGTCGGTCTTCACCTGCTCGCTCATCTTGAAGCTTGTGGCGATGACGTGCATGCCCCGCTGGCTGACGTCACCGATCCCGCAACGATCACCAAAGTGATCGCCGACATGCCCGGTGGAGAACCCGAGGTGATTTACCACCTCGCCGGACAGGCCGACGTCGGACGGTCGTGGAACGACGTGAGCCTCACGTGGTCGGTTAACACCTTGGGCACCGTCAACCTTCTCGAAGCGGCGAAGCAGGTGGCCCCGGGGGCGCGAATCATCGTCGTATCGTCGGCCGAGGTCTACGGCCACGTGCCGGCCAACGAACTGCCGATCACCGAAGACCGAGCCCTCCACGCGTCGTCTCCCTACGGTGCGTCCAAAATAGCTGCGGAAACGGCGGCCCGCTTCGCCCAAGCGCGCCAGCGTGTCATCATCGCCCGACCGTTCAATCACCTTGGCCCGGGACAGGCCCCGGGGTTCATTCTTCCGGCCGTGGCGAAACAGATTGCGTTCGCCGAACGAGACGCGACCTCCGTCATACGCCTCGGCAACCTGTCGGCTCGGAGGGACATGACGGCGGTCGGCGACGTAGTCCGCGCCTATCGACTGATGGCCGAACTCGGCCACGACAGCGTCGTCTACAACGTCTGCAGTGACGTGGCCGTATCCATGCGCGAACTCGTCGATCGCATGCTGGCGCTGTCGACCGCTTCGCTCACCGTGGAGCTCGACGAGACTCGGCTGCGGCCGAGCGACATCGCTGTCCAGTTGGGCAGCAGCGCCCGCCTTCGGGCCGATACCGGTTGGGCTCCAACGGCGAATTTGGACGAAGTGTTGCGGAGCGTGCTCGACGAGTGGCGGGCGAAGGTGGCGGCCCAACCGGGTTGAGGACCGCGTCAGCTGACCCCAAGAACCGGGCGCAAAACTACGCAGCCTTGCGAGCAGCCTTCTTGGCGACCGACTTCTTGGCGACCGGCTTCACGACGACCTTCTTGGCGACGGGCTTCACGACGACCTTCTTGGCGGCGGGCTTCACCACGACCTTCTTGGCGGCGGGCTTCACCACAACCTTCTTGGCCACAACTTTCCTGGCGGCGGGTTTGGCGGCGGGCTTGGCGCTGGTCTTCGCGCTGGTCTTGGTGCTGGTCTTGGTGCTGGGTTTCGTCGTGGTCGGGGCGGCGACCGGAGCAACCTTCGGGGCATCGGAGCTGAGCGCGTCGACGACCATGCGGTGGGCGCGATCCTGGGCATCCTTGACCGACTCGGTCATCGTCTCGACGACTTTGCGGGCCGGGGCCGGAAGGCGGTCGGTGAGTGACTCGAGGACAGGCTCGACCCG
>JANLQX010000451.1:0-21918 GCA_031368095.1 Actinomycetes bacterium | reverse complement strand
CCATGAGCACCGAAACCGTCGACTACGAAGACCTGACCTCCATGCGACTCGACGATGACGCGCTCCACGCGCTCGTCGGGCCGGGCGGTTCGTGCATCTTCAACTGGACCACCACCGATGGCTATCCCGTCGGCGTGGTCGTGGCCTACGTTTACGCCAATGGCAAGTTTTGGACCACCTGCGCGGTCCGCCGGAAGAGGGTCCCGGCGCTTCGCAAGAGGCCGCAGTCGGCGATCGTGATCGACCGAAACGGCAAGACCGCCTCATACAAGGGCGACTCCATCGTCCATGCACCGGGAGACGAAGACTTTGATCAGATCAAAGGGTGGTTCTATCCGACGCTTGCCGGTCTCCAGGTCCACCAGGACGAGGCCTATCGACGGAGCTTTGAGAAATTTCTCGATTCTCCGCACCGTGTCATCATCGAGACCGACCCGCGTCTCGTTGTTGCCTTCGACACCGTGAAGTTCGCCAAGTTCACCGCTGAAGCAATGGCCCAGGGGCACGGAGCCTGACGCAGTACCCGGACCATCACCAGGAGAGCAACGCCATGACCACCTCGTACCGTTCCGTTGTTCTGGCCCGGCGTCCGCAAGGCTCCCCGCAACCCGACGACTTCGCCGTCGTCAGCATCCCGATGCGCGCCGCCAATGATGGTGAAGTCGTTCTCCAGAACCTGTACGTGTCGCTTGACGCCGGGTTCCGTCACTGGATGGACGAAGGCAGCACCGATCACATCCTTCCGGAAATGCCACTCGGCGCGCCGGTGATGGGCCTCACGCTCGGACGGGTGGTGGAGTCACGTCACCCGGAGTTCCAGGTTGGTGAACTCCTCATGTCCCGACTGGCCTGGGAGGAGTACTCCATCACCGACGCCACCGACTTCTTCGTGCGCGTTCCGACCGACCTCGACTGCCCGCTCAGCTGGCACCTCGGGATCCTCGGCGACACGGGCATGTCGGCCTATTTCGGACTCACCGACATCGGCCGTCCCGGGCCGGGCGAGACGGTCGTGATCAGTGCTGGCGGCGGTGCCGTCGGCTCCGTGGCCGGTCCGGTCGCGAAAATTCTCGGTGCCCGCACGGTCGGGATTGCCAGCGGCGCCGAGAAGTGCCGTCGGCTGACCGAGGACCTCGGCTACGACGCCGCCGTGGACCGACACGGAGACGTCGACGCACAACTGGCGGCGGCATGTCCGAACGGGATTGATGTCTACTTCGACAACGTATCCGGTCCATTACTGCAAAACGTGCTCGCCCGAATCACTCCAGGAGCACGAATTGTCTTGTGCGGCGCCGTTGCCACCTACAATGAATCCGAACCACTACCCGGGCCGTCGAACCTGTTCCAACTGGTGACGAACCACGCCCTCATGGAGGGGTTCATGACGCACTTTAATCACGACCGCTACCCGGAGGCCCGCCGCCAACTCCTGACCTGGATCGGCGAAGGACGATTGCACAGCACCGAGTACATGCTGGAGGGAATCGACAACGTCGGCGTGGCGTTCTGCGACCTCTTCGCCGGACGAAATGTCGGCAAGACCATCGTCCATCTCGCCTCGTAAGGCAGAACCACGACCTCAGCGGGCCTTGGCTCCTCCACCCACTCGGAGCGTTTCGCCGGTGATCCAGCTGGCCGCCGGCGAACACAGGAACAGTACGGCGGCGCCCATGTCGAGCGGAGTGCCGAGGCGCTGCATCGGAATGTTCCAGCGTGCTTCGACGTCCGCCAAGTCGGCCTCGGTCTCGATGCCGAGGGCCTTGCGAAAGATCTCCGTCGGCACCACTCCGGGAGCGACACCGTTCACTCGGATGCGCGGTGCGAGCTCCGCCGAAGCCGTTTGCGTCAACGAGTTCACGGCGGCTTTCGCCGCACCGTAGTGGCCGCTCCCCGGCACCGGACCGGTCCCGGCACCCGACGAGATGTTGATGATTGAACCGGTCTCCATGTGCCGAGCGGCAGTCGTTATGCCGATCCACACGGCCGTCTGATTCAGTGCAATGCAGTGGTCCCAATCGGCACGACTCAATTCGGTGAGCGGAAGTCGAGCGGCCGATCCCCCGGCGTTGTTGACCCAGATAGAAAGTGAGCCGTAGGCGTCAATCGCTGCCCGGGCGAGGGCATCCACCGCGGAATCGTCGGTCACGTCAGTCACGACGGCAAGGGCGTCACCGCCGTCGGCTCGGATGGCGCCAGCTACGGCCTCGACGTCGTCGACTCGACGCGCCGCCACCACGACCGTCGCCCCCGCCGACGCCAGGGTGCGAGCAATGCCCTCACCGATGCCGCGTCCGCCACCGGTGACGACCGCGACCTGACCCTTCAGTGAGAACAGGTCGGTTGGGGCGGGATAGTCAGCGCTCATAGCAATTGCTCCTGAAGTCAACGGGCGGGCCAGGCACCGTACCCCGAGTCGGCCAACCAGTCACTACCGTGGACAAATGGCAAAGCACATTCGCTACGAGGTCACCGGAGCGATCGCTACGATCACCATCGATCGGCCAGAAAAGCGAAATGCCATCACCTACGCGATGTTGGGTGACCTGATTGCGGCGTTCCGTGAAGCTGGCGGCGATGACCGTGCCCGCGTGGTCATCCTCACCGGCGTACCCGGTTCCTTTTGCGCCGGGACGGATCTCGCCGACCTCGCCACCATCCCGGGAACCGAACGAGGGCTCCGCGGCGAAGCCGGCGCTCACGACGTGTGGTGGCCGGCGGTAGCGTGCCCGAAGCCGGTGATCGCGGCGATCGACGGGCCCGCAGTCGGTATGGGCGCGGAATACAGCTCGCATTGTGATGTACGTATAGGAACACCGAACGCCCGCTTCGCCTGGAACTTCGCCCACCGCGGACTCGTTCCCGACACCGGGGCCGGCTCCTGGCTGCTCCCGAGACTCATCGGCGTGCAGCCGGCACTCCGCCTGCTCTATTCCGGCGACATGATCAACGCCGACGAGGCCCTGCGACTGGGCTTCCTGAGCGCCGTCGTTTCGCCGGAGGACTTGGCGTCGGCCGCGCACGCCGAGGCCGAACGATTTCTCCAAGGCTCACCGATGTCGTTACGTCTGATCAAGTCTCTGGTCTACGAAGGGTTAGGTCGAGACCTCCCGGCCCACATGGAGGCCCACACCACCGCCCTTGCCGCCAGCTTCAAGAGTGACGACCACCGCGAAGGCGTAGCGGCGTTCCTGGAGCGTCGCCCGGCATCGTTCTCCGGCCAATAGGCTGGCGCCGCCAGTGACTGCCCCGTCAACGACCGTCCCATCCGGGCCGGACCTCGCCAGTCGGCGTTCGGGCGTCATCGGGGTCGGCGCACTGCTCGCCACGCAATGGGTGAGTGAGGCCGCCGACGTCGTCGCCGAACACCGCCTCGATGCCTACGGCGTGCGACCCCATGTGCTGGTTGGCCTTCGCGGCATCGTCTTCGCGCCGTTCCTTCACGCCGGCTTCGGGCACCTGATCGGTAACACCGTTCCGTTCGCCGTGCTCGGAATACTCGTCGGTCTCGGCGGGCTCCGCCGCCTGCTGGGCGTGTCCGCCATCGTTGCGATTGTTAGTGGACTCGGCGTGTGGGTCTTTGGATCGTCGAACGAAGTGCATATCGGTTCGAGTGGAGTCGTTTTCGGCTATCTCGCCTATCTCCTCGCCCGGGGCTTTTTCGCCCGGAACGTCGGTCAGGTTCTCATCGGCGCGGTTGTCGGGCTCCTCTACGGAGGTTTGCTGTGGGGCGTCCTCCCCACCACACGCGGCGTGAGTTGGCAGGGCCATCTGTTCGGCGTTGTCGGGGGCGTCCTCGCCGCCAAGGTCCTCAGCGCGCAGAGTGCGTCGAAGACCGACGAACGGACCGGATGACCAGCTTCATCGGCCGGCCGATCCTGCGGTTGTCGCTGGCCGGTGTGCGCTCGAATCGCGGACGGTTCGCGCTCCTCAGCTTCTCGGTGTTCATCGGCGTTCTCTTCATCGCCGCCACCCTCACGATCACCGACACCGTGAAGTCCGGCTTCGGTTTGCTCTTCAGCGATGCGTATCGCAACGTCTCGGTCGTCGTCCGGGAACGATCGGAGATAGTCCGTCAGAACGAGACCTTCCGCGGCCGTATCGACCAGGCGTTGGTGGACCAGGTTGCTGGCGTTCCGGGCGTGAGAACGGCGTTGGCGCGCATCACTGGCTACGCCTATGTGGTGAGCGCCGACGGCGTTGCCCCACCGAACGTGGCGAGCGAAACGGCCGGTGCCCCGATCGCCGAGAACTGGATCACCGACCCCAGTCTCAATCCGTTCACGCTCGTCGCTGGTACCGAGCCACGCACGACGGGCGACGTCGTTATCGATCGCGGAACGGCAAAGGATGCGCGCATAGGAGTTGGCGATACGGTCCGGGTCATCACCAAGGAGGGGTCGGTGCCCGGCCGGGTGTCGGGCATCGTCCGTTTCGGGTCGGTCGACAGCCCCGGGGCGGTGCCTGTTGCGCTGTTCGACACCATCGAAGCGCAACGACTCCTCGGCGAACCCGGACGCGTCGATGCCGTGATCGTCCGGGCGAAGGATGGAGTCTCAGCAACGATGTTGGCGAGGGCCGTCAACGCCGTGGTCCCAACGGGAATCGAGGCGGCAACCGGCAAAAAGGTCGCAGCCGAACGAGAGAATCAGGTGGCTTCAGGTCTTCGGTTCGTCACCACGTTCCTCCTGATCTTTGCTGTCCTCTCGCTGGTGGTCGGAGCCTTCATCATCGCCAACACGTTCTCCATGTCGATCAGCCAACGCACGAGAGAACTCGCCCTTCTTCGCGCGATCGGCGCGTCTCGCACCCAGATTGCCCGCATGGTTCTCGGGGAAGCGGCGGTAATGAGCGTCGTCGGGTCGGTACTCGGCTTACTCGGCGGAATTTGTCTGGCCCAACTGATGAAGGGCGTGCTGCGGGCAACAGGGGTCGACCTCCCACCCGCTCCGCTGGTGGTGCGAGCCGCAACGGTGGCGTGGAGCCTCGGCATCGGCGTTGTGGTGACCATCGGCGCAGCGGTCATGCCCGCCCTTCGAGCGGCGCGCATCTCCCCGGTCGCGGCGCTGCGAGAGAGCCAGATCGAGCCGCCTCCGCTGCTCCGTCGAACGTTGCTGGGGTTCGCCGTGCTGACCGTGGCAATCGCCGTGACCCGAGCCGGCGCGTTGGCTCCAAACCTGGCGCAGACCGGCGGCGGCGTTGGCCTGCTCTTCGTTGCTTCGGTCCTGCTGGCGCCCGCTCTCGGCTCACTCGCGCGGTTCGCTGTGGAGCCCGTCGGCCGAGTTTTCGGAACCACGTCTCGCCTCGCCATCGGCAACGCCACCCGCAACCCTCGTCGAACGGCAGCCACCGCCCTCGCCCTATCGCTCGGCTCGGCCGTTGCCTGCTTCGCGTTGATCCTCAACGCCTCGTTGTCACAGTCACTGAAGACAGCGGTCGGTGGAGGGCTTCGAGGAGACCTCGTGGTGCGCTCGGGATCCTTCGGCGTTGGCGGTCTCCCAACGTCGCTCGCCAAGGAGCTACGCGCGCTGCCTTCCGTCGAAGCAGTGTCCGGACTTCGCTACGGATTCGCCACCGTCGACGGGCCCAAACGACCGGCCCGTCGGGCCTCCGCCGTTCGTCGCACGGGTGGACGACCGATCGCCTCCCTCGATCCAGCCGCGGCCGACCGTCTCCTCGACTTTGGGAACGAACGGGGATCGCTCGGCGATCTCGGCGGTGCCACGATCGCCGTCTCGGAGCGAGAGCTCGACGATCACGGATGGAGATTCGGCGACACGCTACGGCTCACGTTTCCGGGTCGTCCATCATCACCATTTCGTATCAACGCGATCTTCCGTCAAGGCATTGCCTTCGACTTCGCCATCTCCCACGACGACTACGAACGAGCAGTTCCTGACCAGTTCGACTTCGTCGTGTATCTCGCCGCCAAGAACGGTGCCGACCTGGGCCGACTGCGTGAGGATGTTACCCGGGTGGCGGCCAAGTATCCGACGGCCAAGGTCGAGGACCCCAAGCAATACGTCGCCCGGATAACCAACTCACTCGATCAACTTCTCAGTCTGATCCTTGGGCTCCTCGTCCTGGTGGTCACCATCGCCGTGCTCGGTATTGCCATCACCCTGTCGCTCAGTGTGGTGGAACGGGTCCGTGAGATTGGGTTACTACGTACGCTTGGTATGGCCCGACGGCAGGTCCGCTCGATGCTGCGGACCGAGGCCATCTTGATCGCCCTCCTGGCCGTGACAATCGGGGTGGTTCTGGGAATCGGTTCGGCGTGGGCGCTGCTCCAAGCTCTGCGCGACGAAGGGCTGTCCCGGTTCTCGGTCCCACTCTCCGGCCTCGGATCGCTCGCCGTATTGGCCGCCGTCACCGGCCTCGTGGCATCGATCGTTCCCGGCCGGCGGGCCGCCCGCCTCCCGATGCTGGCCGCCCTGAACGGACGTCAGGAAACAGCACTCGGTAACCGCCGCGCGTGGCGGACACCGTCGGTCAGACGAGCTGGAATCGTCGGTGGCACGTTGGCGGTGAGCGCCGCCGTGTTCGGTTTCAGCCTTGGCCGGGCCACCGCTCCATCGCGCCCCGAGCTTGGCGCGTCGTCCAACGCAGCCAACGCCGCCGCCGCACCGACGACGACGATCGCCGCTTCCGACAACATGCCGTACGCGGTGCCGCCATCGTCAGCCCCATCCGTTCCCGGTGCGTTGCGCCAGGCCGATCCCATTGCTTCACCGCCCGGAACCAAAGCCTGGCGGGTGCTTTACGACTCGACCATTCGCGACGATCGGCCAACGGTGGTCAGCGGACTCGTGTTCGCCCCCGACAAGCCGGCTCCGGCCGGCGGTTGGCCGGTGCTGTCCTTCGCCCACCCCACCACGGGTCTCGCCGACCGATGTGCGCCGTCTCGCACGCTCGGGGTTCTCGAAACAACGATCGCTACGCTGGCTGCGCAAGTCGGTATGGTCGTGGTCGCCACCGACTACGCCGGCCTCGGCACCGAAGGGCCCCATCCTTTTCTCGACGGAATCAGCGAAGGACGATCCGTTCTCGACATTGCGGTCGCGGCCGCGGCGATCAACGGTCTCACGCTGTCGACGACGACCGTGTTGTGGGGTCACTCGCAGGGTGGTCACGCGGCATTATTCGCCGCCCAGCAGGCACGGGCCTATGCCCCGAAGTTGCACGTGGTCGGTGTTGTCGCCGGCGCACCGCCGTCGCAACTGCGTCAGCTGCTCTCCTCGGTGGAAAAGACGCCGGACCGAGGCTACGCGTTGCTGGTGGCTGAGGGCCTGCGCGCCATCGACCCATCGTTACGTCTCGACGACGTGTTCACGGCCCGGGGGATGGCACTGGCGGCTCGACTCGACGTGGAGTGTGCGGCCGAGGTGAACCGGGCCGCCGCCCGCGACACCATTCGGCTCTCCTCGTCTATTCCCACTCCTTGGCTAACGGCTCTCGATGCCAATGATCCTGGAATCGGCACGATAGATGTTCCCGTATTGATCATTCACGGATCCGACGACGAACTGATCCCCGTGGGCACGTCGGCCACATTGCAGCAGAGGCTCGAACGTCACGGCTCCACGGTGGACCGAATCGTCTATCCCGGCGCCGGTCACGCCGATGTCGCGGTGACCTCACTGAATGACGTGCTCGCCTGGATCGCCAAACGGCTACCGGTGGTTTGATTTGCCGTCAGCGGCCGTGGCATCGTCGACGACGTGAGCAGCCCGACACCCGCGACAACCTCCGTGACCGACGCCCTTCTCGGCCGCATCTCTACCCGCGCCTTTCTTCCCGATGCCGTCGGCGAAACCGAACTACGGGCACTTCTCGAAACGGCGCGTTGGGCGCCGTCGGGCGGGAATCTCCAGCCGTGGCGGGTGTATGCGCTCAGCGGCGACTCCATGACGACCTTCGCCCGCGGACTGCAGGAGGCGCAGACGGAGAATCCGATCGGTGAGCCGACCGAGTTCGATATGTACCCTCGGGAATTGAAAGAACCGTACCGATCCCGTCGATTCAAATGCGGCGAAGATCTCTACGCAACCATTGCCATTCCCCGGGAAGACAAAGCGGCTCGTTTCGTCCAATTAGCAAAGAACTACGAATTCTTCGGCGCGCCCGCCGCGCTGTTCTTCGCCATCGATCGGACAATGGGCCCGGGACAGTGGGCCCACCTGGGAATGTTCATGCAGTCCGTTGCGCTCGTCGCCCACGAACATGGTCTGGCCACGTGCATGCAGGAGTTCTGGATGCTGCGCCACGGTTTCGTTCGGTCCTTCTTCGCCGTTCCCGATGACCTCCAGATGTACTGCGGCATGGCCGTTGGGTACGCCGACCCAACGCATCCCATAAACACGCTGCGAACCGATCGCGCGTCCGTGGACGACTTCACCACATTTGCCTCGTGATCAACTCTTTTTGTGAGCCCGCTGAATAAGAATCCGAGCGAGGTCGCTACGCCAGGCTCGTCCGTTGCTTACGAAAGCGTCCGAGGCCGCTGAAGACGAGGGCCCCAACGGCCAGCCATGCGGCGCACACGCCCGACGTGGAAAAGCCGAGCCCGGCGGAGAACGCCGTGACCAGACCGAGCCCCGCGGCGCCCGCCAGCATCAGACGAGGCTCGCGTCGGCGAACGGCCAGCATCGTGGCCACGATGGCCCATGCCACGCCAAACCGAGCCGGATGCGACGCCCCACTGGTGATCGAACCAGCCGAACCCGGCATCGATATGCCGACTCCGATCGTTGCGGGTGAACACTCCGATGTGGCGAAGCCGTCATAGCCATACGACGTGGTGCAGAACCCGGGCACGACATATCCCGGCAGGTAGGTTCCGGAAGTGCCGATGGTTTGCAACCACGGCAGGCCCAGGGCGAGCACAAGGAGAGCTAAGGCGAGACGCGGTACGAGCCCCATTCCGCTCCTTTGCCGACCGATTGTTGCACCCATGGTCACTGCGGACGACCGGGAGCCGTCCATGCCGCCAAGCCAGCTGCGGCCACGCCGATGGTGCCGAAGAACGCCTGGTTCGAATTGATCGTCGGCAGCAGGAACGCCACCCACGCGAACCCGAGGCCGGCGGCCCCAGCGACGCAGAACTGCCACGCCCGCTCGTCGGGAAGGCGCAGAACTTTACGCACCATCGGCGCGAACACCAGGGCCACGCTCGCCACCACGAACACTGTCCACAGTTTCAAGTTCTCGGCGCCCAACTTGTCGTCCTCCGGCCACAGCAACCACACCACTGCGGCAATGGCCGCCGCCACCGCCAACCACGGATAGGGCTCGCGTTTTGAGGCACCGCCAACGGCCGCCTTCATCTCCCCGAACATCGCCGCCGCCGTGTCCTTGGCGACGTCACCCTTACTCGGCCCAACCGGCTCCGACGGCCCCGACGGCCCCGTCGGCTCTGTCGGCTCTGTCGGTGACGAGATGCCGTGGGGGAAGGCGTCCGACGATCCAGATGATGGCGACGGCGACGCCGGGGACGGGGACGGCTGGTGTGCGAAAAGGGGACGGTCTGGGGGGAGATCGCTCATTACCCACTATGGCCCGCGCCATGCCCGTAAACGGGAGATGATGATCCATCCTACGACGGATGCGCACTGCTCAGTCGAGGGAATGCACTTCGTAGACCGGGGTCGGACGCGAGAGTCCCTTGAATTCGATCTCGCCGATATGCTCAGCGCGCAGAGCATCGCCGAGCATGCTCACCACGCGGTCACTGAGGGCGGCCCTTGGTCATGCGGGCTGGCGTCACTCGGCTCCTCCGTCGGTCATCCATCTGCTCCAGGAACTTTGCCCACGACTCACCCCCTCAGCAAACCACGCATGCCCGCGCCTCACCGTGATCCGGATCACACAACGTCGGAGGAGCGCCGCCTTCTCGTGGACCCAGTCGCTACCAGCACGACGGGGTCCACGAGCACCGGCCGAGCAGCGACCCCGACGACATCGTCCACCTGCTGACCACGGCAGGCATCACCGCCATCGTCACGACCGTGTGAGCGAGCTACTGCCCGACAACGACGGCGGCGGTCAGCAGACTGCTCACGTCGTGGATGACGATGCGGTTGCGGCCCGTCTCCAGTGCCCCGCACTTGCGCATCGGCACGAGCGAGCGGGCGACGGCCTCGCGGGTTGAGCCAACCCAGGCGGCGAGTTCGTCCTGGGTGATCGGCAACGCCACCGGATTGATGGGGCCGCCGTGCCGCCGAAACTTCTCTGTCAACTCGACCAGTAGGTGAGCGACCCGCTCCCCCACGTTCTCCGACGTGCGGGCCGCCGCTCGCCCGTTCGCGATCCGGAGATGCTCGGCCAGGTCCCGCAGCACCAGCAGAGCAAGGCCGGGGGCATCGGTGAGCGCGCTGAGGAAGTCGTCGCCGCTCAAGAGGGCAATAGAGGTCGGCTCCATGGCGACCGCCGAGGCCGAGCGACGGGCACCGTCGAGCGCCGAAAGCTCCCCGAAAGCCTGTCCGGTGGTCTTGGCTCCAAGGATCACCTCTCGGCCGACGGGCGTAGTGATGAACAGGTTCACCCGGCCGCTCACGCACGCATACACGCTGCGAGATTCATCGCCTTCGTGGAAGAGGACCCGGTCCGAGGCGTAGTCAACGCGGCGACCCCGGGCCGCCACGAACGCGCCAAGGGTGAGCTGTTCCATCGCCGCCGAACAGTACCGGAGGTCATCAACTTCGGGCGGGTTGCGCCTACTGATCGCCCAGATCGGCCGAGCTGAATGTGTTACGCCGGAAAGCGAAGGGTTTCGAAAAACGCGACAGCTGTTGCCCGGTCGGTGAACCCTTCAATGCGGATCGTCCGGTTCGAGTCGGCCCACAGGAGAACGTCGCCGGCGAGGCGGACCGGAACGATCGCGATCGAGCCCGACGGAGTCTGTAGGGCAACCTCGTGCGGGGCACCCGAGATCCACACCGCCCCCTCGTTGCGGAGAGTGAAAAAGTCCATCCGGGTGGCGCCGCCCAGCAGCTTCTTGCTGGCATAGATCGAACCCGGTCCAGGAAGCTCGCTCACCAGTACTGAGGCGCCGTCGACGAGGTAGACCGCGTTCACGGCAGATCCCTGTGCCCAGATGCCAACCGGCTTCAGCTCGGGACTGACCATGGCACGACCGAGGTGGGCGCTCGCCGCCGTGACCGTCGACGCGGTGCCGAGGTCGAGGTCACGAACGTCCGCAGGCAGCTCACCCGAAACGTTCGGCGAGCGTTCGAGGCGAACCGAACCGATGCCCAGCCACCGGGCGAATGCGGTCCGCGGCCCAGGCACGATCGACGAAATTGTCACCACCGCCACGGCAAGGGCTTGCACTAGTCGGCGACGCAACCGCACGACTCGAGGCGTCGGCTGGTTACCAGTGCGCCGAGTAACAGCAGCGACGAACGCTGTGCCGTCGTCGATCGGCTCGGCCGGCTCGGTGACGAGGGCGCGCATCGCGTCGATCACAGACTGTTCACTTCGCATCACGGTCCTCCTCCTGGCTAAATATCGAGTGAGCACGGAGCTTGGTCAACGCCCGTGACGTTCGCGACTTCACGGTGCCGGGCGCGCAGTCGAGCGCAATGGCGGTCTCCTGCTCGGAGTAGTCGAGCAGGAAGCGAAACACGAGCACGTTGCGGTCCTTCGTGGACATGGAGTTGAGTGCCGACCGAAGGCGACGCCGCTCATCGGACAGCACGGACATATCGGCCGGACCGGAGGCGGCGACGGTGGCTCGGCGGCCGAACACCGCTTGGCGCCTCTCGCGTCGGAGCGCGGAGCGATGATGGTTCGATGCCTGGTGAGCAACGATCGTCAACAACCAAGGACCGAAGGCTGACCCCGCACGAAACGACGCCAGGGACCTATGCGCACGTACGAAAGCGTCCTGCGCGATATCGTCGGCGTCGCTCGCGCCAACGAGCGACGCGGCCAATCCACGAGCGGCGCGCTGGTACCGGGAAACCAACTGACCGAATGCGTCACTATCACCGCTCACTGCCGCCGTAACCAACGAGTCGTCGGAGGCGCCACCGTGACGGTGCGGATCAATCACGGTCCAGGCGGACCGAGCATCACCACATCGGCCACGCGGCCCCACCCCTCGACGATCGTCGACCGTCCGTCAAGTCCGGCCCGCTGACCCATGCCGATTTGTTGGGGGCCACCGTCGGTCGCGCCGCCTTTCACGTGGAGAACGACGCGAAAGTGGGCCCAGTCGGCGGTGCCCCGGATCTCCTGACGGTCCTCGTCGAAGCGACCGGACGACCACACGAGACTTCGCATTCGTACTCGCAGGATGATCGCCGCACCGTCGTCCGGAGCACTTCGCAAGAGCCAACGGCGAGCGGTCACCTGCCCGAGGGCGAAGTCTCCGGGAATAAAGGCACACGCCCCACGACGCGTTTGGCCTCGGTGGGTCATCGTCGCCCAGGCGCCAGAGCCCCGCAAGTCGAGCACGGCATCGCCGCCGTCCAGTTTCGCCGCGAGACCAAGCGACGAACCGTTCTGATCGGCCTGGACGAAGGGCATTGGCTGAACCGACGCACCCGGTGACCGAGACAGCCCGGATCGTCGATGCTGATCGACACCGATATGAAATGAACCGATCGAACATTCGTAGTTCGGCGCACCGGCCTCGGCCGAAAGCGCCGGAGCCAGGGTGGCGGCCAACGTGGCCAGGGCCACCGTCAGCAGGAACCGGCGTTTCATTTCAGCACCGGCGGGGCGCTCGTGTCCGCTACTCGGACGGCAGGGCCGAGCGCGGGAGTGACAACCTGGGCCACGACTTTCGTCGAGAGCAGTACGTCGACGAGACCATCTTTCGGTCCTCGGCGAAGTCGAAGGGCTCGAGCATCACGACGCATCGCCGATGGCAGGTCGTAGCAGAGGACGCCGCCCGAAGCGGTCTCGAGCATGTGCACAAACGGGTGGCCAGGACCGTCGTAGAGGGTAAACACCGTTTTGCCGTCAATCGAGGTCACCCGGTCGACCGGCACACCCTGCATCGGACCATCATCAACGCTCGGACGAGCGGGAGCGGGAGCGATGGACTTGGCGACGAGTCGATCGCGGGGAAGACCGCTGGCGACGTCGACGGAATGAACCCAGTAGGAGTTCTCGCCGACCGATTCGGTGAGGAACACCGTCGACGCGTCGGGCGACACGGCATCGAACTCCCATTTCCCCGGAAGAGTGATCGTCTGCACGCGTAGCTTCTGGACCACAACAAACGATGTCGTCGTTCGGTCTCCCGTCGCGGCGGCGTTGGCCAACACGATCGAGCGGCCGTCGAGCGACGGTCCCGCGGTCATCCCTCGGAGGGTCACGATGGGCACCCTCCATCGGCCGGGCACAGTGGCCTTCCACGACGGCGACCGTACGACCGTGTCAGTGCCTCGAATCGCGGCCTTCCATCCGGCCGACGACGTGTTCGCCACGGCGGCGCTCGGCGGAAGCGACAGCAGCACCGCAGCGATGAGGACTCGACGAAAGTTCATGACCTATCTACCCCGCCGCTCGGCGTCCGGTTCCAGACATTGCCATGCCGCGAACGTAGCGACCCGGCGCTACAGGTACGTGCGCTTTGTTTTGCTGATCCGGAAACCTCGACGAGATGGGTTGCGACACGTCACGCCGGTCTTGGCCGAGGTGCAGGTGAAGACGCCGCGCTTCCACGTCTTTCCGTAGGCGAGGGCGGGATAGGCGCCGGCGATGGTGTCGCCCGCACAAACGGTGTACGCCTTTCCGGTTTGGGCAAGACCGATGTCTTCCCAGTCAAAGTCGCAGTCGGCCGGACGCTTGGGCAGCTTCGCCACCGAATCTTGCACGAGGCAGCGCACGCGCTGAATGCCACTGTCGACGAAGTACAGGCACTGGATACCTCCGGTCGGCGACTGGAACCCGTCGGCACCGGCCGGAGCCGGCGGCGCCGTGGCGGCAACGGTGGTCGGCGCCGCGGTCGGGGCAACGGTGGTCAGAGCGACCGTCGTCGACGACGCCACGACCGGGATCGTGGTTGTGGTCGAGGCGGCCGTTGTCGTCGATGTGGCCGGAGGATTCACCGTGGTGACATCAATGGCGGTGTCGTTGCCCGCGGTGGTGTCACCCAGTGACACCGGGGCAACGATGGTGACCGAAGACGTGATGATTCCCGTCGCGGTCGGCGCTACTGCAGCGCTGATCGTGAACACGGCCGACGAGTACGCACTCAACGAGATCGAGCGGCTTATCGGACCGGCGCCCGTGGTAGATCCTCCGCACGAATCGCCGGGGGCGACCGTGCAGGCCCAGATCGTGCCGCTGTGATTCGTCGGTGGCGAATAGAGAACGTTGATACCGGCAACGGCGGAACTCCAGCGATTGGTGACGGTGATCTTGGTGACCACCGACGCACCCTGGTCAATAGTCGCCTTGTCGTCGGTGATCGCCACCGCGATGTCCTTCACCGGGATGAGGATGAGTGGTGGCAGGGTCAATAACGGAGGAATGGTGATCACGAAGGTGATCGGCGGCAGGCCCGTCAACGTGGGAGCGCCTTGCGCCATCGGGATGGCCGCTGCGGCGGCGAGCAGACCACCGCAGGCGAGCGCCGCCAACCATCGGCGGTGGTGGTGAAGCGTTTGGGCCAAGGTCATTTCCGTCTCCCTGTAGATCGGTTGCCTCTGACATCGGCAAACTGAGCAAGAAGCCTAAGGAGCAGTCGGCCTGCGCACTGGTATGGCCACCTACAGGCTCGGAATCGGAGCTGATGCCCGTCGACTGACCAACGGCGGGAGGCGCAGCCGAGGAAGGAAGACTTGCACCAGGGGCCCGATGCCGATGAGGAAGATCGCCGTTCCCGCACCGAGTTTGCCGCCGAGGGCGAAGCCGACGCCAAGCGTGACGATCTCCACCACGGTGCGGGCCGATCGGATCGACAGACCCAAACGATTGAGTCCCATCATCAGACCGTCACGTGGGCCGGAACCGAGGCCGGAACCGAGGTAGAGCCCCGAACCGAGGGCAATCACCACCACGCCAATGACGGCGAACGCCACTCTCGCCGCCATCACCGTGGGAACGAACAGGTGCGGCCGGAAGAGGTCGACCACGAACCCAATTTCCAGGGTGTTCAGCGCGGTGCCCAGCCCGATCGGTTCCTTGAGCGGCAGCCACAGGGGAAGGATCGCCAGACCAACAAGATTGATGACCACACCGACGGGAAGGTCGAGACGCTTCGCCAAACCGGCGTGGAGCACGTCCCACGGTCCGGTTCCGAGGCGGGCCGCGAAGAAGAACGAAATACCGATACCGAAGCAGGCAAGGCCGGCAAGACATCGCGGCAGACGACGAAGAAGTTCTCGTCGTGGGATCGGATCGCGTCGAAGGCGATAGATAGTAAGCGCACTGATGACAGCGATGACAACGAGCCGGCAGAGGGTGGTGGGAGACATGACGAAACTCGAGTTGTCGTTAGGCCGGCACGTCGCCGGCGGAAGGTTCCTGCCCCGGAGGTCCGGAGGAACTGGGAGGAGCGACCGTAGTGCTCGTGGTCGTCGACCCCGGAGGAATTGTTGTGGTGCTGGAAGCAGAAGGGCGCGACGTCGATGGCCGCATCGATGTCGCTGATCCGGCCCGACTCGTGGTCGTGGAACCAGGGGTCGACGAGGGCGCGATCGTCGGTGCACTGACGATCGTCGGCCCCTCGATAGAGGTCGACGTGGTCGACGTTGTCGTGGTGGACGTTGTCGACGTTGTCGAGGTGGACGTGGTGGTGGTCGACGATGGCAGGGTGGCGCCAGCGATGCGTGGCTCGCCGATCAACTCGAAATGCATACCGTCGGGAATGCTCCATGTGCCGCCCCACGCGAAACCGTGGCGACGGAATACGTAGACGAGACGTTGGTCCATCGTCGGTTTGGACCCGAAACGATTTTGCGACGGATTGAGGTCGATCGCCGCTGCCCACGCATGACGAGACAAATTGCGACCACTCGTACCGGTTGGGGTTCGGATCTCCCGAGCGCTGAAACAACCGCCGGCCAGTTTGGTGTCGGCGACGTTGATCAGTGACTGCAAACCGGCAGCCACGATCTCACGCATCACGGCGTCGAGCGGCTCGACCATGGACCGGTGGCATGCCACTCGACCGATCACTGGGTACTCATGATCGATCACGTTGCGCTTGACCCACGCCGGGTCCGATTCGAGACGACCGCGATCGCGCCGGACGATGAACTCGCCGTAGACCGTCTTGAGCTCCGCCTGATTGAGCACACTGTCGATCGTTGGCGGGGTGGAGGAGCGCCGCAGGTACGACTCGGGCACCAGCTTCCGCCAAGCCTTGGTCACCCGATCAACGTTGCCCCATGCCACGAGACGCGACGGGCGACTGAACCCGAGCTGGGTGGCGTTACGTCGAGAGACCAGGACCTCTGCATTGCCGGCATCCTCGTCGGCAACGATCGCACCAACAGTGAGTCGGATCAACGACTTCGGACGGTCCCAGTGACGGAACACGAGAACGTCGCCGACCTTCGCCTTTCGTAAGCGCGCCGATGTTTTGCCCAAGACTGCAACATCTCGTTCGACAGCGTCGGCAGTCTCCGGACCGTACAGCGCTCGGGCGGCGATCGGCCCCAGGGCAATCGTCGACACCGGGAACGAGAAGGGATACCTGGTGATCTGCACCAGCCGATTCCCGCGCTCCACGCCGACGAGTTCGAGGGTCGCCTGGTCGACGACGGTGTTGGCGTTGCCAAAGCGCACTGCGGCGGCCCGAGCGTCGACTAGCAACGAGCGCTCCAACCCGCGGGGCCCGGTGAGCGTGATGCTCGTGGCCCGACCCGCTCGTCGATCGACGCGGCGGCCCGCCTTGGTCAGGGTTGTCGACTTGGTCAGTGTCTCGATGTTGGCGGGGTCAACGGCGTTGGCGGGGTTGGCGGCCGGTTGGTCCCAGGACAGGGGCGTAACGGCAGTTGTCGTGGGCCGGCTGTGCCGGACGCCGGAAGCTCCACTCGACGCCCCGAGAGCGACCACCATGGCCGAGGCCAATCCCCAGCAGGCTCGCCTGTGCCTACTGCTCCCCATCGGGCGCCAAGGGTAGTTCTGCCCTGCGGGAACTGGAACCGGGCGGTCGAACGTCACAACTGGCACGTAACCGCCCGGCCCTGGAGGACCGACATGACGAAGCCTCACGACCACGAACTGATCTGCCAACCAAACCTCGACCAGGTCGCCCTGTCTCGTCGGGCGCTCCTACGCCGGCTGGCCTTTGGTGCCGCCGGAGTCACCGCCGCCGCCGCATGGCCCGGTTTGGCCTCCGCCGTGGGGGCATCGGGTTCCGCGGGCGGATGGGGAGTGGTGCCGTCGGCGAAGACGCCGGGCGCACCGTCGCCGACCACGCCCGGTTGGCCCGAGACCCCTCCCGCCAGCATCGTTCCCGGATTTCGCGACGTCATCGATCGCGTCGTCGGGATGCCTTTCGACACCGACTTGACCAATCGGGCGTCACGTCTTGGGCTCGACGTGCTGAATGTGACCTGGGAGGACACCGGCCGCAACGTTGGTTCGTCGGTCGGGCCGAACATCTCCGACTTGACCCTGCAGGTGCGTGAGCCCCTCGGTCGCGGCGAAGTGCAGACGCATCTCCTGCCCGTGATCCGGTATCCGAACTTCAGCGACACGACAGCCGACGTGAAGTTCGACGACCTCTGGATCCGCCTCGGCAACCAACATCGCCGGTCCACCGTCACCAGTGTCCCCTTGCGCGAAGTCCTTTCGAACATCCGGTCGTATGTGAGCGTGCCTTCGGAGGTGGTCGGCTCCAATGACCTCACCGCCAAGCGGGACACCCATGCACTCGTGTCGGCGCAACATGTCTTCCTCCCGCTCCCGAAGGAAGGAAAGGCCGAGTTCACGCCCGTGATCTACAACTACCAGTCGTCGACGGCGAACCCCGCGGTCCTCGTGCTGTTGGCCACGCGCGAGGGCACGTCGATGACCGTCGTCGAAAATTGGTCGGGCGACCAGTCGTACCAACAGTGGGGCCAGCAGCTCTTTTTCAATGACCACGGCCAGGAGACGACGTTTACCGGTGAGCGACGCAGTGCCGTAAAGGCCCGCGTCGATTCCGGACGGTCCAAGAAGGGCGACGCCGGTGCCCTTGACGCCGGATCGGACATGGTGATGGTCATCCAAGTGCCTCTCGTCCACACCGACTACCCGCAGATCTACGAGGGCGAACTCGCCGCCCCGTCGCCCGCCGCATCAGCCGATGCGTCGGCGTCGTCGTCGGGTGCCGTGGACAAACAAGCGAGGAGTCGACGCAGCGATGTGGAGGCGGCCGTGATCGGCCACGGCGAGAAGCTTGGACCGGTCCGGGAATTCAACGGCAACCGACTGCAGCGCGACGATCGCTTCCCGATCAGGGTCACCGTGCAGTTCTACCGAGCCACGAGCAACGGGGTGGTGTCGAGTGCCGACCTGGCCGACGTCAAGCGGGACATCGACCGGGTGTATGCCAACGGCGACTTCGTCGGCTCCCTCGTGGTGCCAGCTAACGACCGCCCACGACCCACCGCCTGGACCCGAGCCCGCAGCCCGTACAAGACCTGAGCGGTTTCAGCCTCCGGCCGACAGACCAGCCTCCGGCCGACAGAGTTGTGGCCCCGCCAACCACGGGGCCACATCTCTAGCGTCGGTCCAAACCGCCTTCCGAGCAGCAACGCCCCAGGGGCAAGGTGCGCTGCACGGCCGACGACTGGACCTGTTCCTCTGCGCCAAACGTTCCGAGGGTGCCCGTTTGTCGCTGCTGAATGGGAATACTCTACGAAATCCTTCCTCGCGGGTGGGTGGCGGCAACCTCGCGAATCGGTCGCAAAACGGAGACGCTTGGTTGGCGCAGCCCAGGGCTGCGCCCCGATGGGTCAAGATGCGGGGATGGGCCCGTCAGTGTTGTTCGTGGAGGACGACGATCAGATCCGTCTCACCCTGCGCCTGAACCTGGAGGATGACGGCTTCGAGGTGACTGAGGCGTCGACCGGCGAGGAGGGCGTCACGCTTGCCCTGTCGACCCCGATCGACGTGGCGATTGTTGATTTGCTTCTTCCTGGTATCCACGGTTTCGACGTGGTCCGAGCGATACGCGCCCAGAGCAAAATCCCGATCGTCATCCTCACTGCGCAAAGTGACACGCACGATGTCGTGGCGGGGTTGGAAGCGGGGGCCGACGATTACCTGATCAAGCCGGTTGCCGCCAAGGAACTGGCGGCGCGGCTGCGGGCGATGGTGCGCCGCAATACCGTTCTGGCCGTGGCTGATGAGCGCGAGGGACAGGCGCCGGTGCTGCGGGTCGGACCGTTGGTGATCCGTCCGTCATCAGGCGATGCCACCTGGAACGGCGAACCGCTCCCACTCACTCGCACCGAGTTCAAGATCCTCTGCGAGTTGGCGCTCCACGCCGATCAGATCGTGAGCCGTGAGGATCTCCTCGACCGGGTGTGGGGGTACGACTACCTGGGCGACATGCGGCTCATCGACAGTCAGATGTACCGGCTTCGCGTGAAGTTTGAAGACGACCCATCGGAACCGCGCTACCTCGTCACGGTGCGCGGTATGGGTTACAAGCTGGTTCCGTGACCCCGTGAGCGGCCGGAGACCCGTCAATTTGGGACTCCGAGCTCGTTCGAGTATCGCGTTCGGCCTACTAGCGCTGGTGCTGTCGAGTGTGTTGGCCGGATTCACCTATAACCGCTCACGGATCTACCTGCTGCAGCAGCGCGACCGGGTTGCCGTGGCGCAGGCGGGATTCAACGCTCGACTTCTGGCCAACGCCCTTCGCGCCTCGCCCGAAGGCGGTGGCCGGCTGCTCGCCTCGGTGATCAACGGGTCGGGTTCGCAACCAATGTTGTTCCGCAACAACACCTGGTACGTCACGTCGGCCAACATCGCACCCGACGACCTGCCATCGGATCTCCGTCGAACGGCCATTGCCGGTGTTGCGACTCGGCAACGGTTCATGCTGCGCGGTCAGCCACAATTGGCGGTCGCCGTGCCGATCACCGTTGGAGCACGCACGCCAACGGTGTTCGTCGCCACCACCCCACTCACCGAACTCCAGCGCACACTAACCACGTTGGCTACGACTCTCGCCGCCGGTGCGTTCGGAGCCACGATCATTGGCGCGGTTCTCGGCCTCTATGCCTCACGACGGGTGCTGCGTCCGCTCTCGCGGATCGCCGACACCGCTGAGCAAATCGCCGCGGGTGATCTCGACGCTCGCCTGAGTGGCCTCGACGACCCCGATCTCACGCGGCTCGTCGCCACGTTCAATGCCATGACGGATTCCCTCGAAGAACGAATCCAACGCGAGCAGCGTTTCGCGTCGCACGTCAGCCACGAACTGCGTTCACCGCTCACCGCGTTGCGAGGCGCCATGGACCTCGTACGCGGACGCGGCGTACAGCTCCCCGAGCGTGCGCAGCTCGGCATTGACCTACTCGAACAGCAAGTTGGCCGCTTCGAACGGATGGTCCTCGACCTTCTGGAAATGGCGACCATCGAGGCGGGCGCCGCCACGGTTGACCTCACGTCACTGTCCGTCGTTCCTTTGCTCAAAACCACGATGCTCCATGTGGGTGCCGACAGCGTGCCGATCGACGTGGCCGTCGGTGCCGCCGAAGCACGGGTCATCGTCGACGCGCGGAGATTCGAACGGATCATCGACAACCTCATCGGCAACGCCAATCGCCATGCCGGCGGGGCAACGTGCGTGCGAATCATCCGAGACGGCACGGCCCATCGGGTGCGAATTCATATTGACGATGCCGGGCCGGGAGTGGCGCCGAACGAACGGTCGCGCATCTTCGACCGATTTGCCCGTGGCGCGCAGGGTCGCCATCTTGCCGGTGCCGGGCTCGGCCTTGCTCTCGTGAAAGAACACGTTCGTCTCATGCGCGGCACCATATGCGTGAGCGATAGCCCCGACGGCGGCGCACGCTTCACGTTTGATCTTCCCGAAGCAGAGGCACCGTGAGACGCCCGGTCTTCCTGCCGCTTGTTGCCGCGTTCACCTTGCTGGCGGCGACTGGCTGCGGCGTGCCCGACGACTCCAACGATCGACCCCTTGCGGCCAACGAAATCGCCTTCCAACCACTTCCCGAGCCGACGAGCACGACCACGTCGACGACCACCACAACCACCACGCCCGTCACCACCATCGCTCCACCGGTCACGACCACCATTCCCCCACCGACGACCATTCCGATTGCGTTTCCGCTCGACGTCTATTGGATTACCGGATCCAGCATTCGCCCGATTCGTCGTCCTGATGTGGAAGCCACCCTCGACACCGCCATCGAAGCGCTCCGGTCAGGGCCGCTCTTCTCCGATTCTGTCGAGGGTTTACGCAGCGCCATCCCGGCATCGGACACGATCGCCTCGGCCACGGTGCAATCGGGAACGGCAACGATAAGTCTGGCGCCGAGCTTTCTGACGTTGCCGGGGGCGGAGCAGACAATGGCCATCGCCCAAATCGTCTATACGGTTACCAACCTGCCCGGCGTCGGCCTGGTGAATTTTCGCCTCGGCGGTCGACCACTTTCCGTTCCGACCGCCGATGGCGAGCCGTCCAAGGGCGCTCTGTCCCGCGACGACTACGTCAGCCTGCTGGCCCCGGTCTCTCCCGTTGCGGTGGTGACGGGCACCACGACAACGACTCCGTCGGACCGCCCCGGCGGACTCGTGTAACGCCGCTTCTCGAACTCGACGAAGTTCGTGCGTTCAGTCGCTCCCAGAGGGACGGAACTCACGATCTGTCGGGGTAAACCGTCCTCGAAGACCGCCAGTAAAACGAAGGGCGAAGGCTGGGCTTTCGACGGGTTCGCGTTCCAATTCGACGTTGCCGATTCGAGCGAGCGCAGGGATAGCTTCGTGGAG
>JANLQX010000444.1:0-3314 GCA_031368095.1 Actinomycetes bacterium | reverse complement strand
CGCCTGAACACACGCCCGAGCACATGGCCGAGTACCAGACGGCCGCAGCGAAGGTGGCGGTCAAACACGGCGTTCGGATCAACGGTTGGTTCGCGGCCGAAGGCACGATCGTGGGTGACGGTCGTTCGTGGCATCAAGTGCGCTTCAACGAATTCCCGAGCAAGGCCGCATTCATGGCAGTCCTATTCGACCCGGACCGCCTCGCTGCACAAAAGGATCACCGCGCGGTAGCGATCGCCGACACCTACACCATGATCGTTCGCGCCTCAATCAATAGACTCGCAAAGTCGGTCTGAGGGCCGCACCACCATCCCCGCCGAGGTACTCCAAGATGGCAACAGTCCGACCGCTCGTCGATCAACACCTCTCGTGCTGACACCGCTGCACGACGAGTTCGGCGTCGAGGTGCGCGAGGTCGATATCCGGGTTGTTTCGAAGAACGATGGGTACGACGCTCTTCGCGACGCGTTCGAGGAACACTCGCTCCTTCTCTTTCGCAAACAGTCACTCGATGATGACGCCCACCGAGAGTTCGGGCCCTTTGGGGACCAATCGAGGACCCGTCGATGGGAGCAAATGTAGCGGAAGCCGGTGGTGCATCCGTTCCCGTCGGACAGGCGGCCGCCTTCTGCTGCGTCCAGTTTGGGAGGGCTCAGAAGAATGCTTGCAACGACGTCAATCAACGGATCCACTGCTGTTTTGTCCACAAAGATCGACCCGTCGACCCGTCGACCCGCAGCGGTGCAGTCGGTGCGAGGTTCATGATGAGCCTGCTCTTGTCCGATTCGATTGTCGTTCCGTATGACTTTGGATTTTGCTTGTCGAGCCGGCGCGCAGCGACCAGGAGTTCCTCGACCGAGAATGTTGTTGATTCGACAACGATTGTTACCCCGTCATTGGGTTGTGGTGTGTCTACCTTTCCGCCCTTCATCACCAGTCTTACGAGTGTCGGACCGTCGACGAAGACTCCGTTGAAGCCGGATTCGGTTCGGTATCGTTTAATGAGGTCAGCGCCGACCGACTCGGCCGGAGTCATTGCGCGAAACTTTACTGGCAACGCAGAAGTCAACGTTGACGTTTGTGCACTTCTCGCCGAGGGCGACTCATCGTCGGGTATCCGGGCGTTTGCTTTCTGGGACACACCCGAAGTAAGCAAGCAAATTGAAAAAAGGGTTACTACAGATCTGAGCTTGCGACTGTCAGTACGCATAATGCACCAGTTTCTTGTCGGCACTGCTTCAAGAGCTAACCGGAGGTTTCATCCGGATGGCTTTCAGCGAGATCGTCGGACGATCACACAGAGTCATACCCAATGTGGGAGCCGTCAAACATCTGGGCGCGTCAGTGCAGTGTGGATGCTGGTATCCAGCGGTAGAGGGTTGGGATGGATATGCCGAGGTTGTTGGCGACGTCTCGGGGTGTTGTGCCGGCGAGTAGGAGTTTTCGGGCGGATTCGATTTTGGTGTCGGTCATGTGTCGTGGTCGGCCGCCGGTTCGTCCTTGTTTGCGGGCGGCGGCGAGTCCGGCTTTGGTTCGTTCGATTGTGAGTTCGCGTTCCATTTCGGCGAGTGATGCCATGACGTGAAAGAAGAATCGTCCGGATGGGGTGCCGGTGTCGATTGAGTCGGTCAGGCTTCGAAATCCGATCTTGTCTGCTTGTAGCTGGCCCACGAGGTCGACGAGGTTTTTGACGGAGCGGCCGAGCCGGTCAAGTTTCCAGACGACGAGCGTGTCGCCCTCGCGAAGCAGATCGAGGGCTTTGGTGAGCCCGGGGCGTTCGAATCTGTTGCCGGAAATCTTGTCGTCAAGAATCTTTTTGCAGCCCGCCTTTTTCAAAGCGGCGAGCTGAAGATCCAGGTTTTGGTCTTGGGTGGAAACGCGGGCATAACCGATGAGCATCGAGGTTCCTGTTTGTTCTTGGTTCTCGTGGTTTGGGTATTGTATCGAGAATTCGTTTTGAGAACTGAATACGAGAAGCCGTAGAGCCCGGGATTGCTTGGGTGCCGGATTCATGGTGCTGGTTCTTATATACGGTCGTTATCGAGAACCTAGGAAGTGGAGCTGATGCCGCGTCGTTCAATCCTGTCGGCCATCGAACAAGCGAGCATCTACGCGTTGCCAGAGGACATCTCTGAGCTGATCACACGGTTTGCGTTCACCGAGCAAGACCTCACGATCATCAAGAGCCATCGTGGCGCAGCGAACCGGTTCGGCTTCGCAGCACAGCTGGCCTACATGAGGTTTCCCGGTGTGATGCTCGGCATCGACGAAGAACCCGCACCAGTCGTGGTGCGATTCGTCTCGGACCTCTTGATGATCGACGCGCGAACATGGGAGCAATACGGAGCGCGTGGGCAGACGCGTCGCGAACATCTCGTTGAGCTACAAGACGTCTACGGCTATCGGGTGTTCACTCTTGACCATCGCCAACAAGCCATCGATCGGCTTGTGGATTTGGCGTGGCTCACGGACAAAGGAGTCGTTCTAGCGGAAAGCATGGTCGCCGAGCTTCGGGGGCGCAAGATTCTTCTCCCACCGTTGGGGTGATTGAGCGTGTCTGTGCTGAAGCGCTTACCCGTGCGAACCGGCGGATTTACAACACGCTGGCCGAGTCACTCGATGACGGTCACCGTGCACGGCTTGATGCGCTCCTGGAACGCAAAGACAACGGCGCGCACACTTGGCTGGCGTGGCTGCGTCTTCCGCCAGGGAAGCCGAATTCCCGGCACGTTCTCGAACATATCGACCGTCTCCAAACACTACGTACGCTTAGCTTGCCGGGCGGCTTGGAGCGGCTTGTTCATCAGAACCGGCTTCTCAAGATCGCCCGAGAGGGCGCTCAGATGACCACCGGAGATCTCGCGAAGTTTGAGAGGCAAGGCCGTTACGCAACCATGGTCGCTCTGGTCGTCGAGGCGATCGCAACGGTGACTGATGAGATCATCGATCTGCATGACCGGGTCATCATCCGGCTGATGGCCCAAGCGAAGACCAAGCATCAAGAACGGTTTCACAAGTCAGGGAAGGCAGTGAACGACAGCCTAAAACTCTTCGGTGAAGTCGTCCGGGCGTTGGTCGACGCGAAACTCGACGGGACTGACCCGTTTGCCGCAATCGAAGCGATCATTCCATGGGAGGCGTTCAGGGCTTCGGTTACCGAAGTCGAAGTCCTTGCGCAACCGACGTTCGATTACTTACGCCTTCTCGGTGACACCTACGCAACCGTGCGTCGATACGCGCCCCGAATGCTCGACGCGTTGGACCTGACCGCAGCACCCGCTGCGCAGGACGTGCTCGATGGTGTGAACGTGTTG
>JANLQX010000426.1:0-19354 GCA_031368095.1 Actinomycetes bacterium | reverse complement strand
GGTCGGTGCGGTGGCACCAGGGACGGTAGTCGTGGCGGTTGCACCCGGTTGCTCAACGTCGACCGGAGCCTCGAGGGACTTCTCCGACGGCGGCACCGGCGGAGCCTTCGAGCCGTCGGCGGTGATGGCAAAGGCGTAGGCACCGTTCTTGACCAACGGAATTCGGCTGAAGTCGCCGGTATAGCGCTCAACCCGGCTGGGCTTCTTGATGTCACGCCACAGGTACACGCTGACCTGGGACTTCTTCTTAGCGTCTTTGCCGCACTTGAGCTTGTCGACATTCAGCGTTTCGCGCTTGCCCGAGGTGGACGGGAAAGCAATTTCCGTCTTGGTGATCTTGGCGTTGATCGCCTCCAGGAAGAACCCGAGCTTGGCATTTCGGCCCGCCGAACGCTTGAGGAAGGGATGAATGTGGATCAGGCCGTCGTCGTGGGCATGGATGCCGACCGGATCTTCGGTAGGGGCCAGGACTTCGGCGACGTACTTGCTGTCCACGATCTTGCCCAGGTAGCCGTCGCACTTGTAGATGCCGTAGGCGGCATGCCAGTGGGAGTCGCCGAGCAGCGCATCACGCTTGGCGGTGGCGGCCGCAACCTTTTTGACGTCGGGCTTCTTGGCCTCGAGCAGTTTCTGCACTGCTTTATTGGCCGACGCGACCTTGTCCGAGACAGGCTGCGCATACGGCGCTGCTTCGGCGATGTTGCGTCCGATGACCGACCCGACGATCAGCGCGAAGCCGGCCACGCAGATGCCGATGATCGATCCCCAGTAGCTCCAGGACACGTTGGCGCGCGACCGAGCACGCGAGCCGCCGGCCTTGGCCGCACGCGCGATCTTCTTGTTGGTCGGCGTCTGGGAATTCGACGGCTTGCTCACGGGGGGAAGAGGTTAGTGGCACCCGGCCGTGATCCGGCGCCTGTCGAAAACGAACTGAAGCTGCGCCTCAGCGGGCGGCGGGTGCGCGTCGCACGAAGAGCCGACGCACTGCGACCGCGGCGGTCCTCACCGCCAAGCCACCGAAGACGACTGGCAGTGCGGCGCGGGACCATCCCATGGTGGACTTCCGGGCAAAGCGCCACAGCGAGCGGTGATGGGCCACGATCATGGCGAAGGGTGCAGATTCGCTCGAACCGCCGACGGCGTGGCGGACCACGGCGCTGGGTTCGAGGGCGACCTGCCAGTGCGATCGGGCCAAGCGCCAACACAGATCGACATCTTCGACGTACATGAAATATTGCTCGTCGAAACCTCCGACGGATTCAAAGGCCTCTCGGCGGACCAACATTGCAGTACCCGAAATCCAGTCGACCCGGTCCGGACTGAGGTATCTGGCTGACCAGGGGTTGTTTCTCCAAACGAGCCCCACGAACCCGTGACCGATGGCGTCGGCGAGCTTGGGAAAGGAACGGGCCGAGGGGTACGGACGACCAGTCATGTCGTTGACCGTGGGCCCGACCACCCCGAGGTGTCCGTTCGCTCGAAGGGCATCGTCGAGACGAGCCAACAACTCAGGTTCGGCCACCAGGTCGGGGTTGACGATGGCCACCGTTGGCGAGCGGGTCATCGCAACACCGCGGTTGGCGGCGGCGCCAAAGCCATGATTCACACCGAGCGGCAGCCACGCCACATCCCGGTCGGCGAAGGTTGCCACGATCGCCGCGGTCGCATCCGTCGACGCGCTGTCAGCAACCACGACGCGGCCCACGCACCGTTGCTCCACCAGCGATTTGAGACATGCCGCGATCCACGGCGAGGACTGAAAGGTGACGACAACAACGTCGACCCGTCCGCTCACCCTGCTCGCTCCACTACTTCAAAGCCGCGACGACGGCTCGCAGCGACGCACGCCACTCCGGCATGGGCGCCAGGCCCGAGCCGCGTAACGCGGCGTTGTCCAGAATCGACACGGCGGGCCGGGGCGCCGGGCGGACGGGCTGGAGCTCAGAGGTGGGAATGGCCACGATTCGGGCGCCGTCGTAACCAGCCGCCACGAAGATCTCCCGGGCAAACTCGCACCACGAGACCGGGCCCTCGTTACTCACGTGGAAGACCCCCGGCAACCTTGCTACGGCGAGGCGCCGCAGCATCGGCGCCAGATCAGCGGTAAAGGTGGGGCACCCTCGTTGATCGTCGACGACGGTGACGACGTCTTTCGTTGGGTCAGCGCCGATCCGAAGCATCGTCTTCACGAAGTTGGAACCGAACCGCCCGACGACCCAACTGGCCCGAACAATGGTGGCGTCTGGTCCCAGCATCGATTGCACTTCATGTTCGCCGCCCAGTTTGGAACGTCCATAGTGACTGACCGGCGCCGTTGCGTCCCATTCGTTATAGGCGCCGCCGCCATTGTGGCCCGATCCGAGTCCGTCGAACACGTAGTCCGTCGATAGGTAGAGCACGCGTGCACCCGCGCGTGCCGCTGCTTCGGCCACATGGCGAGAACCTAAGGCATTCACGTGATAGGCGCGCTCGGGCTCGAGTTCGCAGCCGTCGACGTTGGTCCACGCCCCGCCATGGATGATGACCTCCGGGCCAACGGCGCCGACGACCTGATGCACGAGGTCCCGGTCGCAAACGTCGAGGTCCGTGCTCGACGCCAGCAGTACGTCGTCGCCCGCCGCTCCCAAGACGAACCCCAGCTCGGTGCCCAGCTGGCCGTTCCCGCCGGTGACGAGAACTTTCATGACGTGGCCTGTCGCCGTGCTTCCGCAGCGATGCGGTGAAGGTAGGAGCCATAGGTCGACTTGCCGTGTTCGTTGGCGATGGCACTGAGCTGGTCGGCGTCGATCCAGCCCTGTTCGAAGGCAATCTCCTCGATACAGGCGATCTGCACACCCTGGCGGCGCTCCAGGACCTGGACGAACGTTGCGGCCTCGAGCAGCGAATCATTTGTTCCCGTATCGAGCCATGCCATGCCACGACCGAGTCGCTGGAGCTGCGCCGTCCCGGCGTCTACGTAAGAACGGTTCACGTCGGTGATTTCGAGCTCACCACGGCTCGATGGCGACAAGTTGGCGGCAATGTCGACCACCGTGGCGTCATAGAAATACAGTCCGGTCACGGCAAGGTCACTCTTGGGTTGATCCGGCTTCTCCTCGATCGACACAATTGTCCCGTCGGGTCGAATCTCGGCCACGCCGTAGCGATTCGGGTCGGTAACGCGGTAACCGAACAGGACGCAACCGCCGTCGGTTTCGACGCGGCGACGAGCCATCAGGAGCAGCTCCGGGAGCCGGTCCCCATAGAAAATGTTGTCACCGAGCACGAGACACGAGGGTTCGTCACCAACGAACTCGGCCCCGATTCGAAAAGCCTCGGCGAGACCGTTCGGCTCCGCCTGTTCGGCGTAGGTGAATGACATGCCGAGCGAGACACCAGAGCCGAGGAGTCGCTCGAAACTCGGTAGGTCGTATGGGGTGGAGATCACCATCACCTCACGAATTCCCGCCAGCATCAATACCGAGAGTGGGTAGTAGATCATCGGCTTGTCATAGACCGGCATTAGCTGTTTCGACACGACGCGAGTAATCGGATGCAGTCGAGTGCCGCTGCCACCAGCCAGGATGATCCCCTTCATGGGCGCGAGACGTTACCCGGGTCCACGTCCCGACAATCCCAAACGGGATGACAACACGGTGTTCACCACCCGTCGCAGCCGAGCACGGGTAGCGTGTCGCCCTTTCGCCTACTACGACGGGATGGGACCACCATGCGCCCTCGCTCACTCCTCGCCACCGCCAGCATCGCCGCACTGGTCTGGGTACCTCTCTACGGGGCCGGACCGGCGTCCGCCAAAGACAAGTTTTGTGACCCATTGAAGACGGCTGCCGCCAAGATCAAGAAGATGGGCGACTCGGCGTCCGACCCGACCACCATGGGCAAGTCACTGGCCGACGTGGCCAAGACGATGAAATCGATCGAGGGCAAAGCACCTTCGGCCATCAAGGCGGACTGGTCCAAAATGGCCAACGGCATCACCAAACTTTCCGAAGTCACCACCAAGATGTTGAACCTCAAGGCGGCCGACTCGGCCAAGAAACTCCCGGCGCTGCAAAAAGAAATGTCGGCCATCACCGACGACAAGACCTTCAACGTCTCCGGCGACAAAGTCACCGCCTGGGCGAAGAAGAACTGCGGCATCAACCTCGACGCATAACGACGAACTGGTCGAACCGTTCAGGGGTCCCATGGCCAGGCAACGACTTCGACGCGGCACCGTCGTTGCGGCCGTCGTCGCCGGGTTGATCTTGCCGACGCCGGCCTTCGCCGCCAGAATGACCACGCCGAAGAAGCGACCGTCTCCGACCACGACGGTGGTCGATGAGGCGGCGCCGAAATCGTTCTGCGAGGCGTGGGCCAATGTGCGCAATGTGCGCACCTCGGGACTCACCGGCATAAGCGCGCTCCGTCTCCAGTCGGAGCGGTATCAGGTCCTCGTCGGACTCTCGCCGTCGTCGGTCAAGCCCGATGTGGCGGTCATGGCTGACTATTTCGCCACCACCCTGGCCCTGGCCGACAAACCGTTGAACAACGCCAAGTTGGCCGCCCGGCTCGAGGCACTCATCCCCAAGATCGGCGACGCCCTCACCGCCGTCACCCGCCACGCGGTCCGGACCTGCCCCCGCTCCCTCGTCCTCCCCCCCTCCACCACCACTACGACCACGACCACGACGACGACCAAACGGCGCACGTAGCGAGAGAGGTTGCCCCCATAGACGTGACCGCGTTACCTCGAATCGACACTTCGAGGTACATCGACCCGAGTTGGGCAACCAGGTGTGGCGGTCGCGGCCCGCCGTGGACGAGAATGGCCGGCCCATGTTGAAGAAGATCCTGATTGCCAACCGCGGCGAGATCGCCGTCCGCGTTATCCGTACCGCCCGGGAAATGGGGATCGCCACAGTTGCGGTGTACTCCGACGCCGACCGCGATGCACTCCACGTCCGCCTGGCCGATGAGGCGTACGCCCTCGGCGGCACGACGAGCGCCGATAGCTATCTGAACACCGACGCCATACTCGATGCGATTGAGAAATCAGGGGCCGACGGCGTGCACCCGGGCTACGGGTTCTTCTCCGAAAACACCGATTTCGCTCGGGCGATCACCGAACGGGGTGTCGCCTTCATCGGTCCGCCCCCCTCGGCCATCGAGGTAATGGGCGACAAGGTGAGCTCGCGAAAAGCCTGCGCTGCGGCTGGCGTCGCCATGGTTCCCGGCACCATGGAGTTCCTTAACGGACCTGATGATGTACGCGCTTTCGGCGCCGAGTTTGGCTATCCCATTGCCATCAAAGCGGCCTACGGCGGCGGTGGACGAGGTATGAAAGTAGTGAAGAACGCCGACGAGGTCGATACCCAGTTGGCGTCCGCTCAGCGTGAAGCCAAGTCAGCCTTCGGTCGCGACGAGGCATATATGGAGCGCTATCTCACGTGGCCGCGGCACATCGAGATGCAGATCATCGGCGACCAACACGGCAACGTCGTCTGGCTGGGCGAGCGCGATTGCTCGGCGCAGCGTCGACACCAAAAACTCGTCGAGGAGAGCCCGGCTCCGGCCTTTCCGGATGAACTCCGCCAGGCCATGGGTGCATCAGCGGTCCAAATTGCCAAGGCGGTTGGCTATTTTAACGCCGGAACCGTGGAGTTCATCTTCCAGGATGGAGAGTTCTTCTTCCTGGAAATGAATACGCGTCTCCAGGTCGAGCATCCGGTGACAGAGATGGTGACCGGTATCGATCTCGTGGAGTGGATGATCCGGGTAGCGTCCGGTGAAACACTGCCGATGACGCAAGAGGAAATCAACGCATCGCGCCATGGGCATGCCATCGAGATTCGCCTCAACGCCGAAAACCCAACGGCCGGAAAGTTCTTGCCGTCGCCAGGGCCGATCAAGGA
Source organism: Actinomycetes bacterium (assembly GCA_031368095.1). Taxonomy (GTDB): domain Bacteria; phylum Actinomycetota; class Acidimicrobiia; order Acidimicrobiales; family JANYDT01; genus JANLQX01. Next base: position 13,460 of record JANLQX010000426.1, on the reverse strand, counting down.
ATTCGTCCGCGCTGACGGTTTCGGCGTTCGAACCGATGCCGGCTACGCGCCCGGCGACACCATCAGTCAGTACTACGACAACCTCATCGCCAAGCTGATCGTGTGGGGCAAGGATCGTGAAACGGCGATCAATCGCGCTATCCGGGCCCTGGGGGAAACCAAAATCGTCGGTGTTCATACGACCATCCCGGCCGACCTCGCCATCCTGCGGCACGAGGATTTTCGCAACGCCGTGCATTCGACGAAATGGGTCGAGGACACGCTCGACCTCTCCGGACTCGTCTCGACCAAGGGCGACGAAACCTCGGCGCCGGCGCCTTCGGAAGGTGAGCCGCCTCGCGTTCGACGAGACCTCGACGTGGAAGTCAACGGCAAACGGTTCTCGGTCAAAGCTTGGGTCCCCGACGTCGCCCCCTCGGTGATCGGAGTGGCGGCGGCCGGCAGTGGCGCGGTTGCCAAACCGAAGCGGGCTGCGGCTGCCGGGGCCGGGGCTGGTGGCGGTTCGGGTTCGGTCGCCGTGCCTATGCAGGGCACCGTCGTCAAGGTTCTCGTTGAAGTTGGCCAGGCGGTCGAGGCCGGCGCCGCCGTCATCGTGCTCGAGGCGATGAAGATGGAGAACAACATCACCACCGAAAAGTCGGGCACGGTGAAAGAGGTGAAGGTGAAGGCGGGCGACACCGTGGGCGCCGGCGACGTTGTGGTCGTGGTGGAGTAACTCCGGCAACCAGCAAGCAGGCTTGCAACTTCGGCAGAAACGCATACTGGTTGCCGATGGGAGTGTCCATGGAGTTCGGACCCATCGACCAAGCTGGAGGGATGGCGGCGCAACTGCGGAAGGGCGGCGTCCGTGTTGCCTCGGCGGCGCAGAAAGAGCGCCGAAATCGCTACGAGCAGATCTGGATCGTGCTCGGCGTGCTCTGGGCGTTGGGTCGGGTCGTGGTCGCCAAAGCGACGGTCGAAAAGTACGGCGTCAACATTGCCGTTTTCGCCGTCATCGAAATCCTTGTCGCCTGGCCTCACGCCCTCGGAGCAGCGAGGGTTATCACCAAGCTCATCGACCGGGACCCGCACGGAGCGTTGGCCTGGGGCTCGTTGCTGGCGGCAACGCACATCGCCCCCGAGCTCTACATCGCCGTAGTCGGCAGCCACATGCCGGTGGGCGTCTACGTGTCGCTGGCGGTGATCGTCCTCGGACTGGGCGCCCTTGCGGTGATCGGTGTCGTGCAGAAGGTCCGCATCGGACGAGCTCAGCGGGCGACTCCGGGAACCGACCTGCTGCCGTAGCCTGGCAGCGCATGGCCGCCCCGCGTAACGCCAAAGACACTGCGACCGGAACCGTCGACCGCGCCACCAACGCCCTGATCGCATTGTCACACCGCGTGCACGCCACCCCGGAGACGTGTTACGAGGAGCACCGATCGTCGGTCATGGTCGCCAACGCGCTCGTCGCCGATTCGCGCTTCACGGTGCAGTTCGGCGCGGCCGGACTGGAGACGGCTTTCGTCGCCACCGCCGGGTCCGGTCCCCTCCACCTCAGTATCTGCGCCGAATACGACGCCCTACCCGGCATCGGCCATGCCTGCGGGCACAACATCATTGCCAGCGCGGCGGTGGGCGCCGGCCTTGCCCTGGCCGAACTCGCCGACGACTTGGGTCTCACCGTGTTCGTCCATGGCTGTCCGGCCGAGGAGGGAGGTGGCGGCAAGATCCGCATGCTGGAAGCCGGGATGTTCGACGGTATTCATGCGGCCATGATGGTTCATCCGTCACCGGTCGAAGCCGACCGCATGCACTGCCTGTCAGTCAGCCACTTCGACGTGACCTACCGAGGCAAGACCGCCCACGCCAGCGCTTTCCCGCAAGACGGGATCAACGCCGCCGACGCCATCACCGTCGCCCAGGTCGGACTGGGACTCCTCCGCCAGCACATCAAAGCGACCGATCGCATCCACGGCATCGTGACGAAGGGCGGCGACGCGCCGAACATCGTGCCCGATCACACGATCTATAAGGCATATGTACGTGCACGTACGATCGCCGAACTTGATGAGTTGATGCCGCGCGTGGAAAACATTTTTGCCGCCGGTGCGCTGGCCACCGGTTGCACCCACGAGATCGCTCATTTCTCCCCGCCGTACTCCGAGTTCCATGACGACGAGGACACATTGGCGCTCTACCGAGCCAATGCGGAATCGCTCGGCCGACGCTTTCCCGCCCCCCAGAAGCGACGCCCCGCCGGTCAACCCCACGATGGCGAACATGCCTTTAGCGCATCCACCGATATGGCCAATGTGAGCCTGCGGATTCCGTCGATTCATCCGATGTTGGGCCTTGAGGCTCGGGGATCATCCAACCATCAACCGGGTTTTACAGCAGCATGCGCCGAGGCGTCGGCCGATCAGGCGGTCCGAGACGGAGCACTTGCCATGGCGCTCACGGCCATCGATCTGGCGACGATCGAATCGCACCGAACCCGGCTGTTGGTGCGGAACTAAACCGAACTGAGCCCGGACGCGGCACGAGGCGCTCGCAAGCGCCTCGTGTTCCACCCGTGAAGTTCCATCCCTACAAGAAGATCGTTCCCTGCGACCTCGTGTACCTATCGTGGCACGAGAATGGCGCGCTTCCCATAGGTCAAGTGGCTCATTGTGACCTAACGCGTTGGGAATCACTCAACTTTCGTTACTGAATGCAACTTCAGCAACAGCGTTAACCGACGGAAGTGGTTGGTCATTCGGCAGCCTCGGCGAGGGCCTCGGAGAGCGCCGGATGCACGAGCATTGTGTCCGCGATGTCGCTCACTTTGAGGCCCGCCGTGACGGCCAAGGCAATGACACTGATGAGTTCGGCGGCGTGGCGTCCAACGATCGAGCCGCCCAGCACTACCCCCGTCAACGGGTCACTGATGATCTTCACGAAACCGCGAGCATCGTTATTGATCAACGCCTTGGCCGAAGCCGAGAATGGCACCTTGGTCACTCGCATCTTGCGGCCCATGGCGAAGGCGTCGGCTTCGGCGAGACCAACGTCGGCGATCTCGGGTTCGGTGAAGATCGCGCTGGCGGCCTTGTCGTAGTCCAGGTGACGGTGTTGGCGGGTGTGTAGTCCGTTGACGTGTTCGGCCACCTTGCGACCCTGCATCGACGCCACGCTAGAAAGCGGAAGCTTCCCCGAGACATCACCGGCCGCATAGATATGCGACACATTGGATTGGCAGTGCTGGCCGATGGTGACGTAGCCGCCCCGATCGGTTTCGACCCCGGCGCTGGCCAGGTTCATGCCGTCGGTGTTCGCTACGGAGCCGATCGCCAGCACAGCATGCGTGGCCCGGACCGTTCGTCCGTCGTCACAGCGCACTACCACTTCGTCGCCCTCGCGGTCGATAGCCGTGGCCCGGGCGCCCTTGAGAAGCGACACACCTCGGCGCAAAAAATCGTCCTCCAGCACCGCCGCCACTTCCGGATCCTTTTGTGGAAGAACCTGTTGGCGACTCACGACAAGCGTGACTTTGGACCCGAGGGACGAAAACATGTGGACAAATTCCACGCCCGTCACCCCGGAGCCGATCACCACGAGATGTTCTGGAATAACCGAAGGCGGATAGCAGTCGCGGGTCGTGAGGATCCGCTCACCGTCGGGCTGACACCATTCCGGGATTCGGGGCCGAGTACCGGTGGCCACGAGGATGGCGTCGGCGGGGATTCGTTCGACGGTGCCGTCGGGCTTGGTGGCGACGACCATGTTCGGACCGTCGAGGGCCGCCGTCCCCTTGACCATCCGCACACCCTGACTGGTGAGCTGCTGGGTGAGCGACGAGGCCAGCCGATTTTCGATCCCGGTCACCCGGTCGCGCAGTGCGTCGCGGTCGATTTGGGGCTTCATGGTGTCGAGTCCCATGCCCTCGATACGGCGGGCAAAACTCATCGCCCCGCCCGTGGCGATCATCGTCTTCGACGGAATGCAGTCCCACAGGTGGGCCGCACCCCCGACCACGTCTCGCTCGATCATGGTCACCGAAGCGCCCAGCCGAGCCGCATAGGTGGCGGCCTGATTCCCGGCCGGTCCACCGCCGATGATGACGAAGTTGAGTGCCATACAGACCCAATCCTACGGCCGGGCGTGCTTCAGGCTTGGCTGCGCTCCACGAACGAGACGGTCGAATGGATGCGTTCAGACCACTTTGCCAATCCGGGGGACGGTGTGCCAGCGACTCCGACAGCCGGTTCGTCTCCGGCTCACCACGCAGAGCAGCCGAGCGGGCGTGAAATCGTGATGATGGGACGCGTGAAAAGCCGGTTAGAGGCTGCGTGAAAATGCGGGTACGGTATCTCCGTGCCCGGCTACATCCCTCGCCTCGTGGATCCGTGGTTGCGAGAATTGGTTGACGACGCACCTGGAGTGATGATCGTTGGGCCGCGAGCCACCGGCAAGACAACGTCGGCCATGCGACTCAGCAACACCGTCTTTCGTCTCGACAACGACGAGATCCGGCTATCCGTCGCTGGAGATCCCGACGCCGTCCTCAGCGATGCGGAACCCCCAGTGCTAGTTGATGAGTGGCAGCTTGCGCCGTCGTCTTTGGCGGCAGCCAAAAGACTCATCGATACAAATCCAAATCCTGGATCGTTCATCTTCACTGGCTCGGCAACCGACACGCTGAGCAACAGCGCCTGGGCGGGCACGGGCCGATTCATCCGGGTCGAAATGTGGGGCTTGACGCAACGAGAAGTCTTGAAGGTTTCGCGGTCCGGTACGTTTTTCGATTCTGTCGCCGAGCCGGGCTTCGACGGGCTGCTCTCGCTCCCCTCGAAGCCTCCGGACACAAATCAGTACGTTGACTTACTACTGGGATCTGGATTCCCGGAAGCGCTAGCACGCACGACGGAGAGAACGCGCCTTGCCTGGCTGGATTCCTATGTCGATCATCTGGTGGGGCGAGACGTTGAACTGGTCGGCGAAGTCCGAGATATCGCAAAACTTCGCAGGTACCTTGCTGCCATTGCCGTAAATACCGCTGGCGTACCCAATCTGCAGGTGCTGCTTAACGCGGCGTCCATAGATCGCGAAACTGCAAATCGATACGACGGACTTCTTGAGCGTATATTCGTGTCGCAGCAGATTCCGGCATGGACATCGAATCGATTCACCAGAGTTGGATCTCGAAGAAAGCGGTACCTATGCGAACCGGCGCTCGTTGCTCCGCTCATAGGTCTCGACCGCCGAAGCATCGTCCGCAGCGCTGACCTCCTTGGCCGCCTGATTGATTCGTTTGTTGTTTCTCAGCTGCGGCCCGAGATGACGCTCGGACGATTCCCCGTCGCAATGCATCACCTACGTCAAGACGGGAGACACGAAATCGACCTACTCCTGGAACGACGCGACGGAGCCGTCGTGGCAATCGAGGTCAAGGCAGGCACGACGGTGGACCGCCACGATGCCCGCCACCTCATATGGCTCCGTGATCAACTGGACACCTCAGCCTTTCGTAGCGGCATCGTGTTCCACACCGGAAAACTCATCCGAAAGATAGACGAGCGAATCTGGGCGATACCGATTTGCGCCCTCTGGGGCTAGACCCAGGTGACGCCGACCCTCACTGCTGGGAGCGATCCGAGTTGGGCTGCGCTCCTCGGACGAGACGCCCCGGCAGAGCGCCGGTCGCGATGCCGTCCTCGAAGGTGATGACGCCGTGCTTGATGGTGGCCCGGTACCCCGTGGACGTCTGATTGAGTCGACGACCTCCGGCCGGAAGGTCCTTGACAATGGCTGGCGGGGCGGCGGAGAGCGCGTCGAGGTCGATCACGTTGAGGTCAGCGAGACGGCCCGGTGCGATTACACCGCGATCGTGCCATCCGACATGAGATGCCGTTCGTTGCGTGAGGTGATGCACCATCGCCTCAACGGATATACCCTCGCCTCGCTGGCGCTTCGTCCACAGCGACAGGGCGGTGGTCGGGAATGAGGCGTCGCAGATTGCCCCGCAGTGCGCGCCCGCGTCGGACAGCCCGATCATCGACACGGGCGATAGCAACATCTCGCGAACCTCCGAAAGGTCCCCGGCCACATAGTTGAATAACGGCATATAGAGCAGTCGACGGCCGTCGTCTTCGAGCAGAGTGTCGTAGAGCAACTCCGCCGCCGACATCGAACGCGTTGCCGCTCGTCCGGCGATCGAGTCCGAAGGAGCGGGCTCGTAGTCCACCGGGTTGCTCATCGGATACAGATGTCCAAGCCCGTGGACGAGGTCATTGAGAATGCCGTCGTAGGTTCCGAGCGCGGCGTACTCGCCGAGAATACGAACCCGCCGAGCGCCGTCTCCGAGACAGCGGACTCGTTCAACGGTGGGGAGCGCGGCGACTTCCCGGTAGCCGGGGCAGAGCATGAACGGGTTGACGCTCGCTTCCAATCCGTGGAGCACGCCAATCGGACGGGGTGCGATTTGCGCCCGCATATCCAAGCCCGCTGACCTTGCTCGGCCCAACGCGTCGAACATTTTGCGCCACCGGGTCGGCGCAAAGAAGGGCTGCTGCACCGTGGTCGAAAGGGGCCGCCCACTCACTTCGGTCAGTGATCGCATGAGTGCCAATTCGGCGTCGACATAGTCCTCATCGAGCGATTGATACGCGTCGGATATGAGTTGAATGACGCCTGTTCCGGCATCGCTAAGCGCGCCTACGAGTGCGTGTAATTCATCGGCACTGGAGAACCTGGTGCCGAGAAACTTTCCGGCCTTGGTCCGGTGGATATACGTCCGGCTCGTGGTGAACCCGAGCGCACCGGCGTCGATCGCTTCACGAGTGAGACGGGCCATCGTGATGAGCTCGTCGACGGTGGGCGCTTCTTCATGGTCGGCGCCTCGCTCGCCCATCACATAAGCGCGCAGGGGTGCGTGGGCAACCTGGGTGCCGACGTCGAGCACGTAGGACCGACGATCAAGAGCGTCGAGGTAATCCGGGAAGCTCTCCCAATCCCACGGGAGACCTTCGGCCAGCGCCGTTCCAGGAATATCCTCGACTCCCTCGAGCAGACCAATGAGCCAGGCGTGTTCGGCTTCGGTCGGCCGGGCCGGGGCGAACCCGACCCCGCAGTTGCCCATGACGATCGAGGTGACGCCGTGGTTCGACGACGGTGCCAGCATGGGGTCCCACGTGGCCTGGCCGTCGAAGTGGGTATGAATGTCGACGAAACCCGGGGTGACAAGCAACCCTTCGGCGTCGATCTCACGGGTGCCCCGGCCGTCAAGCCCGGCACCGACGCCAACGATTCGGCCATCGGTCACGGCGACGTCGGCGACGAACGACGGCGCCCCCGTCCCGTCGACGACCGTGCCGTTGCGAATGATCAGATCAGCCATGGGGAATCTCCAAATTCTCGGACGATGCTCGGATCGTACCCGTCAGCGGACAAACGTCCCGGGTCCGACGCGCCGCGGTACACGTGCATCCGGGCTCGCCTCCGGCAAGCCTCAAGCGGGCCGGCAAACCGGTCGATGGATAAGCACTGAATCGCTGACGGAGCGGAGCTGACATGGCAAAACTTCTGAAGATTCGACGGGACGCCACGTGCGCTCGGTGCACCATATCGTTGGTCACCGGAACCTCGGCGCACTGGGATCAGCAGGCTCGAACGATGACCTGTGTGGCTTGCGTCGATGGACTTCTACCGACTCGAACACCGGACGGAGCGATTGGCAACGGTGCCGTCTCTGAGGTGATCACCCCCGTTCCTGCAGCCACGACGTCGGCTTTGCCAGAAGCACGGCCCGACGTGGCGGGAAGGTCTGCCGCATCTGAGTTCCAGAGGAGATCCTCGAAAGAAATTTCAAAAAAGCAAGCGGACATCGATGCTGACACCGCGTGGAGGTCCGACCTCCGAAAGGGGCGCCCGATCGTCGGTCGGTTCGTCACCGCTTTAACCCCCCGGCCGACCCACGGCCCGTTGTCGCAATCCACCAGCGCCTGGGACAAAGGCGCCGTCGGCGAACGCAGAGTGGCCGAGATTCTCGAAGCAATCGCCGATGTCGAAGTTCTCCACGATCGACTGGTACCGGGCAAAGGGGCGGCCAATATCGATCACATCGTGGTGAGTGCCGCAGGCGTGTTCGTCATCGATGCGAAGAAGTACGACGGGACGCTCGAAGTACGGGACAAGGGCACGTGGACCAGGTCCGACGACCGCCTCTACGTTGCCGGACGCGACCGGACGAAGTTGACGGACGGCGTCCTCGGCCAAGTCGACGCCGTTCGTTCCATCCTGCGTGAACAATGGAGCGACGTTCCGATACACGGGATCTTGTGCTTTGTCGGGTGCGACTGGACCCGACTCAGGCCAAAGTTCATCAACGGAACAACAGTCGTCTGGCCAAAGGCCCTGGCCGAGCACCTACCGAAAAAAGGCTCTCACCACCAGGATTCCCGCGCTATTGCAGCGCATCTACGCGCCAAGCTGAAGCAAGCCCGATAACTGCTCCTGGCGGAACCGGCTCGAACCGGCGGCAGGGCTACTTCCTCTTTTTTGTCGTCTTCTTCTTGACAGTAGTGGCCTTCTTGGAGGTTGGCGTTGGTGCCTTGGTGGTAACCGACGAAACGGCGGCGGCAGGGGCCTTCAGGGTGAGCACCTTCGGCAGCGGAGCCTTGCCGGAGTTGTAGTCGTTGACGCGGTTCACGAACGCCGTCCAGGCCGCAGCGGCAGGAAGGTTGTCATACGGGTTCGGGAGCGCCTCGGGGGTCAGGTAGAGCACCGTGGCATTGCGAGAGATCGCGTCGTCAGCCGCAGCGGCCATCCGGTCGGCCGGAACGGTGTGGACCATTTGCCAGATCTGCGAGCGAATGTCGGAACCGAACATCCACTTGTATTCCGAGTAGTTGCCGGGAAGGTTCACATTGTCGAGCCATTCCTTGACGGCGGCGTCGCCACGCTCCAAGTTCAGATAGCCGTCGGCCACACCTTTGTAACAAGAAAGGATCGGTGCCCCTGGGTTCAAGACGACGAGCTTGCCCGGGTTACGAGCCTTGATGCCTTTCACCGAGCCACTTCCAACGGCGAGCGCCTTGTACTTGTCGCACTCGTTATAGAGGATTTCGTCGAGGAACACGCCGTCGACGCCGGGGTAGGCGGCCAAAGCCGAATCAACCCGATCAGCCACCTGCGCGGCCGAGACCTTGTCGTACCCGGCGGTCACATAGACCAGGGTCTTCTTGCCCTTCGCCTTGGCTGAAGCAAGGCGGTCGGTGAGTTCCTTCTCGGCCTTGTAGTTGCCGTCGGACGGCGTGTCGGGATGGCCGACGACCCACCCGACGGCCGCCGTTTCCAGAACCCGGTCCCATTCAGCACCGTCCTTGAAATAGGCCGGGACAGCGATGGTGATCTGCGGATTGGCCTGCGCGTGTGCGGCCGGAGCCATGACGATGCCGCCAGCGGCGACGGTGGCCGCGAGCGCAAACGCGCCACGGCCCAGGGAACGACGAGTGAGCATCGGTCTGGAACTCCTTGAGAAACGAATGAACGATTGTAGACGGCCGACCAGCCCGAACGGTCGCGGCACCCCTCAGTCCACTCGGTGCAGCGGTGTCAGACGAGTGAACGGGAGTAGGTCACGCTGGCCACGGCCACCGGTCGGGCGGGATCGGGCTCGGCTCCCGGGGCCACCGAGAAGATGTCCACCGACATCACTATGAGTGATCGTCCCAACTTCTTCAGGTGAGCGTCGGCGACCAGCTCGCCTGGCTCAGGTCGGCGGACGAAGTCGATCGAGAGGTGCGTCGTGACGGCGAGAGCGGCGTCCCCGAGCAAGCCGAGCACCAGCGCATAGGTGACGGAATCGGCCAGTTGCATCATCGTGGGACCCGAAACGGTGCCGCCGGGACGAAGTTCGGTGTCGGCGGTCAACATTCTCATACGGGCACTCGAGGCGTCGAGATGCACGAGGCCCGAAGGTCCATACCGATCGGCGGCTTGGGGCCACACCGAGGCGATAAAGGCCGACACACCGGCGGCGTCGAGATGCAGTTCGGGCAATTCACTCACCGGGCCAGTATGGCGAAGTTGCCGGCGTCTTACCTCGAAGCATCGTTTCGAGGTGTTGCGGTCACGTCTATGGGGGCAACCTCTCTCGCTCGCGAGGTAAGTGCGCGTAGTAGTGGGGCGGCTAGGTCGGGGCGGCAGACGAGGAGGTCGGGAAGGGCGGTGTCAGGCTGGTTGTAGACGAGGGGGGAACCGTCGAGTCTGGAGGCGTGGAAGCCGTGGGCGAGGGCGATGGCGACGGGCGCCGCCGAGTCCCACTGATACTGACCACCGGCGTGGATATAGGCATCGGCGTCGCCTCGGACGACGGCGAGGATCTTGGCGCCGGCCGAACCCATCGTGGCGACGATGCCGTCAACGGCATTCGCGGCGGCCGACACGTCTGGGGCGCGCGTCTCGCTCACCAGGATGATGGGTTGGAGGCGGACGGGGGCTTCGTCGTCGAAATGCTCGCCCTCCGCCACATCGGTGGTGAACACCGATCCGAACTCAGGCATCGAGACGGCGGCCGCGGTGAGCCCGCCGGCCTCGCGTTCCCACAGCGCAATATGGACGGCCCAGTCGGGGCGGCCCTCGGTCTTGTACTGACGGGTTCCATCGAGCGGGTCCACGATCCAGACACGCGCCGCGTCGAGTCGTGAGAGGTCATCGGCCGACTCCTCCGACAGCACTGCATCGTTCGGACGGGCGAGGGCGAGCTCGGCCAGGATCAGCTCGTTGGCCTGGTGGTCACCTCTGTCGCCCAGCGCGTCGGCGTCGTCGAACGCGCCTGCCTCACGACGGATGGTGCGCAGCAGCCGGCCGGCCAGCCACGCCGCCCGGGCCGCCAACTCGGTATCCGTCTCCTCGGCCACGGACTGCGACGGTACTCCGACGGTGCTCCGCTGGTGCGAGGATCGACCCCATGACCGCTCCTCGGCTGCTCGACTGCCTTCCGCCGATCGGGTCGGACCCTAGCGACGTAGTAGAGGCCTTCTCGGTCTGGGCGGCGGAGACCGGTCGGCCCCTCTATCCCCATCAGGAAGATGCGGCCCTCGCACTCGCCTCCGGATCACACGTTGTGCTGGCCACGCCGACTGGTTCGGGCAAGTCATTGGTCGCCATCGCCGGAATCGTGCTCGCCCGCAATGCCGGACGACGATCGGTCTGGACGGCACCGATCAAGGCATTGGTGGCCGAAAAGTTCTTCGAATTGGTGGGACTGCTCGGAACCGAGGAGGTCGGCCTCGCCATCGGGGACGCCTCCGTCAACCGGGATGCCCCGGTGCTGGTGTGCACGGCCGAGGTGTACACCAACCTGCTTCTCGGCGACGCGTACCTTCGGGGCGAGGCTCCGGGCTTTGCCTGTCTGGACGAGTTCCACTACTACGCCGATTCCGATCGCGGCTGGGCGTGGCAGGTGCCGCTACTTCTCCCCGGTGACACCACGTTTCTCCTTGCCTCGGCGACCCTGGGTGACGTCAACAACCTTGCCATCGACCTCGCCGAGCGGTCGGGTCGTCCCGTCGAGCAGATCACCGGCGTCGACCGGCCGATACCCCTGTTTCACGAATGGCGAGCCACGCCGCTGGCCGAGAGCATCGTCAACGCGGTGGAGCGCGGGCTCTATCCCGTCTACCTCGTTCACTCCACGCAAGCCGCGGCGGTCGAACAAGCCCAGTCCCTGGTGTCGCTGCCACTCACCACCCGGGAGCAGCGCGAAGCCATCGCCGCCGCGGTGAAGGGAGAAAAGCTCACCACCGGCTTCGGCCAGACCCTGGCCCGGTATCTGCGCAACGGAGTCGGCGTCCATCACGCTGGCATGCTCCCCCGCTACCGCCGGCTCGTCGAGCGCCTTGCCGGCGAAGGACTATTGGCGGTGATTTGTGGGACCGACACGTTGGGCGTCGGTATCAACATTCCGATCCGCACCGTGTTGTTCAGTGCACTTACCAAATTTGACGGACAGAAGGTCCGCACCCTTCGCGCTCGAGAATTTCATCAGCTCGCCGGCCGCGCTGGTCGACCCGGCTTCGATCCCGACGGCCACGTGTGGGCTCAGGCACCGGAGCACATCATCGAGACCCAACGCGCATTGGGACGCGCTGGCGACGACCCGAAGGCGCAGCGAAAAGTCAAGCGGGCTCCCGCTCCGAAGGGTTTCGTACACTTCGACGAAGCAACCTTTCATCGGCTGATCGCCGCCGCACCGGAGCCGCTCGTGTCTCGCTTCCGAGTCACCCCGAACCTCGTCGCCAGCGTGCTCGGGCGCCCCGATGGCCCCGATGTGCTGAAAGAACTCCTGCGCACCAATCACGACACGCCTACCCAAAGACGCGCGCATATCAAACGGGCGATCCACGTGTACCGCTCGCTCGAAGCGGCTGGGGTCGCCGAACGTACGCGCGCTGACGATGGCACGTGCGCCGGAGTTCGGATCGGGTCGCTGGTCGACGACGGCTCCGATGACCGGGCCGACGTGCGCTTCTCGTCACCGCTCGGCCCGTTCGCCATCGAGGTGGTCGCCTCCTTCGATCGTGACGAACCGACGTACGTGCTTGATGTGGTCAGTGTGGTCGAGTCGATCATCGAGAATCCCCGCGCCATCGTGTTCGCCCAGGAGAAGGCCGCCCGCGGTCTCGAGATCGCCCGCATGAAGGCGGCCGGCGTGCCCTATGAGGAGCGCATCGAGAACCTCGATTCGGTCACGTGGCCCAAACCACTCGCCGAAATTCTCGACTCCTGTATCGAGCTGTATCAGCGAACGCACCCCTGGGTTTGGGAATCGCCGGAGCCGAAATCCATCGTGCGCGAGATGTTGGAAACGGGTGAGACGTTCACCGGTTTCATCCGCCGGTACAAGCTGGAACGAAGCGAAGGTCTGCTCCTGCGTTACCTGACCGACGTGTGGCGCACGCTCGATCGGTCCTTGGCGAACGATACGTACACCGATGGTCTTGAAGACGTGATCGAGTGGTTGCGGTTGTTGTTGAGCGCCACCGACGCCAGCCTGCTCGACGAGTGGCAGCGGCTGTCCGGTGGCGAGGTGGCCGAGCACCACGCCATCGCCGCCCCCAAAGTCGCCGTCGGTCCTCCCACGGCGTGGCGAACCAGCGTTCGCACGGCGACGTTTGGTTGGATCGAACTTCTTGCCCGGCAGGCCTACCCGGCGTTCGCCGAACGGGTCGAGGGTTCACCCCCGTCGTGGGACCTTCACAATGCTCTCGCCGAGTATTGGGCCGAGCACGCGACCATCGAGACCACGACCGAGGCACGGTCGGCGGCGTTCTTCTCCATCGACGAATCCACGGCCGGAGTATGGACCGTCACCCAACGGCTGTGTGACCCCGAAGGCGACGGCGATTGGCGCATCGTCGGTACTGTTGACCTGGCGCGGGCCGAGACGGAGGGCGGACCGACGTTGGTGTTCTCGTCGCTCCGCCGCCTCGGCCTGTTCG
>JANLQX010000401.1:0-23132 GCA_031368095.1 Actinomycetes bacterium | reverse complement strand
ACCAACGGGTCCACCGCGGCCGAGAGCGCGTCTCCGAGCGTCGCCAGTTCCGGTTCGGTGGTGCGTATTGCTGCATGGCCGTTCTATATCGAAAACGATCAGAACCCGAAGAAGGCGGCGACCATTGCCAACTTCACCAAGGCCACCGGTATCGATGTCGACTACCAACTCGCCATCGATGACAACGTCAGCTTTACCGCCAAGTTCGAAGGTGACCTCAAGGCTGGAAAGGGGATCGGTTTCGACATTGCCCAGCCCACGGCGTGGATGGCGGCCAAGTGGATCGCCAACGGATGGGTCGAACCGCTTCCGCTCGACAAAATCCCGAACCGGATCAACGTGATCGACTCGCTTGCCAGTCCCGGATATGACCCGAAGCGCGAGAAATCACTCCCGTACTCCATCATTCAGACCGGTATTGCGTACTATCCGGACAAGATCGATGGCGAAATCGCATCGATCTCCGATCTCTTCAATCCGAAGTTGAGAGGGAAGATCACCATCCTTTCGGAGATGCGGGATTCCGTCGGTTTCACGCTGTTGATGATGGGCATCAAACCGGCCGACGCCACCCTCGACGAGATGCTCAAGGCGTGTGCCGAGTTAGGCAAGCTCCGCGACGCCGGTCAGTTCCGCAAAATCACCGGGAACGGCTACATCGAGGACCTCGGCGCCGGAGACACGGCGGCCGCCATGGCCTGGTCCGGTGACGTGGCCGGCATTCAAGTGGACACTCCGGACCTCAAATGGGTTCTCCCGACCGAGGGCGGCATCTTGTCGAGCGACACCCTGATCATCCCCAAGGGCGGCAATACCGACACCGCTGCGGCGTGGATCAACTGGCTGTACGACCCGAAGGTTTCCGGCCCGCTGTTCGAGGCCATCAACTACGGCTCTCCGGTGAAGCGGGCTGCCGATTACATGACCCCTGCGGCGTACATAAACCCGGTCATCAACCCGCCGGTCGACGCTCCCCTCTATGCGTGGCGCGAGTTGACCGATGACGAACAGAACAAGGTCGACGAAGCCTTCGTCGCCGCCACCCAGCAGTAAGCGCGCAGACGGATTAATAACGTGGCGATAGGGGGAGGGGCCGGTGCCAAGCCGGCCGGTGAGGGGCTCCGTCCGTCGAAGCGCTGGGTTCCATGGGTTCTCCTCGGTCCCGGCCTCGTGTGGTTGTCCCTTTTCTTTGTCATCCCGCTGGTGGAATTGGGGCGGGGATCGCTGAAGAATGGCGGCCTTTCCAATTTCTCCAACGTGTTCTCCGACAATGGCGAGGTGATCCTTCGCACCTTTCTCTACGCGTTCGTGGCCACGCTGCTGGCGGTGATCCTCGGCTATCCGTTGGCCTACTTCATTGCCATGAAGGCGGGCCGGTTCAAGACGTTGCTCCTTGCCGCAGTGGTGCTGCCGTTCTTCGTCACGTACCTGATCCGAACGTTGGCGTGGAAGATCCTCCTCTTCGGAGATGGTCCGGTGGTGGCGTTTCTCCGGTGGACGGGCATGCTGTCGCGAAATGGTGAAGTGCTCAATACCCACGCTGCGGTGATCGGGGCGTTGCTCTACAACTTTCTGCCGTTCATGGTGCTGCCCATCTATGTGTCCCTCGACAAGATCGACCGGCGACTGCTGGAGGCTGCACCCGACCTGTACGCCGACGGACGCCGCACCTTTCTTGCCGTGACGCTTCCTTTGTCGCTTCCCGGCGTGTTCGCCGGCTCATTGCTCACGTTCATCCCGTCGTGCGGTGACTTCGTGAACGCGGAACTGCTCGGCGGCGATCGTCAGCGCATGATCGGCAACATCATCGAGAAGAATTTCCTGCGGGACAATTTCCGCCCCCAGATGAGTGCGCTCTCGTTCGTACTGATGCTCTTGATCCTGGGTGGGGTGCTGCTCTACGCGCGAGTGCTGGGCACCGAGGAGCTGGCATGAAGGTGGGGAGAAGGTGGTCGTCGAGGGTGCTGGGAGCGTGGTCGGGCGTGGTGGTGGCGTTTTTGTTCGCGCCGATCTTCGTGGTCGTGCTGTTCTCCTTCAACGAGCCCGGCCGAAAGCTGGCCAACGGAACCTGGGTCACCGGTCGGTACAACTACAAGTGGGGCCGCTTTTCCCTGAACGCCTGGAAGGAGTGGAACGCCTATCCGGGACTCACGTCGGCGTTCTACCGCAGCATTCGCATCGCCTTGGTGGTTGTACTCATCTCCACGATTCTCGGCACACTCATGTCGCTCGCGCTCGTGAAGTACCGGTTCAAGGGCAAGGGCATCGTCAACATGCTCCTGATTCTGCCTCTCACCATGCCGGAGATCGTGCTCGGATTTTCGCTGCTCACGCTGTTCGTCACCGCCAATGTTTCTCGTGGCGTGATCACCATCGTGATTGCCCATGTGATGTTCTGTGTGAGCTACATCACGACCACGGTCAAAGCTCGTATCCGAGGCTTCGACTGGCGACTGGAGGAGGCGGCCGCCGACCTAGGGGCAAACCCCTGGCGCACATTCACACGGGTCACGTTCCCCATCATCTCGCCCGGTATCGCAGCCGCCGCGCTCCTCACCTTCGCCCTTTCCCTCGATGATTTCATCATCACCTATCTGAACTCAGGGCGGGTCGAGACGTTCCCAATCAAGATCTGGATCACTAAGCGCTCGTCGATTCCCCCGCAGATCAACGTGTTCGGCACCGTGGTGCTGCTCGTCTCACTCGTCCTTTCCGTCAGCGGCTTTCTGGCCCAGCGACGACGTACGCCGACGTAGCGCCTCCCCTGAGTCGTCCCGTCCTTCGAGGCGGTCGATGAGGTCGGGCAGGTCATCGATGAATCCAGCAATCAAATTCTGGAGCGCAACGCGTAGGTCTCGTTCGCTTGCGCTGTCGTTCGCCATGGTGAATTGAACAGCTCGCCGGAATACTTCTCTGCCGCCTGGGATCCCAGCGACGAGCGTCCACGTTGTCTCTCCGGTCGCCTGAAGTTCGGCGACCGTTGCGATCTTCAGCGTGGCCCTTCCGAACGAGTCGGCAAGAGTCCACGTCTCGTGCCAAAGCGATGGTGTCTCCAGGGTATCTGGAAACTCCGGGTTTCCTTCGTTGGCATAGGTCGCTGAGAAGCCCAGTCGTTCGAGTCGATCGACTACCAGCACCAGGTCCGGGTGCATCGTGCCAAAAAACGCGTCAGCAACTCGACTTCTGAAGGCGATGATTGCATTGGGGCTGCTCGGTTTGAGCGACCGTCGATTCTCGATGACGCGCTCGGCTATGCGAAGTCGGCGCGCCACCAGCGACCCAGAGTCTGCGGATCCAACGCGTTCGCCAAGGGTCCACAGCGCGCTGAAGGGGAGTGACCACATATCGTCGGCGTGGCGGAGTGGGTGATCGCCGCAGTGGAGAACTATGCCGCGATGGAACTGTTTCGGATAACGCGCCCTGAACGCGTTGATTCCTTGAAAGAATCCAGCTGATGATTCTCGCGCCGCTTTCACTTCGATGACGATCAGTCGCCCGGTCGACTCGTCTTCAAGAACAGCGTCGACTTCTCGTTTCTCGTCAATTCGCCAGTGGTACGTGCGCGTACGAACTGATGACCACGACGCCAGTCGTTCAATCTCTGTCAGAGCGAATGTCTCGAAGATTCGACCGTGAGTCTGCAGGGCCGCGCCGTGATGGCGAGCAAGGTCGTGAGCGTCAGCGCTGAATGACGGGTCAACAACAAACAGGCGGGCGCTCGTTGTTTCTCGTTTCCCGGGATCATGGTGCCAGCTTGGGACGGTTCGGATCAGAAACACTCGTTCCAGCTCGGCGAGGTAGGCCGCCACGGTTTCCTTGGCGAGACCATTCGCCTGCCCGAACCCGGAGATGTTCTGGAGTTGTCCGCTCGAGGCGCTCAGCCACCGAAAGAGACTGGTGATCGCCGACACGTCTCGCCGGGTTTGGACCACCGAACTCGCGAAGAGATCCCGGACATAGTCGGCCAATGCGTTCCGGCGATCGTCGCGACCATTGAGTGGCTGAACGAGAGGAAAGCCGCCACGGATCATGAGCGCGAACAGCTCCTGCTGAGGCGCAGGAGGAGCAACCCAGTCCCCCGGATCTCCATCGAAGAGCGCGGCGAGAACGTCCTTCGGACCGTCGGCCAACTCGCATTGGGCGAATGGGAGGAGCGTGCATCTACGCACTCGCCCGACCAGCGGATCCGATCCGCCAAGCTCGTCGCGGTTCAGCCGCACGGAACCGGTGAGCAAGTACTGTCCCTTCACCCCAGGCCGCCCGTCGGCCTGTCGTTTGACCTCCAACGACAAATTGTTGATTCGTTGAGCTTCATCGATCACTGAACCGACGGGAAGTGATTCGACCCACGCCCTCGGTGATGCGGCGGCCTGGGCGTAGACATCCGCAGCGGAAAGGTCGAACACGTTGTTCCCATGGGCGACCGCCCTGGTGAGGGTGGTTTTGCCAGCCGCGCGGGGCCCTTCAACGACAACAATGGGCATGCTGCCCATCGCCGATTCCACTACCGATTGCAGGCCACGGTACAACTCCATGCGAAAAGACTAGTCGGCCGTACGCAAATCGACTAGTGAGATTGCCGATATTCGGCGACTTTGATGACGTCGAGCTGCTGGACCTGTTCGGCTCGAACTGGCGTTCTAGTGTCTTGGTGTGCCAAGTTCGCTCTCGCTTGCCCAGGCTCGACGTATCGCTCTCGCTGCCCAGGGCTTTACCGACCTGCGGCCCACAGGGCGCGTTGACCGTCGTCACGTGCGCAAGGTTCTCGACCGGATCGGCTTGCTCCAGATCGATTCGGTGAATGTGCTCGTCCGATCGGAGGAACTTCCGGTATTCGCCCGCCTGGGCGCCCACGATCGCACCCTCGTGCGGCGGATGGACGAAGAGGGTGAGCTGTTCGAGTCGTGGGCTCACGAAGCTTCGCTGCTCCCGTCGTCGATGGAGCCGCTGTTCCGGCATCGCAAGGCCCGAGCCTTGGAGGGGGGCGATTCCAAGGTCTGGGGCGGCCTACGGAATCTGCACCTCGAACGTACCGAGCTGGTCGAGTCGGTGCTCGCCGAGATCGCCGCGCGCGGCCCCGTGGCGCCGTCCGCACTCGACGGAAACCGCGGCCGTAAACGCGACCACTGGGGTTGGAATTGGGATGAAGCCAAGCTCGGGGTCGAAAACCTCTTCTGGACCGGTCGGATCCATGCCCGTCGACGTGGTCCCGGCTTCGAGCGCGAGTACGACCTTCCCGAGCGTTGTCTTCCGGCCCACATCCTCGACGCTCCGACGCCGACGGAACACGACGCCCGACTGGAGCTGCTCCGTTTTGCGGCACGAGCCCACGGCATCGGAACGGTCAAGTGCTTTGCCGATTACTTCCGTCAGTCGCCGAAGGACTCGCGGCCGCTGATCGACGAACTCGTTGAATCCGGCGAGCTCGTGCCGACCATCGTGGCTGGGTGGGCGGCGCCGACCTATCTGTGGCACGAGGCCCGACTTCCCCGGCGGGTGTCAGCCCGTGCATTGTTGTCGCCATTCGATCCTGTGGTGTGGGAACGTACGCGCGCTGAGCAACTGTTCGGCTTCCGCTACCGCATCGAGATCTACGTTCCGAAGGAGAACAGGATCCACGGCTACTACGTTCTGCCGTTCCTCCTCGGCGACGAACTGGTGGCGCGCGTCGATCTCAAATCGGATCGTGCCTCTGGCGCATTGCTGGTCCAGTCCTCATGGGGCGAACCGGGAATCAACGAAGCGGAGGTCGCCGCCGAACTGGCCGAGGAGCTGGGGCTCATGGCCGAATGGCTTGGCCTGGACCGGGTTGATGTCCGCCCGGTCGGTGACCTCGCCCGGGTCTTGGCGAAAGCCATCCCAGATCGCCGGACTCGGCATCCCAGATAGGCAAATTTCCGCCAAAAATTGGCCGTTTTTCCGTGGTGTGGGATGCCGGAGAGGTCGATGTGGGATGCCGGAGGACCATGGGCAACACTGGGCCGATGAAAATTACTGCGGCGCTCCTGCGCGAACCGTCGGCTGCGTATTCGCTCGAATCGGTTGAGCTGGCCGACCCGGGACCGGGACAGCTGATCGTTCGAGTGAAGGCGGTCGGGCACTGCCACACCGACCTCCTACCGCGAGCAGGGTTCCTGCCGATCCCGATGCCGGTTATTACCGGGCATGAGGGCGCCGGCGTGGTCGAAGCGGTTGGTCCCGGAGTGACATCGCTTGCGGTGGGCGATCACGTGGTGCTGTCGTTCGCCTCTTGCGGGGCCTGCCCGAACTGCGCATCGGGGCATCCGGCATCGTGTGACTTGTTTGCACCGCTGAACCTGTTCGGAGCGTCGCTCGACGGATCGGTCAGCGTGACCGACGGATCGGGCGCCGCCGTCTCGTCGCGCTGGTTCGGTCAGTCCTCGTTCGCCACCCATGCCTTGGTTACTGAACGTAATGCCGTGAAGGTCGACGCTGATCTGCCGCTCGAGCTCATGGCCCCACTCGGCTGCGGGTTGCAGACCGGGGCGGGCACGGTGCTTAATGTCCTTCGTCCCCGAGTCGGAGACTCGATCGCTGTGTTTGGGACTGGTGCCGTTGGTTCAGCGGCGATCATGGCGGCCAAGGCGGCTGGCTGCTCGACCATCGTCGGGGTCGACCTGCACGAACATCGTTTGGAGCTGGCGCGCGAACTCGGTGCTACTCATGTGGTGAACGGTGGCGCCGAAGATGTAGGCGCGCAGATTATTGCTTCGACGGGCCGCGGGGTGCAGTGGGCCGTCGACACCACCGGGGTGAACGCCGTGGTGCAACACGCCTTGGCCGGGCTTGGCGTCCGCGGCGTGTTGGCGCTCGTGGGCGTTGCTCAACCGGACCTCTCGATCCCAGCCGGCGCGTTGGCCATGGGCAAGAGCGTCGTCGGGGTCATCGAAGGCGACGCCGATCCGAAGACGTTCATACCGCTCCTGACGCGACTGTGGCGGGCCGGCCAGTTTCCGATTGAGAAGCTCGTCCAAACGTTCCCGCTCTCCGACATCGTGACGGCGGAAGCGTCGGCGGCCGCCGGGCGAGTGGTGAAGCCGGTGCTTATCCCGTAACTGATCTACGCGTGCACGGGCGGCCGTCGACCGGCCCACGGTGCAGCAGTCTCCAACTGAGACGCAAGACGCAGGAGCACATCCTCACGACCAAAGCCGCCGACGAATTGCAGGCCGACCGGTAGCCCGTCGGCCGTCCAGTGCAGCGGAAGTGAGATGGCCGGTTGGCCGGTCACGTTGAACTGCGACGTGTACTGCAGCAGCATCCGGACGCGCCATCCTGGCGCCACCGTTGGGTCGCCCATCCAGCCGATCGGTGGCGGGGGTTGGGCGATCGTTGGGGTAACGAGGACGTCGAACGCCTGACCGCCCTGCGCCGCCGGGGCCCACCACATGGCCATGCGACGTTGATAGGCGTGCAGATATTCGACGGCGGTCAAGTACTGGACCGCGGTGGCGGCCCTACCCAGTGCGGCGTAGAACAGATTCTCGGGCTCGAAATCGTCAGCGGTCGCCTCTCGTCCGAGAGCTCGTTCAACGGCGTCCACGTCGTTTGCCGTCCCGGTGGCAAGAACGGTGACGAAGCGACTCCCGAGTTCGCTCTCCTCAAGCGCTTGGGGGAACGAGGCCACCACGTGATGGCCGAGCGACGTGAGCAGGACGACCGTTCGATCCACGGCGGCGATGCACTCGGGATGAACCGTGTGCCCGGGGAGGGTCGGCCCGGCGAAGAATCCGATCCGCAACGGGTGTTGGTGAGCGCCGAGTTCGTCGACGTAGGGCCGCAACGGGGTCGGGGCGGCGTACGGATCACCGGGTTCGGCGCCATGGCACGCGTCGAGCAACGCCGCGCAGTCGCGTACCGACCTCGTGACCACATGGCCGATGGTTGAGCCGGCCCAACCCTCGCCTCGTGCGGGACCCTGCGAGATACGGCCGCGGGTCGGCTTCAGCCCGACCAACCCGCATTCTGACGCCGGGATACGGATCGACCCACCGCCATCGGTGGCGTGGGCGACCGGCACGATTCCGGCGGCAACGGCCGCAGCCGCCCCTCCCGATGATCCACCGGTCGAGTGGTCGAGGTTCCACGGATTGCGAGCGGGACCGTAGGACAGGGGCTCGGTCGTGATGGTGTTTCCGAACTCCGGAGTATTCGTCCGACCGAGGGAGATGAGGCCGGCCGAACGAAACCGTTCGTAGTGATGGCTGCTGCGGGAGGGACGAAGATCGAGGGCGCGAACGGCGCGCGATCCGGCGTGGCATGGCTCGCCGGCGATGTCGAGGGCGAGGTCCTTCATGGCCGTCGGAACTCCAGCGAACGGGCCGTCGCCGGGTGACGTCGCCGCGGCCTCGTGCCGGGCGGCGTCGAACCTGGTCGTGGTGAAACAGTTCAGGATCGGCTGCAGGCGTTCGGCTCGCGCAATTGCTGCATCGACCAATTCCGCCGGGGAGACCTTGCGCTGGCGGACCAGGTCGGCCTGCGCCGTTGCGTCGAAGGAGGCGAAGTCGTCAGTCGGTGCCATGACAGCTCACCGTAGCGACGTTCCTCCACGACTCGCACGTCCGGTGGGCCAGACTTGCGAGATGATCACGCTCTTCCATAACCCGCATTGAAACTCCTCGGTGAACGCGCTGAAGATCCTTCAGGCGCGAGGTGTCGAGTTCGACACCGTCGAATACATGAAAGCCAAACCGTCACGGGAGACGTTGACCGAGATCGTGGCGAAACTCGACGGGAACGTGGCTGACCTCGTTCGCAAGGATTCGGTGTTTGCCAAGCTCGGTCTTGTCGAAGCGGACTATGTGACGCCGGAGGCCGTCGTCGAGATCTTGGTGAAGCATCCGAAACTGTTGCAGCGTCCCGTCGTGATGACCGCTGCCAGCGCCGTGATCGGACGGCCCAAGGACCGTGTCGGCGAATTGCTCGACCGTGGCTAACGACTCGTCCCCGCCCCGCACGGCAGATCCGCTTCCAGGCGTGTGCGATGACCTCGCCGCCGAGTCATCCGAGCTCCTCACCGTTCTTAAGGCCATCACCCCAACGCAGTGGGACCTGGCGACGCCGGCGGAAGGTTGGACGATTCGCGACCAAATCTCACACCTGGCCTTCTTCGACGAGACCGGCACGTTGGCCGCGACTGATGCCGACGCCTTCGCGACGTCGACGCGCCAACTCATGAGCGCGCCTGATCCGATGAACATCCCCCAGGCCCGAGGCCGAGCGATGTCGGTCAGCGAGGTGCTGCACTGGTTCGAGACCGTACGCGCGCAGATGATTGCGGTTTTCCGGGGTCTCGAAGGGGCGACTCGTCTGCCGTGGTATGGCCCCGCCATGTCAGCGACCAGCTTTGCAACCGCTCGGCTCATGGAGACGTGGGCTCACGGTCAGGACGTGATCGACGCTCTCGGTATCGCTCGCGTGCCTACGGCCCGACTGAAGCACATCGCCCATATTGGCGTTCGGGCGCGACCGTTCTCATACATGACGAACGGCCGAGCGGTACCCGACGGCGCAGTCCGCGTCACGCTCACTGCTCCAGACGGATCTCCTTGGACGTGGAACGCCGACGCGCCGTTGGAGAACGCCGTGACCGGCGATGCTCACGAGTTCTGCCTCGTCGTCACCCAACGTCGCCATCTGGCCGATACAGCTCTGATCGTGGAAGGGCCGCTTGCCATCGACTGGATGGCCATCGCCCAAGCATTCGCCGGAGCACCGGGAACTGGCCGCGAACCCGGCCAGTTCGCCACTCCTTGACGCAGGCGCCCACTACGCTCGTCTCTCGTGGAAGTTCGCATTGGAGTCACGCAGTCCATCAAAGAGATCGAGGTCGAGCTCGAAGACGCTGATCGCGAGAAGACGCTGGCCGAGATCACGGCCACCGTCGGTACCGGCGAAGGGGTGCTCTGGCTGACCGACAAGCGCGGCCGCACCGTCGGCATCCCGGCGGCCAAGGTCGCCTATATCGAGGTCGGAAGTCCGGCCGAAGAGCGCCGAGTCGGCTTCGCCCGCTAGGGATTCTTCGAGCCGCCCTTTGCCGGCCGAACAGTGTCCAACTCTCTCGCCATGGCCGCAGGTCTCCTCGATCGACAGCTTCTTGTTGTCACCGGCAAAGGCGGTGTCGGCAAGACCACCGTTGCCGCTGCCCTGGCCTGGCACGCGGCCCTTATTGGCAAACGCGTGCTCGTATGCGAGCTCGATGCCAAGGGCGATCTTCTAAGCGCGCTTACGGGTGCCGACGCGGCGCGGTCGCATGCGCTGAGCTTCACCCCTCGCGAGGTCCATCCTCGACTTCACGCCATGGTCATGGATCCTGAGGCTTCGCTGAAGGAGTACCTCAAGCTCAATCTTCGGATTCCCCTGGTGACCCGGATCGGCGCGCTGTCGAATGCCTTTGACTTCCTGGCGAATGCCGCACCGGGCGTCCGTGAGATCGTCACGATCGGCAAGCTGGCCTACGAAGTTCGGGAGCGTCACTATGACCTGGTCATCGCCGATGCGCCGGCAACCGGTCACATCGTCAGCTTGCTTCGCGCTCCGCAGGCCATCAACGATCTGGTTGGCGTTGGATTGATCCGTTCACAGACGAAGTGGATCCTCGACATTCTCGGTGATCCGCAGACAACCGGTGCAGTAGTTGTCTCGACGAGCGAGGAACTGCCGGTTACCGAGAGCATCGAACTGCTCGACCGTCTGCGCACCGACGTTCACGTTGACCCGGCCGCGGTGGTGGTCAACCGAACGCTTCCGCAATCGCTTACGGCGGACGATTCGCTGGCGCTGCACCGGTTGGCGGCCCGGCCTCCGTCCGACGATCCAGTCATGGCGACCATGTTTCGCGGCGCCCTCCTCCTCGACGAGTTGACCCAGCTTCGAGCACCGCACCTGAGTCGTTTGCTCACGGCGTGGACCGGTCCCGTGGCGATGATCCCCACCATCACCGGGCAGTCGCCCGGACTTCCTGTGACCCGTGCCGTTGCCGGTCACCTCGCCGACGAATTCTCGCTGCCGACCGGACGGCCGACCGGATCGCCATGACCAAAACCTCGTTGGCTGATGCGCTCAGCGGGGTCGACGTTGTCCTGTGCTGTGGGGCTGGAGGCGTGGGCAAGACCACAACCGCCGCCGCCCTTGGCCTTGGCGCGGCCCTGGCCGGGCGGGGCCGCGTCCTCGTTCTCACGATAGATCCTGCCCGCCGTCTCGCTGACGCGCTCGGCCTTGAGGAGTTCGGCAACGTTGAGCGCCGGGTGGAGGTCGCTGATGCTCCGGATGGTTCGGAGCTGTGGGTGGCAATGCTCGATACGAGTGCTTCATGGGACGACCTCGTTCGTCAGCACGCGCCTGATCAGGTCACGGTCGACCGCATTCTGGGAAATCAGCTGTACCGCAACATCACTGAACGGTTTGTGCAAAGTCATGACTACATCGCCATGGAGCGCCTGCATTCCTTACACTCATCGGGTCGCTACGACCTGATCATCATCGATACCCCGCCGTCGCGAAATGCGCTCGATTTTCTCGATGCGCCAACGCGGATGGCCGACTTCTTCTCCTCGTCGTTGCTGAAATGGATCACCCTTCCCTATCGCCTGGGCGGTGAGCGGGCCGGGCGGCTGGGGTACTTGGCCGCCAAGCCGTTCTACCAAGTGGCCGACCGTATTCTCGGTTCGCAATTCCTCGCCGACATCGCCGAATTCTTTTTGTTGTTCCAGACGATGTACGACGGATTTGTGCTGCGCGCAAAAGAAGTCGAAGGACTCCTCCATCGTGGCGCCACATGTTTTGTCGTCGTTACATCGCTTGAACCGGCGCCGCTCCAGGAAGCCGAATTCTTTCTCTCCGAGCTTCGGCGCCGTCGTCTCCTGGTGGGTGCGCTGGTGCTCAATCGAGTACTTCCGTCGTATCTCTTTGACGGCCCAACCCGGCGCTTGGCGTCGGGACTCATGGCGGGCTCGGCGCCGTCGGGGCCGGCACGGGTGCGTCGACGTGCGGCCACCGCGTTCTCGGATCTGGCTGCCCTTGCCGACAGCGAGCAATCGTCGCGCAATCGACTGGCCAACCCGCCGTCATGCGTGGTGGAGGTGCCGCTGGTGGCCTCGGACCTTCACAGCCTCGACGGACTGCTGGCCGTGGCATCGGTTCTGTGGCCCCCGAAGGAGGCAATGGCGGCGACGAAACGGCCGTCGGCGAATCGCCCGAAGAAGAGCCGTTCGTGAGTTCCGAGGTCGCCGCCGATCGTCAACACCTCGCCCTTCTCATGGCCTCGTGGGGACTCGTCGCCGATTTTTGTTTTGGTGACCTTTTGCTTTTGACCCCTGTTGACGAATTCCCCAACGACGATCAGTCCGGGTTTCGTGTGGTCGGTCAGATCCGACCCACCACGAGTCAGACGCTGTACGAGGATGATCTCGTGGGTCACGTCGTGGGCGCTGGCGAACGGCCCCAGTTCGACGACGCATGGCGCCTCCGCGCTCCGGCGCACGGTCAAAGTTTCGTCCTCGGCGGCACGAGCGGCGCCCGGCTCGAGGTCGTGCCGGTCGGTCGGCGCGAAGGCGACACCCTTCGTACCATCGCGTTGCTCTCGCGCGAGACGCCGCTCGACGGAGCCCGCCGACCGGGCCGACTCGAACGTGTGTATCTCGAAATCTTCGAACGCCTGGCGACCATGATCAGTGCCGGTTCGTTTCCCTTTCCAGGTGAAGACACCGAGCACGGAGACGCTCCGCGGGTCGGAGACGGTGTGCTCGTTCTCGGTGCTGATCATCTGATCTCCTACGCCTCGCCGAACGCCGTGTCGGCCCTTCACCGTCTCGGCCACTCGGTGAACCTTGAAGGTCGGCGCCTTCGCGACCTCGTCAGCGATGCTCATGCGGACGCCGCCATGCGCCTTCGCCGTCCTGTGGTCTCCGAAGTCGCCGAGGTGGACTGCGCCCGTGGGCAGCGAGCGATTGTCATCTTCCGCACTATTCCGTTGTTGGCGCCAACCGACGCCGATCTCCTCACCGGTGCGAGTGATGTGGTCGGTGCCGTGGTCCTGGTGCGCGATGTGTCGGACCTTCGTCGACGCGATCAGCTCATTGCCACCAAGGATGCCTCGATTCGTGAGGTTCACCATCGGGTAAAAAACAACCTGCAGACAATCTCGTCGTTGCTCCGGCTGCAGGGTCGTCGACTCGAATCACCGGAGGCGAAAGAGGCGATCGAGGAGTCGGTCCGTCGTATTCGTTCAATTGCCCTGGTTCACGAAACGCTGTCGCGTGACGTGCGCGACGCGGTGCCTTTCGACGAGATCGTGCGGCCGCTGATGCGTATGGTGGAGGAGGGTCTCGCGTCGCCGGAGCGGCCGTTGCGTTTCGTTCTGACGGGAACAATCGGAGACCTCCCGCCCGAGACCGCCACCCCTCTTGCGGTGGTTCTGACGGAGTTGCTCCAGAACGCCGTGGAGCACGCCTATCCCGTGAGCGCGTCGCCGCTCGCCCCCAACATGACGCGCCAACCCGGGGAGATTCGGGTCCACTTGGCCAACACCAGCGAGGCGCTCACGCTCGAGGTCAGCGACGACGGGGTCGGGTTGCCCGACGGCTTCTCGCTCGGTCCATCGACCAGTCTTGGCCTGTCCATCGTACGGACGTTGGTCACGACCGAACTGGGAGGCGTGATCTCCTTCCGGAGTGAACACGGCACGATCGTGTCCCTGCGGATCCCTCGGGTGGCTGACCCGCGAGCCAGGTAGGTACATGGCGCCAAGTTGTGCGCCAGGCGTTACGGGCGACGGATGCGCGCCAAAATCTCGTCGGTCGATTGGCCGAGTCCCTCCACCGGTCCTGGCTGTTCCGTCCACCCACTGAAGCCCACCGGTGAAGCGGCCAAACGGTACGGCTTGTCACCGGCGGCTTCGTCGACCGGCATCTGGACCCAGGCGCCGGCGGCCGCGATCTGCTCATCTTCGAGCGCGTCGGCGAGTGAGTTGATTGGCGCAAACCAAACGTTGCATTCGTCGAAACGCTGGACCCAGGTGGCATAGGGATGATCTCGAAACGCGGCATCGAACAGTTCGATAAGTGCACGTGCATTCGTGCCGCGTCGACCGGCGGAGGAGAATCGCTCCTCGGAAGTCCACGCCGGAGATCCCAGGGCTCGCACCACCGTGGGCCAGTGGCGGTCCTGCTCCAGGCCCAGGAGCCAGAAGCCGCGACCGTCAGAGGCCATATAGGAATTGATCAGCGGGGCGGCCATTTCTTGGCGGGTTCGGGTGGAGCTGATCTTTCCGAAGTACTCGCGAATGGATAGGTCCCACCCGTTCACATAGACACCTGTGCGGAGCAACGACGTATGCACAAGGCGTCCCTCCCCGGTGCGGGTCCGCTCGAACAACGCTGCGCAGATTCCGGAGACGATGGAGATTGCCGTGACGTGGTCGCCGAGGCCAGAGCGAAGCGCGGGCGGCAGTTCGCCCGGCGGAACCATCGAGTGGGCGATGGACGACCGCGCCCAAAACGCACCGATGTCGTAACCCGCCCGGTCGCGATCGGGGCCCTCCAACCCGTAACCGGTCACCGACGCATAGATCAGCGAAGGAAAGCTCGCCCGAACGGATTCATGGTCAAGACCGAGGCGTTCGAGCGCGTCGGGCCGAAGGTTTGTCAGGAATACGTCTGCGTCGCCGAGCAGTGCGAGGAGGTCGGCCCTGGCGCCCTCCTGGCGGAGGTCCAGCATCACGCAGCGCTTTCCCCGGTTGTCGAGTTCATACGGTGGAACTCGCGCCTGGTCGATTCCGAGGTTGCCGAACAGGTTCCGCATCGGATCGCCGGCCGGCCCCTCAACCTTGATGACCGCGGCCCCCCAATCGGCGAGGATGCCACCGGCTCCCGGACCAGCGACCCAGATAGCTAGCTCGACGACACGAACACCTTGAAGCATGCGTGCACGTTACCGTCGCGCCGAGGGCCAAGTACCGTCGCGGCCCAATGTCGAAGATGCCGATGATCGTGGCCCACCGCGGGGCATCGAAGACGTGTCGAGAAAACACGCTCGACGCCTTTGTTGAAGCGCACCGCCAGGGCGCAGCCATGGTGGAGCTCGACGTCCGCCGCACGGTCGACGGAGCTCTCGTCGTCCATCATGATCCGTCAATCACTGGTCTCGGCCCCATCGCTCGGCGTCGCCACGCCGAGCTACCCGACCATGTTCCTTTGCTCAGCGACGCACTGAACGCGTGCCACGGGATGCAGGTCAACATTGAGATCAAGAACGATCGATCGGAGCCGGATTTCGATCCGAGTGACTCGGTAGCGGCCTCCGTCGTTGTCCTCCTCGGGGAACGTGGCGATGGTGACCGGATGCTCATTTCATCGTTTCGATTCGAGACGATCGATGCGGTACTTCGTCTCGACGAAACCCTCCGCACGGGTTATCTCTTTACCCGGTCGCCACTCTCGTCACTGCGGTTGAAGGCGTTGATCCATCGGACCGCCGCCGCCGGGCACGTGGCGGTTCATCCCTACCATCGTGGGGTGACCCGACGGATGTGCGACCTTGCTCACGAGGTCGGACTGACGGTCAATACCTGGACCGTTGACGATCCGTCCCGCATGCTCGCCCTCGCTCGGATGGACGTTGACGCGGTCATCACGAACGTCCCGTCAGTGGCTGTCGAATCGTTCCGAAATGATCGGCTGCGTCGTCGGCAGGAGTGACGTGTAAAGCTCCAGATACCGGTTTGCCGATACCGCCAACGACAGGTGCTCCTCGACCCACATACGAGGCGTATAGGTATCCCACCGGCTCACAAAATCATCGAGCTTTCGACACAGTTCGGTGGAGTCCCGAAACCGTTCACCGGTGACCCCATCGGCAAAGTACGGCACCGACGACGCGGGCACATGCCCCACCCCGTAGGCGGAGCGATTCGGGTCCTGCCACGAACCCGGATCCCAGGCGAACACTGGTGCGTTCGTGGCCATGGCCTCCTGATAGGCGAGGCCCTGGTTCTCGTGCTCGCACAGGAAGATCAGCCCACGAGCCTTCGCCAGCGTCTGCCGGTAGGTCGCCTGATCGTGCTGGCGATACATCAGCACCTCGTACCGCAGCCCACGCGCTCGGAGTGCAGCCTCGACCGGGTTGCGGATCTCAGCCCGAACGGTGTCTTTATTCCAACGGATTTTGTCGTAGAGAATAAAGTCGATGGTCTTGTCATGATGGGAATAGTCGGGCCATTCATCAAGATCTACTCCGGCGAACCACACCTCATTCTTTCCGGGGTATCCGGGTTCAAACATGTCGGCCACCCACTTCGAAGCAGCCAAGTAGAAACGGCGCCGAGGATCGTCCATGAGCTTGGGTTCGACGTTCGGATGGTCGTACGGACCGTGGCCGATGATCTGTGGATTGGGAAGATCCCAATAGTCGAGTACTCCCGGGTAGCCGGCGAGCCCAACGGGGTAGGTGGGGTTTTGTATGGCGAGCGCGCCATCGTTCACGACGACGTCGCAGCCAACTGACGTGAGCCCTGCGACCAGTCGGTCGAAGGCGACGCCGAACCCCGACACGCGTTGGCCTCGACGCCGCGAGTGCACCACCTTGCGGGCGGCCCGTTTGATTCGCCGGTCACCAGAGAAAAGGGTGTCGCGCTCGACGTCCTCGAAGAACAGCAGCACCGTCCGATCGCGGTCCCATTGGAGTGGTCGCAGACGGCGTCGACGGCGCGCCCTCGTCCATCGTCGGTGTGCGGCAAAGGCCGGGACCCGGACGAACTCGTGCCAGAGAACCCGGAGCGGTGATGGCGACTTGGCGTGACCGTCACCGGAAACTTGCACGACATCCAGTATCGATGCCTGGACCGGTGCAGCTCAATGAGGCGAACGGCTCCACATCGGCGGGGCGGTGAGGCGCATGACCCGTTGCGCGTGCACCGGACCCTACGGGAGGACGAGATCGATCACGTTGGGTTCCCAACGAAAGTTGAGCACCTCGGCATCGCCCAGGTGATCTCCGTCGACCTGCCAGGGAAACGGCCGGTATCCGACGACGCGAAACGATTGCAACCCGTGGCGGACGTCGGCGGTGGGAACGGCGCCGAGGCGGCCGCCCCCACGAAAGGCCGCGACCACGGTCCGCATCGTCGCCCGCAGCCCGAGCGAGCGAAGCACGACCGACCCGAGGGGATCATCGAGCGTTGCTTGCGGAACCAGGGAGAGCGGTCGCGACCCGAGATAGGTGTAGGGATCGGTGTTCAGGCACACGGCAAAGAAGCCGTCGACATGGGTTTCGCCGAACTCCACCCGAAACGCCGGATGAGTGCGGTCGTATCGTCGGATCCAGGTGTCGATGGCGGCGTAGGCGAATAGCGGGTGACCGAGGTAGCGCTTCAGCTGGCCTCGGCGTTCAACCTGTTCGACGACGGCAGCGTCGTAGCCCATGCCCACGTGAAAGCAAAAGAAGCGACCGTTGACGTTGCCCAGTCCCACTCGTCGGATTGAGCCTCGCCCGAGAGCGCTGAGCAGCTGACCGGTTGCCTCGACCGGTTCGTTCACGAGGCCGAGCGTGCGGGCAAACACGTTCGTGGACCCGCCGGGCAGAACGGCGAGTGCGGTGGTCGAGCGAGCGAGACCGTTGGCGACCTCGTTGACGGTGCCGTCACCGCCGAACGACACCACGACGTCGACGCCCGTAGCCGCCGCTCCCTGCGCTAGGCGGGTGGCATGACCGCGACGCTTCGTCTCGGCCACCGTGAGGTCGTGGCTGGCGGCCAGGGCGTTCTGGATCATGACCCGTCCGCGCGCCGTCACCCCAGAGGCCGACGGATTGACGATGAACACCACTTTCACAACGAACCCCACGAGCTCCACGGCGAGCCGTCGGCGAGTGACTCCCGGCACACGAGTTCGTGCGAATTTTCACAAGCACGACGCGGGGGATCAGAATACGACGTCATGAACGTCGCCGTCTGCGTCAAACAGATCCCCGACCCGGCTATTCCGGGCTCGCTCGATCCTTCTACCCATGCTCTCGTCCGGGAAGGAAAGTTGATCCTCGACGACTCCGACGCCTATGGCGTGGAAATGGCCCTCCGCCTCGTTGAAGCCGCCGGTGGTGGCGAGGTCACGCTCGTTTCGATGGCTCCCAACTCCGAACAGAGCGGCCTTCGTACCGGACTCGCCATGGGCGCCCACCGCGCCATCTTGGTGAGCGACCCGGCCCTGAAGGGCTCGGATTCACTGGGGACCGCCAAGGTCCTGGCCGCCGCCATCAAGCGGGTCAATCCCGACTTGGTCATCGCCGCCACGGAGTCGACCGACGGATACACCGGGACCACGCCGGTGCAGGTTGCGGAGTTGCTCGGGATGCCGTCGGTGACCTTCGCCAAGAAAGTCACGGTGTCCGGTTCGACCGTTGCCGTCGAGCGCCAGACGGAGTCAGGCTTCGACGAGGTGAGCAGCTCGCTGCCAGCCATGGTCACTGTGACTGCGGGCGTCGTCGAAGTTCGCTATCCGTCGTTCAAGGGCATCATGGCGGCGAAAGGCAAGCCCCTGGAAGAGCTGAAGATTTCCGACCTCGGCATCGACGCGTCGTCGGTCGGTTGGGCGGGCGCCGGTCAGAAAATCGACTCCGTGACCGACGCCGAGGCCCGTCAAGCCGGCATGGTCATCGAAGACGACGGCGAAGCGCACGTGAAGATCGTCGAGTTCCTCGAACAGCTCAAGGTCATCTGAGCTTTGGCTCAGACTTCCTCCCGTTTCATTTTCGTCTGAAGAAAGAACACCACAATGGCTATTTCCAAAATTTGGGTCGTCGCCGAAGTCGCCGACGGCGTTGTTGCCACGAGTTCCCTTGAGCTCCTCACCGCCGCTCGCGCCACCGGTGCCACGGTCGAGGCGATCGTTGCCGGAGACGGCGCTGCCGTGGCCGAAGAGCTCGGCAGCTACGGCGCATCGAAGGTCTACGCCACCGGCGATCTCGGTGGTGCCCTGCTCGGTGTGCCGGTCGCCTCGGCCATCGCAGCACTCGTTTCGGGCGGGAACGCACCTGATGCGATCCTTCTGGCGCAGACGTACGACGGTCGCGACATCGCCGGCCGACTGTCCGTCAAACTTGATCGGACGGTCCTCACCAACGCGGTTGGAGTGTCCGTTTCGGGTGACACGCTCGTTGCTGACCACGCCGTGTTCGGTGGGTCCAAGATTCTGAAGGCCAGCTTCACCGGCGCCGGACCATTCCTGGTTTTGGTTCGCCCGAAGAGCTATGCCCCCGAGCCGTCAGGTGACGGGGCCGCGAGCGTCGAAACCATCGCCGTGCCGGACTCGGGCGCCATGTCGTCGGCCGTCGTGACGGAGCGTCATGTGGAGGAGCGGACCGGCCCGAAGCTCGACGAGGCAAAGGTTGTCGTTTCCGGCGGGCGTGGTCTCGGTGAGGCCGACAAGTTCGCCATGGTGGAAGAGCTGGCCAAGTCGTTGCACGGTGCCCCCGGGGCTTCGCGAGCGATCGTCGACGCCGGTTGGGTGCCCTACGCCTACCAGGTCGGCCAGACCGGCAAGACGGTGAAGCCCGAGGTGTACATCGCCGCCGGCATTTCCGGCGCCACCCAGCACATGGTCGGCATGAAGGGCGCCAAGAACATCATCGCCATCAATAAGGACAAGGAAGCCCCCATTTTCGGGATCGCCGATCTGGGAATTGTTGGCGACGTCCATAAGGTGCTGCCGAAGCTGTTGGAGGCGTTGAAGGGTCGCTCGTAAGGCACGGTAAGAATCGGACTTTCCATCGTCCGGAAGCGGAGAAACCTGCGGAGAAGCCGGCGATTTTTCGCCGGCTTTTTCGCTTCAGTAGCGAGGGTGGAGTGTCGAGATTCAAGGCGCCATGGGTTCGACGCGACAACCGCCTCCGACCTCGGCTGCTTTGGAAGTACGTACTCCCGAGTTGCCCGGCCCCGTACTTTCCGGAGCGGTCCTCGACGCCGTTATGGCGGACGTGCATGCCCTGGTCGTCTTTGTCGAGCTGCCGTCTCGCCGATTTTGGATTCTCCGGGGACCCGGCAGCTTTGGCTACTCCATCGCCGACGTCGAGCGAATCGGTGCGCTGCAGCTTCTCGTCTACGAGGACCGAAGCCGGGTCGAGGCGCTGGTCATCAGCCTATTTCGGGACAACATTCCTCTCGCCACCCTCGAAGTGGTCATGGCCGACTCCAGCGGGGCGCTTCGGCCGGTACTCCTGACGCTGCGTCCCGTGGTGACTGCTGAGCAGCATGGCGTGGTCGTGGCGATCGTCGAGCTCCACGCCGGACGGGTCGGCGAGCACGCCACGGCTCGTCGACGTCAACTCAACGCAGTCGTGGAGCGCGCCTCGCATCGTGTCGCGCTGGCGGCCCATGGTGACCTCGGCCCGGCGTTGAACGAAACGGCAACTGAGTTGGCGGCAGTGTTGCACGCTTCGACGATTTCGTTCTGGACGCTGAGTTCCAAGCGCGTGATCGAGCATCTCCCGTGGGCCTGGCCCGAGGAGGTGGCACGGCTCGCTCCGGCTACGACGGGTGTTCGGGCCGACTTCGTGGCCGATCTCGTCAACGACGCGGTGGACGGCGTGGTCATCATCCGATCATCGGAGCTGGGCGACGAGTCGCCGCAGTATTTACGCTGGGTCCGGTCCCGTGGCGGTTCGCTCATTCTGGTGACCCGCACTGACCGCGAAGGGAGCATCCGGATCTTTTCGTATCACGTGGCCGACGACGATCCCGAACTTGATCCCGACGAATTGCATGCGGCCCGAAACGCCTTTGAAATCATCGGCAACGCCATTGACCGTCGGGTGCTGTCAAAAGCGATCGAGGACAATGCGCGCTGGTCCCAAGCGGTGCTGGAAAGTTCGAGTGATCTGCTCGGGGTGTTGGACGCGAAAGCCAACATCAAGTTTGCGAGCGCGTCGGTCCGCGACCTTGGCTATGAGCGGAGCGAACTCGAAGGGAAAAATGCTCTCGATTACATCCACTCCGACGATTTTGCTGCCGCTGCCGCTCTTCTTGAATCGGATGCGCCCAAGGTGTTGCGGTTCCTTACCGCCGACGGTTCGTGGCGTCACCTCGAGTGTCGGGTTCGCAACCTGATCGATGATCCGACGATCAACGGCGTGCTGTTGAATGCTCGTGACGTGACCGAACGAATCACGTTTGAGCGGACCGTGGCGTCGTTTGCCCGGGCCCAGCAGCTCCTGTCGAGCGTGACCATGCGACTTTCGGCGGCGTTGCCCGGGGAACTGCTCGAAGAACTCCGTCGTGGCCTGGTCGAGCTCGCCGTGTTTGCTGCTGCGGACCGTGCCGGCCTGTGGTGGGCGAAACAGGGGAGCGTTGTTGACATCGAAATGTTCATGAACGCCGACGGCTCTGATGCCCGACCGTCGGAGCCGATCGCTATCGCCCTACCCGACGGACTCCCGAGCTTTTCCTTCGAACGATCGACCGACGTCGACCGTCCCGTTTTTGACCTCATGCACCGCCCGGAACTTCCGCCGCTGGGCGCGCTGATGACGGCACCTTTCGTTGGTCCGACGGGGCACCTCGGGATGCTGACTCTTTCGGCGGTCGATTCGATGTACGAACCCGACGACGCAACCCGACGCGTGGTCCCCGCATTTGCGCAGATTGTCACGACGGCGATGCTGCGCCATGACGCCGAGGAGCGGCTGCGGACCCAAGCATCGACCGACGTGGTGACCGGCCTCGCGAATCGCGCCGTGATGCGCAATCGACTCGAAGTTGATTTGGGCCGGGCGCGCTCGAACGGCTCAAGTGTGGCGTTGCTCCTCCTTGATCTGGACGATTTCAAGCTCGTCAACGACGGTTACGGGCATCAAATTGGCGATGACCTTCTTCGTCAGTTCGGAAACCGTTTGCACTCGACGTGCTCCTCCGGTGACTTGGTGGCGCGTCTCGGAGGGGATGAATTTGTTGTCATCCGCACCGGAGTTTTCGACGTTGATCATGTGGCCAATCTCGCGACCCGCATCACGGCTGCGCTGAAGGATCCCTTCGAGCTCGACGGGCGCCGGTTCACGGTTTCGTCATCGATCGGCATCTCGATCCTCGAACCCGGCGACGGCTTCGTCGATGCCGCTGATCTGCTTCGTCGGGCCGACATTGCGATGTACCAGGCCAAGCGACGCGGTCCCGGTGAGATCGAACGGTTCGACGAACGAATGGGCGAGACGGCCCGCGACAACGCGATCATCCGCGCTGACCTCGACCTCGCGATCAACAACGGCGACATTGATGTCTTCTTTCAGCCGATCGTGGAGACAACCACCGGCCGCCGACGCGGCGCTGAGGCGCTTGCACGGTGGTCGCACCCGACCCTTGGCCTCCTCAGTCCCGACGTGTTCATCCCGGTGGCGGAACGATCCGGCTTGATAAGTGCACTTGGTAAACTGGTTCTGACGAAGTCGATCGACATGCTTGTTTCACTGACTCGTGACGGACTGGTCGATGACGACTTCTACATCTCAGTGAACGTTGCCGCTCGACAGCTTCATGAGGTCCAGTTCCGTGAGCAGGTCTTCGCCGCGCTGGACGAGCGAGGCCTCTCCCCCCATCAGATCCGCCTAGAGATCACCGAGTCCTCGCTCGTCGATCGGTCGCTGCTCGACTGCATGCATGACCTCCGCCGCGCCGGGCTACAGCTAGCGATCGACGACTTCGGCACCGGGTATTCATCACTGGCGTCGCTCCAAGACCTTCCCGTCGACGTGCTGAAGATCGATCGGAGTTTCGTGCAACGAATTGATACGGACCGTCAAGCCGCGGCGCTCGTGGCCGCCGTAGTGACTATGGCCAACACGCTCGGGTTGGAGACCGTCGCCGAGGGAGTGGAGACCGAAGGCCAACGCGCCGCGCTGGCCTCGTTCGGGTGTCCGTCGTCGCAGGGCTATTTGTTCGATCGTCCGTTGCGGGCCGAGGACTGGCGACGAAGCGGCGGGAGCGTCGAGGATGGCGGCGCCATCGACTACTCGTCGATGGCAGCCGGCGGATAGCCGAACGGGGTGAGTGAGTCGGGGGCGTCGCCGGGCTCTCTGGACCCGCGCATAGACTCGACTTGGGCACGGCTTCGACGGCTTCCGATCGAACGAAT